>DYEX01000040.1 GCA_020725525.1 Desulfovirgula sp.
CTGGTAGCCAGAAGCGGTCCGTTCGCTGGAAACGCCGAATTGCCGGCGTTTGCTCAAGCGAAGCTGCTCCATCAACCAGTTCAGCCTGGCGCTCAGTTCAGCGTTTTGCTGTTCCAGTTGCACACAGCGCTCCCGCAGTTCTTCGATAGTCATGGTGGCGACATTCTTTACAGTATTCATGACCCGGTAATTCGACGAATGGCGTTAAAATCCCTCCAAAATCAACCGGGAACTGAAAATATTTCTGCCATTACAAGATGGTACGTGCTTTTACCTTGGGATGTGCATGGGGTTGTTTTAAGGGGAGACCATCGAGCAACCAGCGCAACTCCCGGCGGCTAATGGCCAAAGTTGGCGAGCCGGTATCCGCCGGCCAGGGGAATTTGCCCTTCTCCAGCCGGCGGTAATAGAGCCAGAATCCATTGTGATCCCAGTGGAGAATTTTAATTTTATCCCGCTGCCGGTTACAGAAGACGAAAAGACAGGAGGAGAAGGGGCCCAGTTCGAACCCCTCTTTGACCAGCACGGCCAGCCCGTCGATGGACTTACGCAAATCGGTGGCGCCGCAGGCGAGGTAAACCCGGTCGATACCCAATTCGTTCAGCATAACGATACCAGAACCCGGACTACTTGAGAAAGCAAGGCTGGATCAAAACCGGGTTTTACCTCGATGCAGGCCTGACCTATTTTGAGCAGCAGGGAGTCACCCTGGTCCGAAGGTGATTGCTTGCTTAATTCAACCGGCAGCCACCGTGTTGACCCGGCGGGGGATGATTCCTTAAACTTCCGGAGCCAGTACCATAGCTGCCGGGGGGTTACGTTATGGGCGGCGCACCATGCTTTAGCACTCCGGCCGCTGGCACGATATTCGGCAACCCGGGTTTCCCATAGTTTTTGCTTTTCAGCTTTGGTTATAAAAAATCCTCCCCATTTCCTTTTCTGAGGAAGATTATCCTAATAAACCCGGGGATTGTGCCAGGTGGGTAGGGTTTGACGCTTACATTTTGCTTGCTAACAGACTATTGCATGTGAATTCTTACCTGTTAAATTTAATTTGGTTGGCTTGCCCTCGGAGGTAAAAAACAGGTATCAGGATGGACACGAAAAGAAAAAGCTTCAAAGAGACTCCCAAAACTCTTTTTCAGTTATCTTCAGCTGTTTTTTGAGAATCCTCTGCCACAACTGCTTCGGAATTTCTTTGTGTACCGCGCGGCTCACCTTCGTCCGGAGCACGGTTCCGTCGGCCAGGACCTTCTCATAGTACCAGTGGTCGGTGCTCCGGACCAGCACCCAACCGTTCTTTTCGCAGTACCGCTTCAAGTCCCCAAACTTAGGAGGCATTTTCAGAGCTCCAGCAGGCTCCGCATTTCCTCGTCGCTGTCGCAGAGCAGTACGCGCAGGATGTACGGGAAGTGCGCCCGCCGGTTGGGAGCGTTGATGAAAAGCTGGGAGCGTTCGAGGTAGTCCTGGGCATAGAACTTCAGGTCCTGGACCAGTTCCTGCGCGGCCTCTTCCACCGTCCGGCCGTTGGCGTAAAGCTCGAGCTCATCCAGGGCAAGGGTGATAGATCCATCCTCTTCCTGGATGACCTCCGGTTTGAGCCTGTACTTTTCCAGGAGCAGCTTCTGGAGATCGGCCCGCAGGACCAGGACTTCTTCCGCCTGCCTGCGCCTGATGATCACCGGCCGGTAGTGGTTGAAGACTCTGCTGTACAGGGCCGAGAAGCCGCCGCGAGCTTCGGTAAATTTCAATTCTTCCAGCATCAGCATCACCTCTTACCTTCATAATAGCACATTCTGTACAGAATGTGCAGATGGAATCTTTATAAGGAAAGGAACAACGCTGGATCAACTGCTTATGCGTTAACTGGCTACGTTATATTGCCATGCCCCATTTGTGTTCGGTTAAGCCCTGGATATACCAATAACAGCCAGAGATAGGGCTTTGTCCCTGGAAAATAAATAGCGGGAATTGTTCTTTGAAAAGAAGGAGTATGCCCGTCCCTTTGTGGAATTCTCCTCCAAATAATGTTCGCGAGGAGGTTCTACATTGGCTCTAATTCCCGGAAAAATTAATCCACGCGAAATAGAAAACGTTCTGACCAAGATGTTCTCTCCGGAGTGGCTAAGGGAAACAGCGGCTAAAGTCGGATACGTCCAGCGCAACCGGAAAATCGACCCGGTCACCTTTTTCTGGGTACTGGTGC
>DYEX01000041.1 GCA_020725525.1 Desulfovirgula sp.
CCCTAAAGCCAGAACGACCAGCATCAACAGCAGTGTGGCCAGGGCAATTTTGTTGGTTATCCCCTTCTTCATTTAATCCTCCCCCACAGGTAATTGTGAAGAGCCAATAGTTAAGTGGGTCCGAAAATATATTCCGCGTACAAATGACGGCGCCTTGTTCCCTTTCGCCTCTTCACCTCCGAATCGTAGTTTTCTGATATTGACAATAGTTCGATAGTCTTTATTAGAAAACCTTCTTGAAAATATTATTTTTATTAATAAAAAAATAAAACCCAGGCTGGCTGCGCCTGCTCTCCATGTCCGGAGCGATATTATTTTTATTAATAAAAAAAAAGACCCGTGCAGGGTATTATATGGTATTATATGGTATTATATGTTTTCTCATGAATTTTTCTCCTTTTTGTTTTTCGCAGCCGGCAAAAGAGCAATCATTTACCTGTTTGGTTATCATCACTATTTGAGCGCACAATCGCCCGCACGCTTTTTTCAAATTTGGGCCGGGGGAGCATAACCACCCGGCCGCAGGTAAGGCACTTGATGCGAAAGTCTATTCCGGTCCGCATCACTTCCCACTGGTCGCCTCCACAGGGGTGGGGCTTGCGGGTTCTCACCACATCACCAACCTGATACCTGATCATGCCTTTCACCTCCGCTCATGGTCAGCACCACCCGCCTGGGGTAAGGTATTTCAATACCTTCCCGGTCAAAGGCTTCTTTAATCCGGCGCCGCAATTCCCGCTCCACATACCATTGCTGCATGGGTCTGGTATAGGCAATAATCCTGATCACCACATCCGATTGCCCGAAATTGACCACCCCCAGTACATGGGGGCCTTCGGCAATAATATCGGTCATATCCCGGGCGGCCTGCTCGCAGACTTCCTGCAGCACGGCCAATGCCCGGTCCAGATTTTCCTCATAGGCAACGCCCACTTCCACCAGTGCCCGCATATTGCCCCGGCTGTGATTGGTGACCTGGGTAATCTGGCCGTTGGGGATGATGTGCAGTTCCCCGCCGAAATCCCGCAGGCGGGTCACCCGCAGGCCCATCTCTTCCACCGTACCGCTTACCCCGGCCGCAGTAATATAGTCCCCGACGGCAAACTGGTCCTCCAGCAGAATAAAAAACCCGGTAATCACGTCCCGGACCAGGTTCTGGGCGCCAAAGCCAACCGCCAGGCCCACCACGCCGGCCCCGGCCAGGATGGCTTCCACCCGCACCCCGAAGAGGTTCAAAATGGTAACCATGGCGATAAAGTAGACGGTGTAGTGAAGGCCGCTTCTCAGCAGGGTGCGCAGGGTCTGTGCACGCCGGCTGTCAATGGGGCCAAGCTTGTTCCAGTTATTGAAAAAACGTTCCACAGCCGCGTCGCCCAGGCGCATGACCACGAAGGCCAGCACGAGGATGAGCAAAACCTTGATGGCCGCACCTAAAACTTTACCCCAGTCAACGGCGGCCACCTGGGCCAGGACCACTTGCATCATTGGGGACCCTAAAATACCTTCCACGGCAACAACCCTCCGCCTTTAAGCCCCGAGGAATACCCGGTATCCCCGGTAGGCCATGTAAATGTCCGCCTTGTGGGCCACCTCAAATGGGGAATGCATTCCCAGCAGGGCAACCCCGCAGTCCACCACGTCCATGCCGTGCACGGCCAGGAGATAGGCAATGGTACCGCCACCCCCCTGATCGACTTTTCCTAGAAGGCCGCTTTGCCAGACCACTCCGTGTTGATTAAACAGGCGGCGTACCAGGCCCATAAACTCGGCGTGGGCATCGCTGGTCCCCTTTTTACCCCCGGAGCCCGTGTACTTGGTCAAAACCACACCGTGTCCCAGCCGGGCGGCATTAAACTTATCCATAACATCGGGATAATTGGGGTCAAGCGCAGCATTCACATCGGCCGAAAGAGCCCGGGAGTGGGCCAGGATGCGCCGCAAGCTGATTTCGCTGTATTGAGGGAGAATCCTGACCGCCAGCTCGGCCACAAAATTGGTAAAAAAGGCCGAGTACATGCCGGTGTTTCCCACACTACCAATTTCCTCTTTGTCCACAAAAAGGGCCACTGCCGTGCGCAAGGGTGTGGGTAATTGAACTATGGCTTTCAAAGTGGTGAAAACGCTCACCCTGTCGTCCTGTCCGTAAGCACCAATCATGCTGCGGTCCAGCCCCACGTCCCGGGCCGGCCAGGCCGGCACGGCTTCTATTTCCGCGCTGATTAAGTCCTCCTCCTGGAAGCCGTACTCCCTGTTCAGGTAGTCCAACACGGTTTGCTTAATTTTTTCTTGTGCTCCTTCGTCGGCCACCGGGACACCGCCTGCCAGCAGGTTCAACCCTTCGCCGCTGATGCCTTCACTCATCTTTTTCTCCATTTGATCTTTGGCCAGGTGGGGCAGTAAGTCGGCAATGGTGAAGACGGGGTCCGTTTCCTTTTCCCCTATGACCAGTTTCACTATCTGACCATCTTCTTTCACCACCACTCCGTGCAGAGCCAGGGGAATATCAACCCATTGATATTTTTTTACGCCTCCGTAGTAGTGCGTCTTGAACAGGGCCAGGCCTGCCTCTTCATAAAGCGGCCTGGGTTTCAGGTCCAAACGGGGGCTATCCACGTGGGCACCTACAATGGATAGACCATTTTCCAGGGTTTCACTGCCTATCACGGCCATGGCCATGCATTTACCCCGGCACGTGGTAAAAACACGTTCTCCCGGTCGCAGGGTGCCACATTTTTCCAGGGGAACAAACCCCTTCTCTTCAGCCAGCATAACCGCCAGGTCTATGGTTTCCCGCTCCGTTTTAGCCGCAGTGATGAAACGCCGGTACTCTTCCGCCAGGTTCATCACTGCTTCCTGCTCCGCTCTATTCAGCTTTGTCCAGGCCGGCGTTGTGCCGGATTGATTATTCTCCATGTTACAGGTCACCCCTTTTTATACAGATGCGGTAACTATTCTTAAATGAATTTTGCCCAACTAAACCGGTCGGTCGGAGGTATTATTTCCCGGCTATCTGAAACTTAGCAGTCGGTGTGTCTGCTTCAGTTGTAGCGGGCTAAAAGAACAGGTATAAGCTGTTGCAACGCGTCAATTGCAGGGGTTAGAAAATGGGTCAGGCGGGAACCTTCCACTGCCCGGGTAAGCCATGGTAGGGTCTCCCCGGGTAACCAGGATCGGACCGTATTTTGAAAGGTAAAAGTGATGGCTAAAAATATTGTCGCTACCATAATTCCCCGGGCAATACCCAAAATTAGTCCCCCGACGCGGTCCGCGGGACCGAGAAAACTAAACCTGACTGACCGGGCCAGTAGCTGTCCCAGCCAGCCAATCAAGCGGGTTGCAACCAGCAGGATGGCAATAAAGGACAGCGTTTCCAGCACTCCCTGGGCTATATGCTGGTTCCATCCAGATAAGGGCCCGGGACCCAGGCCGATAGCCGGAGCGGCAAACCAGGATTTAATCCATTGCTCAAGGGGAATCTGCCGCCTGAGATATGCCGCCAGGAGGGCCTGGTATTCCCGGGCTAGAGCCAGGCCGATAAACAGGCCGCACAACTGGGCCAGGCCGGCCACCAGGCCAGTTTGGACACCCCGCCAGGAAGACCAGCAAATCATCCATAGCAGTAATAAGTCAAGCCAGTTCAATAACGAAACCGTCCTTTCTTTCTGCCCTTGCTTTCTGAAGATCTTTTTTCTCGAAACGGAAGCGCAATTCCTCCCTATTTCCATTCCCTGAATATCCACTTTAACCTGAAGGGTGTGAGCAGGAGGCCGGCCATGATTACCAGGCCGGCATAGCCGAATAGCGGGTACAGTATTTGCACCAGCCGGGTAAAGTCCAATTTTGCCAGGGGCAAGGTAAGCAGAACGGTAACCGTACCCGCCAGACGGTAATTCCAGCCACCACCGGGAGCAAGGCGACTGGCAAAGCCATGGGCGTCAGCAATGGCGGTGGTTATAATGGCCAGCCAGATCAATATTCCCAGCACGTACCGCCAGTTCTCCCCCAATTCGCCAGCAATGCGCAAAAGGGGCACCTGATAAGAGGTGATCTGGGGATAAAAAAACAGCCCTGCGAGAGTAACCAGGGCAGCCGTAGTTCCCAGTGCTACCCCGCCGGTAAAACCCGCAACGACCCCCGGCCGTCGATCCACACTGCGTCCCAGTGAGGACAGAACGGCCAGCGGGACAACCATGTTGTAGGAAACGTAAAGCACACTGGACCAGAGCCAGTGTCGGGCTGCACCTGTCAGCGGCGTGCCTGGACCCGTGATTTCAGGCCATCCGCCGTGGTGAACGACGGTGATCAGGCAAACCAGACTGATCATCAGCACTTTCAACGGTACCAGGATCATGTTGGCCAGGAGCACTCCTTCCAGCCCGCCCAGAATAACCAGGATCGTAATGAGGGCTGCCGTCAGTGTTCCCACGTCTGCAGGCAGGTCAAGTTGTTCATGGAGCAGTGCCCCACTGCCGGCCAGCATCACGGCCAGACCCCCCGGCAGCATGGCCAGGCCTAACCAATCTACCACCCGGGCCATTTTTCGGCCCATCAGGAGCGGCAGCAGTTCAGCATAACTGCTGCACCTGAACGCTGTGGTTAAGCTCATCACCAGAAACCCTGAAATGCCAAAAAGCAGTGTGGCTAAACTTACGCCCCAGAGCCCCTGTTTGCCAAAAATAATAAAAAACTGCATAATTTCCTGACCGGAGGCAAACCCGGCCCCAATAACCGTACCAGCATAAAGGGCGCTGACCTGGAACCATTGCCTGAACCAGCCGCTTCCCGGCAAGTCCATCACCCCCTTTTCAATCCTATGCACCGGGGGTTGGAGTTTGACCAAAATTAATCCGGCCAGGAATAATTCCGGGCCTGTGGGGAAATAAATATACTAGTTGTTGGCAAATCAGGGGGAATTCACAGTGATTGATAAGGCCCGAGAAATGACAGATGGTGGGAAAACAAGGATTCATATAGAAGATCCCATGGCCACAAAAAAGTTCGGTTATGACCTTCTAGCTCGCCTGGAGCGTTACGGGGGGCTGTCCGGCCAGCCTCTGGTGCTGTTATGTATTGGCACCGACCGATCTACCGGCGATTGTCTCGGCCCGCTGGTGGGGACCAAACTGGCGTCCTGTAATCAGGATGTGTTCGCGGTTTATGGCACCCTTGACCAGCCTGTCCATGCCAGCAATTTACAGGATAAGCTGGATGAAATCTACCGGGTTCACCAGAACCCCCTGGTGATCGCCGTCGATGCATCACTGGGTGGTGTAGACAGCGTCGGTCTTGTTACCATAGGCGATGGTGCCCTGCATCCGGGAGCCGGGGTAAACAAAAAATTGCCCCCGGTGGGTGAAATTCACATTACCGGCATCGTTAACGTGGGCGGTTTTATGGAATACCTCGTCCTGCAAAACACCCGGTTGAATCTGGTCATGCGTATGGCCGAAGTTATTGCCCAGGGTCTGCTACAAACCATAGCCCTCTGTACCAGGAAGGAAACCCGGGAAATTTAAACCCGGGTTTCCTTCACGGGTGGTTGTAATTTAGGTACTGAGGTACGACCCCCACCGGGTGGATAAATGTTCGGTAAAACCGCTCTGTTTACTACAATGGCACGGCGTTGTCCAGAGTGAACGATTTTGCGGAGCGCCGGTAACCCAGCACTCACCGGAAATGTTGTACTATTTAAGACTGATGTACCAAGTAGTAAACGCTGCCCTTTCCAGTATATCTTTTTCAGTGAGTGCTGGGCGGTCCGAAGCAAGCCGTGGTGCGCATCTTACGGGGAGCATGTGAGTGAGCGTGACCCAGCACTCACTGGAACACTAGCTCTTCCCAAAACCTGATTTGTCAATTAAACCTGAAACACCGGGAGCAGAGTCATATTGTGGTGAGTGCTGGGTCATTTCAGTTTCTTGATCCGCGTTAAAATCTGGTCCGGCGTTTTTCCCGCCGCATCAATTACCGGTACCTTTGTAGCGATGTCCTGCATGTTCATGGTGTTGTTGTCCAGCCCGGTGACTACCATGGCCATGACCTTTTCATTGCTGTCGGGGTTTACCACGGTATATCCTTGCTCCCTTAAGAGTTCCCTCAACCCCGTTAAACCTTCTTCTACCGCAATTTTTTTCGTCACTTTTAAAACACCTCCCGTTCCCTTTTAGTATGACCGGGAGGCGTTTTTTTAATCCCGGCTAGGATAGTTTTCTGAGCAGGGCTATTACTTCTTGATCGGTGATCTGGCTGAAATCCCGGTAAAACTGCCCTACGGCGTAAAAATTGTCCGGAGCTGCCAGTACCACCAGCTGGTCCACCTCGTCTTCAAGCCGGTCCAGGGTGTCCCGCGGCGCCACCGGTACGGCCAAAATGAGCTTCTGGGGCTTGAATTTTTGCCGGATCCAGCGAAGGGCGGCCAGTACCGTGTAACCGGTAGCAATGCCGTCGTCAACAACGATAATGCACCGCCCGCTGTAATCCGGGTATTCCACCCCGCCCCGGTACAGGTTCATCCGCCTTTTTATTTCCCTTTTTTGTTCTTCCACGAACCCGGTCAGATCTTTTTCTTCCAACCCCAGAAAAGCAAGCAATGATTGGTTGAAAAAGGTTGTCCCGTCCTGCGTTACTGCACCAATAGCCAATTCCGGGTTGTGGGGCGCCCCTATTTTCCTGGGAATGATCACATCCAGTGGGATACACAGTGTTCTGGCTATTTCTGCCCCCACCACCACCCCACCCCGGGGTATGGCCAGCACCAGTCCATCCCGCTCACAAAGGCCCTTTAATTTTTCGGCCAATTTCTTGCCGGCATCGGTACGATCGAAAAAGATCATCTGTAAATCCCCCCTTTTCTTTATACTATCTGTTCGCTGACTTCCCTGAATAGAGTATACTAAAACTGTGGTTTATTCAAACGTAAAATCGTAACTGTTCAGTGACACCGCCATGAAGCCGCACAGCACTCACCACTAAATGGCTCTGCTACTGATATTTCAGGTTTAATTGATACCTCTGGTTTTATGAAGAACCAGTATTCCAGTGTGTGCTGGGCGGTATCGTGCAGACAGTAGCGGTTTTACTGAACAATTACTAATTTAAACTCCTTCTTTTGATATCATGGAGAGCTTGCTGTGAAAGGAGATTAACTCATGAAAATAGTCTATTTTGACTGCGTTGGCGGTATCAGCGGGGACATGACTGTGGCGGCGCTAATTGATGCGGGGGTAAGTGCCCGGGATCTGATTGACCAGCTTAAACTGCTCTACCTGACTGGCTTTGAAATAAGGATCGGGGAAGATGTGAGAGGTGGCTGGCGGGGTACGCGAGTAATTTTTTCCATGAATTCGCTGGCCCAGAGACAGTACCGCATAAACGACATCCTGGAGATCATAACCTCAAGTCCCCTCCCAGCTCCAGTCAAGAAAACCGCCGGCAGTGTCTTTCAACGCCTTGCAGGCGCCGAAGCGAAAGTCCGGGGCTTGTCCCCCCGGGAGGTTCATTTTGACGGGGAAGAAGCGGTGCATTCCATCCTGGCCGTAGTCGGCAGCTGTCTGGCCCTTTTTATGCTGCAGGTAGATAAGATCTATTGCTCCCCCCTGCCGGTGGGTTGTGGCATCATTAACAGTGGTCGTGGCATTATGCCCGTTCCGGCCCCGGCAACTGCAGAGTTAATGCGCGGCTTGCCAGTGCGTTCGATTAATGTGCAGGACGAGGTGGTCACCTCCACCGGTGCCGCCTTTGCCGCCACTCTCTCTGCCGGCTTTGGCCCCCTACCTTCCATGCAGATCACCAGCATCGGATACGGCATCGGCAGTGGGAATTACGCCTTACCCAATTTCCTGCGGGTCTTCGTGGGTGAACAATTACCGGATGAGTCTGAACCAGCGAAAGACAGCCAGACTGTCCTGGTTTTGGAAACGGACATCGACGATATGAATCCGGAATTTTTTCCTTATGTGGACAACCTGTTACGCCGGGCCGGGGCTCTGGACGTTTTTCTTTTGCCCACAATAATGAAGAAAGGGCGACCCGGCACACGCCTGGCAGTTCTCTGCCCACCTGCTTTAGAAGAAGTTTTAATTGACATTATTTTCCGGGAAACTACCACCCTTGGAGTACGCATAAGGCAGGAACGGAGGCGCGTTCTCAACCGCCGGCAGATACAGGTGCAGACACCGTGGGGCCAGGTGGGGGTGAAGGTGGCCTATTCAGTGGCGCATCACCCACTTCAGGTGAGCCCGGAATATGAAGACTGCCGCCGGCTGGCAGAGAGCTCGGGTCGTCCTGTCCAGGAAATTTATCATGCGGCCCGGCAGGCGGCTCAAGAGAAATTACGTAATTAATTTATGACCTTTTAGCTTTTCGATCACTGGATAGACCATAATCTGCCTTCATCTTCTCGTAACGGGCATAAGTAACTGGAGAAATTTCCGCCATCGGAAGCGCATCGAGGAGGGGTAATATTTTTTTTAAACTTTCGCCCCTGACCATCCACTGATAGTAGTTTCGGCCGCCATGGGTATACGGGCCGTACAGGCGAGAACCCGGAACGTTCTGAGTCAGCCACTCAAAAAGGCGGTGGTGTCGTGCGTGCATGCGCAGAGTTATCTGTGGTTGCCTGCCGTCACCACCAAAGTGGCCCTCTCCCACCAGCAGGCCGAGCAAAAAGCCGAGTCTAAAATCATCCATACCCTACCCTCCGCATTGTTGTTTCACCGTCATGTAACACGTGAAACATTTATTCCTTAGCCTGCTTTATTTTTTCTATTAACAACTATCTCATTTCATCAGCAGATTGATAATTTCCTCCAGCTGTGCCCGGCTCTCAAAGGCAATTTCAATAACTCCCCGCCCACCCCGCCGGGAACGGATACGCACCCCTGTACCCAGGGCAACACCAAGCATATCCTCCATAGATTCCAATTCCTCATCTTTATTACGGCGAGAAGGAGATGCCTGTTTTTGTGCCGGCTCATTGTTTTTAACGTCCCTGTCAGAAATGCGGCGGACCAGTTCTTCCGTTTCACGGACATTTAAGCCACCGGAAACCACTTCCCGGGCAGTGGCAATTTGCATCGACGCATCTTCCAGAGAAAGAATAGCCCGAGCATGGCCGGCAGTAATAAGATCCGCGTTAAGCATGTCCTGAACTTCCGGAGGTAAACTCAATAAACGGAGTGTATTGGCAATAAAGGGCCTGCTTTTCCCAACCAGCCTGGAAATATCCTCCTGAGTCAGGCCAAACTCATCAATTAGCCGGCGGTAGGCAACTGCTTCTTCTAACGGGCTCAAGTCTTCCCGCTGCACATTTTCGATCAGCGAAACGGCTGAAGCTTCCATGTCGCCGTATTCCCGGATGATGGCCGGGATAAATTCCACGCCCAGTAAACGACAGGCACGCCAGCGCCTTTCACCGGCAATAATTTCGTATTTTCCACCAGGAATTGGACGGACAACAATGGGCTGAACAACACCGTGTTCTTGAATAGAAAGAGCAAGCTCCTGTATTTTTTCCTGGTCCATGGCTTGCCTTGGCTGGCGGGGATTTGGCTGCACTGCATCCACCCGTATCTCCTGCATCGAGCCCTCCCCTTCAGAATGCATTACGGGGATTAAAGCACCCAGCCCCCGACCAAGACCGCGTTTCTTACTCAATGCCCATCACTTCCTTGGCCAGCTCTTGATAAACCTCTGCCCCGCGGGAACGGCGATCATAAATCATAACCGGTTGACCGTGACTGGGAGCCTCACTCAAACGCACGTTGCGGGGAATTATGGTTCTGTACACCTTACCCGGGAAAAATTTTTTGACCTCTTCCACTACTTGAATACTAAGGTTGGTGCGCCCGTCAAACATGGTCAACAATATGCCCTCCAGTTCCAGTTGGGGGTTCAAACTCCGCTGGACCAGATGAATTGTGTTCATCAACTGACCAACCCCCTCGAGAGCATAATATTCGCACTGAATGGGAATCAAGACCGAATCAGCGGCAGCCAGAGCGTTGAGAGTCAATAAACCAAGCGACGGAGGACAATCAATAAAAATAAAATCAAATTGCTCCCGCACGGAATGAATCACCCTGCGCAGGACCCGTTCCCGGTCAGCCATTGATACCAGCTCAATTTCAGCGCCGGCCAGCTCAATGGTGGCCGGGACCACTTTTAACCCAGGAAGGGAAGAGTCCACCATCACATCCTGCAGATCCCGTGAGCCGATAATAACATCATAAATACAAAACTCTAACCGGTCTTTATCAATGCCCAGCCCGCTGGTGGAATTACCCTGGGGATCAATATCCACCAGGAGGACCTGTTTTCCCATGAGGGAAAGCCATGCCGCCAGGTTAACTGCCGTGGTTGTTTTTCCCACACCTCCCTTTTGATTGGCAATGGCGATGGTCTTTCCCAATGATAACCACTCCTTCAACAGATTCTCACGGGCAATTATTCAACAGAACCAGTGACTGTTCCTGCAAAAAAAATGGCCGCTGTCTACAACAGCAGCCATTACTCGTGTTAACTCCGTGGCTTAAAGGTGTCACACTTGGTCTGGGGAGAATTACTGGCTTTGCTGACACCATTGCGGTCTACCTGAATCATCGGAGCATCACATGCTAAATCGCTGTTAAACTGGCACTCCGAAACCGAGCACTTGATTTGTTGTGGCATTCGGGTACTCACCTCCAATGTTAATATGCCATGCTTTTGCGGATTTTATGTATGGAAAAAACCTGACTTAAAAATCAATCTACCACATGAAGAACCTACAACGGACGCCGGGCGGGAACGCCTGGCCGGCGGGGATATTTTTCTGGTGTGGGACCCGTTTTTTCGATCAAGATTAATCTCCTTTCCTCAGCAATAAAAGGTAAAAAAATAATTTTTATTTCCCGCACCAAACCACGCAGAGCCTTTAAGGCATTGCCACTGGCTGGCAGTTCCTCTTCTACTGCCGGGCCCTTGAGAGCAATGAAATAACCCCCTGTTTTTAAAAAAGGAAGGGTATATTCCAGCAAAACGGGCAATGGGGCTACTGCCCGGGCCAGAGCCAGATCAAAAGAGTCACGGTAATGCTCACGACGGGCCAGTTCCTCCGCACGACCGTAAGCTACATCCACATCAAAAAAGCCCAGGGACCCAACCACCTGATGCAAAAAAGAAACCTTCCTGCCAGCAGATTCGATCAACGTGCAGCGGAGATCGGGCCGTGCGATTTTCAGCGGTAAACCGGGAAACCCCGCGCCGGTTCCGATATCAACCATCCGGGACCCGCAAACCGGTTTATGAACCAGCAGGCAACTTAGGGAGTCTATGAAGTGCTTTATGACCACATCCCCGGGTCTAACCAGTGAGGTTAAATTAACCTTTGCATTCCATTCGATCAACAAACGGTAATAAAGGGCAAATTGCTCGCACATGGTTTCGGTCAAGGAAATGCCCAAAGCGCCGGCGGCATCAAGAAGCAACTGTTTGAATTCATGCAACTTATTCTACCCTCTTTTAAACTTCCCCACCGGTCTCTTCCTGTTGCACCCGGTGACGGCCCTCCAGGTAGACGAGCAAAACGGCAATATCGGCAGGATTGACCCCGGAAATACGGCTGGCCTGGCCGATGGAACGGGGGCGTATTTGTTCCAGCTTTTGCCTCGCCTCGTTAGCAAGACCCTTAATGTCGGAATAGTCTATATCATCGGGAATGCGACGGCCTTCCAGTTTCTCAAACCGTTCTATCTGGGCCTGCTGCTTTTTAATATAGCCATCGTATTTTATCTCTATTTCCACTTCTTCTTCTACATCGGGGGGCAGGTCAGGGACCCCCGGATCTATTTCCTTAATGTGCTGGTAAGTTATTTCAGGCCGGCGCAATAACACAGCCAGTGATGTAGCCTGCTGCAACCGGGCACTGCCGGCCTTTTCCAGCACCGCCTGCACCTTTTCATCCACGGTAACCATGGTGCGACGCAAACGACCCACCTCTTCACGGATCAGGCGACGCCTCTTTTCATATACCCTGTATCGCTCCGGAGTTACCAGCCCCACCTGGTAGCCCTTTTCCGTGAGCCGCAAATCAGCATTGTCCTGACGCAACAGCAAACGGTATTCCGCCCGGGAAGTCAGCATACGATATGGTTCACTGGTCCCTTTGGTCACCAGATCGTCGATCAGCACACCAATATAAGCCTCGGAACGGGATAAAATCAGCGGGTCCTTGTTTTGAATAAAACGGGCGGCATTAATGCCGGCTATAATGCCCTGGGCGGCAGCCTCTTCGTAACCGGAAGTACCGTTAATCTGGCCGGCACTGAACAGGCCACTAATGGTTTTACACTCCAGCGAAAGCTTCAACTGGGTGGGAACAAGATAGTCATACTCGATGGCATAACCCGGGCGCATTATTTCTACCCTTTCCAGACCGGGTAGTGTGCGCAACATGGCCAGCTGAACATCTTCGGGAAGGCTGGTGCTCATGCCCTGTACGTACATCTCCACTGTGTCCAGACCCTCAGGTTCTATGAAAACCTGATGGCTGGGCCGGTGTGCAAAGCGGACCACCTTATCTTCAATGGAAGGGCAGTAGCGAGGCCCCGTCCCCTTGATGAAACCGCTGAAAAGTGGAGAGCGATGCAGATTTTCCCGAATAATGCGGTGGGTTTCCTCAGTGGTATAGGTAAGCCAGCAGGGCACCTGCTCCCGGTGGGTCACGGGAGATATAAAAGAAAAGTTCAGCAGGCGATCGTCCCCCGGCTGAATGGTCATCTTACTGAAATCTATGGTCCGCCGGTCCACCCGGGCAGGGGTACCGGTTTTAAAGCGACCCAACTCCAGACCCAGCCCCCGCAAGGAATCAGACAGGCCGACGGCAGCAAACTGGCCGTTGGGACCACCGGTATAGGCCAGATCACCGATGATGATGCGCCCGTTTAAATAAGTTCCAGTGGTGAGAATCACCACCGGGGCCAGGAACCTGGCTCCGGTACTGCCCACTACGCCTTCCACACGATTACCCCTGACCAGCAAACGCTCCACCAGGACCTGCTTCACGTCCAGACGCTCCTGGCTTTCCAAAACTCTCTTCATGCTCCACTGGTAACGCTTCTTGTCGGCCTGGGCCCGCAGGGCCCGCACAGCCGGCCCCTTTGCGGTATTCAACAGGCGCATCTGGATGGCCGTGCGGTCAGTGTTGAGGCCAATTTCGCCCCCCAGAGCATCCACCTCCCGCACCAGCTGGGCTTTGGCCGGGCCTCCCATAGCCGGGTTACAGGGCATCAGGGCCACATTATCCAGATTCAAGGTTAATATTAAGGTGCGGCAGCCCATGCGGGCCGCAGCCAGAGCTGCTTCACAGCCTGCGTGGCCCGCTCCCACCACAATCACATCATATTTTCCAGCCAGATACTCCACCAGTACCACACCTCACTTTCCGATACAGAAATCCCGGAAAATACGATCAACTATGTCTTCAGCAACGGTAGTCCCGGTAATTTCCCCCAGAACCTCCCAGGCGGCACGCAAATCAATGGCCACCAAATCCAGGTTTTCGCCAGCACATAACGCCCGCTGCACTTCCTGCAAATGTTCATGACAGCGCGCCAGGACCTGCTTGTGGCGTACATGACTGACCAGGGGCAGTTCAGACGCGATCGCCTGCCCACCGAGAACCATTTGTTCAATGGCCTCTTCCACCTGTCCGAGGCCCTCACCGGTTTTGACCGAAATCACCTTCACGGGCTTGTCCGGGGCAAGCCGTTCAACCTCACGGGCCAGGGCCTGCCCGTCACCGATATCACTCTTATTGACCAGTATAATTCCCTTCTGCCCCCGCACCAGTTCGAGGACAGAGCGGTCCTCGTCAGTCAATCCCGTGCTGGCATCCAGCACCACCAGCACCAGATCGGCCATCTTCACCAGTTCCCGGGAACGCTCCACCCCGATCCTCTCCACCACATCATCGGTTTTCCGCAACCCGGCCGTATCGGCCAGGCGGATGGGTATGCCCCGGACATTAACCACTTCTTCAATGATATCCCTGGTGGTGCCGGGTATCTCGGTAACAATGGCCCGCTTTTCCCGCAACAGGGAATTAAGTAAAGAGGATTTGCCCACATTGGGCCGGCCGACAATCACTGTGCGCAATCCTTCCCGGTAAACCTTTCCGTACCGGGCCTGCCGGAGCAACTCCTCCAGTTGGTCGATGATTGTGCGCACCGCCTGGATCAGCTCCTCGCGGGTAGCCTCTTCGATGCCCTCTTCGGGGAAGTCAATGCTTGCCTCCACCTGGGCCACCAGGCCGAGCAACTGATCCTGAAAAGCATGAACCCAGGAGGAAAGCTCCCCGGCCAGCAAAGACATGGCCACCTGGAGGCCCGCTTCCGTTTTTGCCCTGATAATATCCAGAATTGATTCAGCCTGGGCCAGATCCAGGCGACCGTTCAGAAAGGCGCGCCGGGTAAATTCACCAGGTTCGGCCAGCCTTGCCCCGTGCTGCAGTACCAGTTCCAGGGTTCGCCGCAGGGGCACAATGCCTCCATGACAGTTAAATTCAACCACATCTTCCCGCGTAAAGGTGCGTGGTGCATACATGACCCCCAGCAAAACCTCGTCCACCGGCTGCCCGTTGGCCGGGTCCACCACCAGCCCGTAAAACAAACGGTGGCTGCCCTGCCTGCGCCAGTCCACACCGGTACGGCTGACAAATAATTTACTCGCTATATCGATGGCGTCAGGGCCAGAAACACGCACAATCCCGATGGCCCCTTCACCAAGAGGAGTGGCAATGGCCGCAATAGTATCATTCAACAAAAGCAATCACCACCATTTGAAAAAACCCAGCCCGGCTAAGACCGGCTGGGTCTACAATCACACAATACGTTCATTTTTTTGGAGAGATGATTATTTTGCGGTAAGGTTCTTCACCCTCGCTGTAGGTATAGATATCGTCCCTTCCCTGGAGAGCGGTATGAATTATTCTTCTTTCGTGGGAAGACATTGGTTCCAGAACCACATTCCGACCCCGCTGTTTCGCCTTTTCGGCCAGTTTGATGGCCAAACGCTGCAGGGTTTCCTCCCGCCGCCGGCGATAACCTTCTACATCCAAAAAAACTTTGTATCGCTGAGTTTTATTTTTGTTTACGTATAAAGTAACCAGGTATTGGAGGGCATCAAGGGTTTCTCCTCTTCTGCCGATCAGTATACCCACATCCCGTCCCTCTATGTCAATAAACAGGTTATTTTCCTTTTCTTCAATGGCCATATCTACGGGAAGGTTCATGGCTCCTAGAAGCTTGTCAAGCAATTCCCTTGCCCGGCGGACTGGTGTATCTTTAACCCGTACCCTGACCCGTGCCGGCCGTGAGCCCAGCAAACCTAAAAAACCCCTCGTAGGTTCCTCCAAAACCTCAATTTCCGCTTCTTCCCGGGAAATTCCCAGTTGAGCCAGCGCCTGGGAAACCGCCTCTTCCACTGTTTTAGCGGTTTTCTCTACTCCCTCCACCGGTATTTAGCGCCTCCTTCAAACCTTGGGTATGCCTGTTCACGAAATACTGCTGGACAATACCGACGGCATTGAAAGTCACCCAGTATAAAGCCAGGCCTGCAGGCACGGTAGCACTAATCCAGGCAATAAAGATGGGCATGATAATCAGCATCATGCGCTGGGTGGGATCGGTCATATTGGTAGTCATGCGCGCCTGTACATAGGTAGTTAAACCCGCCAAAAGGGGGAGGATAAAGTAAGGATCTCCCACCTGGCTGAGATTTTGCACCCACAGGAACCGGGCATGGGCTGGGTCCGCATAATTAAAGTGCAAAAGCGCTTGATAGAGGGCAATTAAAATGGGCATCTGGATTAAAAGAGGTAAGCACCCGGCCATAGGGTTCACATTATGTTCCCGGTACAATTCCATAATTTTTTGTTGCATCTTCTGGGGATCTTTGTTGCGGTAGCGCTCCTGAATCTCCTTAACCCTGGGCGCCAGTTGCTGCATGATCACCATCGAACGCATCTGCTTAACGGACAAAGGATAAAGGATAATTTTAATGAGAATAGTCAGTAAAATGATCGCCAGGCCATAATTGGCCAGATGAATCATTTCAGTAAACTGATACAACCAGTTCAACAGAGCGGTCATTCCATCAACTAAAGCCTGAAACAAACCATCCCCTCCTCGCTTATTTCACCGGATCATAGCCACCCCGGCAAAGGGGATGGCAACGCAAAAGGCGCCACAGGGCTACGAGTAAACCGCGGAAAACTCCGTATTTAGCCACGGCCTGCACGGCATATTCGGAACACGTGGGGTAAAAGCGACAGCTGGGCGGTTTCAAAGGTGAGATGAACCGTTGATAAAAACGCAGTCCCGCGATAACCAAAGCACGCATGTGAAATCAACCTTTCGGATTTATCTTGCGTCCGGCCCGCCTGGTAAGCTGGTACAGTTGTGTTGCCAGATCCTGAAACTTTTTCCCCACGGCTTCCCGGCGGGCAATGATGACGACATCGTAACCCTGCGGAAACCACTCTTCATTGAGACGGCAGATTTCCCGCAAAACACGGCGCACCCGGTTCCGGACAACGGCCTTACCTGTTTTTTTACTCACCGAAAAACCAAAACGCCGTCCCTGCCCCCGGTTACGGGACAAATACAACACCAGGGCACCGCTGGCCACGGAAAGACCCCGCCGGTAAACCCGTTGAAAATCTTTTTTCTTTTTTAAAATCTCCATGGCCACGGACCAATCCCGCTCACAAAACCACCTGACCAAATTACGAAAAGGCCACCTAAATAACTAAGCGGCCTTATGCGGTAAGTCTTTTCCTTCCCTTCAGCCTTCTCCTTTTAATTACGTTGCGACCTGCCCTGGTGGACATACGCTTTAAGAAGCCGTGAATCTTTTTCCGTTTTCTATTCTTGGGCTGATATGTGCGCTTCAAGTCGTCACACCTCCTCACCACCGTACAGGACTGGAAAAACCAGACACATCACAAGTTATTATATAGGAAAAACCCGTCCCAAGTCAAGAAAAAACCCCTGTGCGACGATGGCTTATCCACAGCATACATAATTATCCACAGGATGCCATTTTATCGGTTGATATGCTCGGGTAAATTTGTTATTATTGAATAGCCAGCGGTAGGGCATAAAATTATCCACAGGCTGTGGGTAAAGTTGGGCATAAGCCTGTAGATATCTGTACGATAAAAAAACAAAGGAACAAGCCCCGTCAAATTTTTTACGGAGGCTTTTTTAAGTTGTGACTATCGTTAGCAGCAGGGGGTTGCCTCTTATGGTAAAAACTCACGTTTCGGAAATTTGGGAGGAACTGCTAGCCCATATCCAGCCGCGCCTGGACCCGGAAACCTATGAAATCTGGCAGGAATCGGTAATCCCCCTGGGGTTTCACCGGAGCACTTTTTTTGTCCAGGTCCCCAACCAGTTCTACCGGGACTGGCTGGTCAGCCGTTATGCGGCCGTAATCAAAAATTACCTTCAGGAAATTACCAGAGACGAAATTGAAGTGCAATTTTTGCCCGCCGAAGAGGTTAATCAAAAATTGTTAAACAGAATCCGGAAATCAGCGCCCTCTCTGACCACGGAAACCTGTCCCCTCAACCCCCGCTATACCTTTGATACATTCGTGGTGGGCAACAGCAACCGTTTTGCCCACGCGGCCTGCCTGGCAGTAGCCGAATCACCGGCAGAAACCTACAATCCCCTCTTTATTTACGGCGGGGTAGGGCTGGGGAAAACCCATCTGATGCATGCCATCAGCCATTACATCCTCCAGCGGGGCACCCATAGCCGCATAGTCTACGTCACTTCCGAAAAGTTTACCAATGAACTGATCAATGCCATTGTCGACAAACGGGCGGTGGAATTTCGTAACAAGTACCGCGGTATGGACGTGCTGCTCATTGACGACATACAGTTTTTGGCCGGAAAGGAACGCACCCAGGAAGAATTCTTCCATACTTTTAATACTTTATACGAAGCCAACAAGCAGATTGTCATCTCCAGTGACCGGCCGCCCAAGGAAATACCAACCCTTGAAGACCGGCTGCGCTCTCGTTTTGAGTGGGGCCTGATTACAGATATCCAGCCACCGGATCTGGAAACGAGAATTGCCATCCTGAGGAAAAAAGCGCACCTGGACAACGTCAATGTACCCGATGAAACACTGGAATATATAGCCCAGCAAATTACGTCCAACATCCGTGAACTGGAGGGAGCACTCATCCGCGTGGTGGCCTACGCCTCCCTGTACAAGCAGCAGATCACCACCCAGCTGGCGCGGGATATCCTGAAGGACATCCTCCCCAGCAAGACACCCAAACAAATTACGGCCCAGCTGATCCAGGAAAAGGTAGCCGCCTATTACGGTCTAAAACCAGAGGACTTCAAGTCCAAAAAACGCAGCCGCAATGTGGCCTTTCCCCGGCAAATCGCCATGTATCTGACCCGCGAGTTGACGGATCTTTCCCTGCCGCAAATCGGGGATGCCTTCGGGGGAAGGGACCATACCACCGTTCTTCATGCCTGCGAGAAGATTACCGCCCAGCTGGCCACGGATGCGCTCCTGGACGAAGCAATAAAAGAAATACGGCAAAAGATTAAAGAAGAAATTTAATTATCCACAAAAGGAACTTAAATTTTCCAGGGTAATTTAAAGGAAAAACGAGACTTATCCACAAATACACAACACCTAATAGGGATCCTATTATTAATAAAGTGAAAAAGATAATGTTGATCATGATTGTGGGGGAGAACCGGTGAAATTCACCACCAACAAAACCACACTGGCCTATGCCATAGGCACCGTACAAAAAATAGTTTCCCCGCGGTCGCCGCTACCCATCTTATCGGGGATTCTTTTTGAAGCGCATGGCAACCAGCTAACCGTAACCGGGTCCGACACAGAGCTTACAATTCAGTGTACGGTAGACGTTGAAACGGAAAGAGAAGGCTCGGTAGTCCTGCCAATCCGGTACATTGCAGACCTGGTCCGCTACCTGCCGGACGTGCCCATCCAATTCCATACCCTGCCGGAAAGCACCAGTACGACCATTACATACGGAGTATCACAGGTAAACATTCATGGATTTGGTTCCGAGCAATATCCCCGCCTGCCGGCAGTGGAAAGAGGAACCAGTTTTTCCCTGGCCCAGGACGCGCTTAAAGAGATGCTACGGCAGGTGCTCTTTGCCGTTTCCAATGATGAAACCCGTCCCATCTTCACGGGTGTCTTACTGCAGGTAGAAGAAAGACAGTTCCGATTGGTGGCCACTGACACCTACCGTCTGGCCGTACGGCGCTTTCAGCTGGAGAATCATCCAGAACAAAATATCAACGTCATTATACCCGGTAAAACTTTAAACGAAGTGGCCCGGCTAATCGGCGGCAGCGGGGAAGATATCACCATCGTGTGCGGGGAAAACCACGCCTTCTTCCTTACCGGAACACTGAAAATAGCCTCCCGTTTAATTGCCGGCCAGTATCCTCCTTACGAACAGGTTATTCCCCGGGAATTCGTTACACGAACACAACTGGCCACCAGGGAAATTTTAGAAGCAACGGAAAGGGCCTCCTTGCTTGTGCGCGAGGGTAATCCGGTAGTACAATTCTCTCTGCAGGAGAACAGCTGTGTGGTTTCCGTGCAAACGCAGGCCGGCTGGATCCGGGAAGAAGTGAGCGGAACAGTAGAGGGAGAACCCCTGGAAATCTGGTTCAACGCCCGGTATATGGGTGAAAGCCTGCGCGCCCTGGGCAGCGAGGATCTAACTTTGGAGTTGACCGGCCCTTTAAGTGCAGCCGTGCTCAGACCATCGGGTGAGGAGAATTACCTCTCCCTACTGCTGCCTGCAAGACCACCGAAAGAATGACGGGCCCCGACGCCCGGGAGAAATCAGGTGCGTATAGAAGAAATCCGGTTGGAGAATTTCCGCAATTATGCCCGCCTAAAGTGGCAACCCAATCCGCTGATTAATATGATCACGGGAGGAAATGCCCAGGGTAAGACAAACCTCCTGGAGGCTATTTTTTTTGGTTTTACCGGTCATTCTTTTCGGACCAACCGGGACAGGGAGATGATCCGCTGGAGCAGTTCCTTTTGCCGGGTGGAAATAGATTTCTGGTTGGACGAGCAGCATAACTCTACGGTGATCCTTCTGACCGCAGAAGGAAAAAAACAGAGAAAGTTAAACGGCAAGTCCGGTCACACTCTGGACCCGC
Organism: Desulfovirgula sp.; assembly: GCA_020725525.1. GTDB lineage: Bacteria > Bacillota > Desulfotomaculia > Desulfotomaculales > Desulfovirgulaceae > Desulfofundulus. The sequence goes on from DYEX01000041.1 coordinate 20,226, forward strand.
TCCTGCTGCCCGTTGTGTTTACCCCCGATCACCTTTTAATGATTAAAGGCAGTCCCGAGATGCGGCGCCGCTGGCTGGACCAGGAACTGGGACCCCTGCAACCCGGTTACCTGGCCTGTCTCCGCCGCTACCAGCAAGTGCTGGCCCAGCGGAACAATTTACTGCAGAAAATCCGGGAAGGGCAACGTACCCGGCAGGAACTGGAGCCGTGGAATCAGCAACTGGCATCTTTGGGTACCAGGATTGTTGCCTGGCGGTGTTGCCTGCTGGCAAAACTTTTTCCGATAGTACGAGAGATTTACGCACAAATTGGTGGAAAGGACGAAAAGCCCGGTTTTTCCTATCTTTCCTCCCTTCCCCTGGAGCGGGCGACGGGAGAAACAGAAATCCTTGAACGCTTTTTCGGCGAATTGTCCAGGCGCTGCAACGAGGAAATAGCCCGGGGACAAACCCTGGTTGGACCGCACCGGGACGATATGGTAACCACAATCAACGGGCAGGACGCCCGGCGCTTTGGTTCCCAGGGTCAGCAGCGCACCATGGTCCTGGCCCTGAAGCTGGCCCAGCTGGAATTGGGAAAGCGTTTTACGGGGGACTACCCCATCATTCTTCTGGACGATGTTTTTTCCGAACTGGATCAAAACCGGAGGGAACAGCTGGTCGGGCGTATCCAGGGAAAAACTCAGGTTTTTCTCACGACCAGCCTTTCCACCGGTTGGGAAATGTCTGTCCTTTCCGGACGGAAAATAACCGTCCTGGATCATGTACTTTATGAAGGGGGTTAGGTTATTGTTTTTACATCTTGGCGGCGATGTGATCATACCCATGAAAGATGTCATTGCCATATTAAATGTCCGTGCGCAGCATTCTCCGATCACTCAGGAATTCCTGGAGATTGCCAGGGGCGAAAAAACAGTTCATATGGTCGCGGAAAGGGGTAAAGAAAAATCTTTTATCCTTACCCGTAAGCAGGTATTTGTATCCCCTATTTCCTGTTCCACCTTAAAGAAAAGGGCAGAAACGATAATTTTCTGAAGAATAGCTGAAGGCGCCAAAACAAGGTTATAATTTTAATTAGATATGTTTGTGAGAATGGAGGTCCCGGCCTTGCTGGAACAGGAGACGAACAATCGTTACGGCGCGGAAGAAATCCAGGTTCTAGAGGGACTGGAAGCAGTCCGCCGCCGGCCAGGGATGTATGTCGGGAGCACCGGCCCCCGGGGTCTACATCACCTGGTTTACGAAGTGGTGGACAACAGCATAGACGAAGCCATGGCCGGTTTTTGCGACCGGATTGAAGTAATAGTCCATAAGGACAACAGCGTAACCGTAATTGACAACGGCCGCGGTATTCCCGTAGACATTCACCCCAAAACCGGCCTGCCGGCAGTAGAAACTGTGCTCACCATGCTGCATGCCGGGGGAAAATTTGGCGGCACCGTTTATAAAGTTTCCGGAGGGCTTCACGGGGTTGGTGTGTCGGTGGTGAACGCCCTTTCCGAATGGCTGGAAGTGGAGATTCGCCGGGACGGGCACGTTTATCACCAGCGTTACGAACGGGGGAAGGCGGTTACCCCGTTAAAAACCATTGGCACGGCTAAAATCACGGGCACCAAGGTTTCCTTTAAGCCGGACGCGGAAATTTTTGAAGAGCTGGTGTTCAACCATGAAACCCTGAGCCAGCGCCTCCGGGAGCTGTCGTTTTTAAACCACGGCGTAAAAATTATCTTCCGCGATGAACGGTTAGATCAGGAGGTCGTCTACCGGCACGACGGCGGTATCAGAGATTTCGTGCGCTACCTGAATAAAAATAAAGAGGTATTGCACACCAAACCCATTTATGTTTTTGGCGAACGGGAAAACGTACAGGTGGAGGTAGCACTGCAGTATACAGAGGGCTATGTGGAGAGCCTGTTTTCCTATGTCAACAACATTCATACCGTGGACGGGGGTACCCATGAAGCCGGTTTTAAAAGTGCCCTCACCCGGGTGGTCAATGACTACGGGAGAAAATATAACCTTCTCAAAAACGGTACCCCTGCCTTAACAGGAGAGGACATCCGGGAAGGATTGACGGCTGTAATTAGCGTCAAGGTACCGGAACCGCAGTTCGAAGGCCAGACCAAGACCAAGCTGGGTAACAGCGAAGTGCGGGGGATTGTAGATTCGGTGGTGGCCGACGGTTTGGCCACCTTCCTGGAGGAAAACCCCGGTGTCGCCCGTAAAATACTGGAAAAGGCCATTACAGCCGCCCGTGCCCGGGAGGCCGCCCGCAAGGCCCGGGAGCTGACCAGGCGCAAAAGCGCTCTGGAAAGTGCCTCCCTGCCGGGCAAGCTGGCCGACTGCTCCGACCGGGATCCCAGCAAGACCGAGCTGTACCTGGTGGAGGGGGATTCGGCTGGCGGTTCGGCCAAGCAGGGCCGTGACCGGCGGTTCCAGGCCATCCTGCCCCTGCGCGGCAAAATCCTCAATGTGGAAAAGGCGCGCATGGACAAGATCCTGGCCAATGAGGAGATCCGTGCCCTGATTACTGCTCTAGGGACGGGAATTGGGGAAGACTTTGATTTAAGCAAGGCCAGGTACCACCGGATCCTGCTCATGAGCGATGCGGACGTGGACGGTGCCCATATCCGCACCCTGCTGTTGACCTTCTTTTACCGCTACATGCGCCCTCTACTGGAGGCGGGTTACGTTTATATTGCCCAGCCTCCCCTGTATCGCATTCGCAAGGGCAAAATTGACCGTTATGCCTACAGCGATGCCGAGCTGGAAGAAATCCTCAAGGAAATCGGCCGCGACGGGGTTTCCATTCAGCGCTACAAGGGTCTTGGTGAAATGAACCCACAGCAGCTCTGGGAAACCACCATGAATCCGGAAAAGCGGACCATTTTAAAGGTGAGCATAGAGGACGCCATAGAAGCCGATGCCATCTTCTCCATGCTCATGGGAGACCGGGTTGAGCCCCGACGGGATTTTATCCAGCAGAACGCCCGGGCCGTGCGCAACCTGGATGTCTAATCAAAAATAACTTCTTGAGGTGACCTTTGTTGTCCGTTAATATCGGCAAGGTAATTCCTATCGACATCAACGAAGAAATGAAGCATTCCTACCTGGATTACGCCATGAGCGTAATCGTGGGCCGGGCCCTGCCCGATGTGCGGGACGGGTTGAAACCAGTGCACCGGCGCATTCTTTACGCCATGCACCAGCTGGGGCTTACTCCCGACCGTCCCCACCGCAAGAGCGCCCACATTGTGGGTGAGGTAATGTCCAAATTCCACCCCCATGGGGATATGGCCATTTACGACGCCCTGGTGCGCATGGCCCAGGACTTTGCCAGCCGCTATCCCCTGGTAGACGGCCACGGCAACTTTGGCTCCGTTGATGGCGACGCCCCGGCGGCCATGCGCTACACGGAAGCCCGCATGACCCGCATTACCATGGCCATGCTGGCGGATATTGAAAAGAATACGGTCGACTTCATCCCTAACTACGACGGCAGCACCGAGGAACCCAGGGTATTGCCCGCCCGCATCCCCAACTTGCTCGTGAACGGCTCGTCGGGCATTGCCGTGGGCATGGCCACCAACATCCCGCCCCACAACCTGGGCGAAGTAATTGACGGTGTGATCAAACTGATCGATAACCCGGAAGTTACCATTTCGGAGTTAATGCAGGTGATCAAGGGGCCCGACTTCCCTACGGGCGGGAAAATTATGGGTCGCCAGGGCATCCGCGAGGCCTACCAGACGGGCCGGGGTACCATTAAGGTGCGCGCCCAGGCAATGGTGGAAAAAATTGGCGGAGGCAGGAACGCCATTATCGTCCACGAACTGCCCTTTATGGTAAACAAGGCCCGGTTGATTGAAAAAATAGCCGAGTTGGTCCGGGAAAAGAAGATCGACGGCATCACCGACCTGCGGGACGAATCGGACCGGCGGGGAATGCGCATCGTCATTGAGCTGCGCCGGGACGCCAGGCCCCAGGTGATCCTCAACCAGCTGTACAAGCATACCCAGATGCAGGATACCTTTGGCGTAATCATGCTGGCCCTGGTGGACGGCCAGCCCCAGGTGCTCAACCTGCGGCAGATGCTGGAGCATTACCTGGGGCATCAAAAGGAAATAATCGTCCGGCGCACCCGCTTTGACCTGGAGAAAGCCCAGGCCCGGGCCCACATCGTGGAAGGGCTGCGCATTGCCCTGAATCATATTGACGAGGTCATCAACACCATCCGGGCCTCCCGCACGGTAGAAATAGCCAAAAATGCCCTCATGGAAAAGTTTGGCCTTTCCGAAAAACAGGCCCAGGCCATTCTGGATATGCGCCTGCAGCGCCTGACCGGTCTGGAACGGGATAAACTGGAAGAGGAATACAAAGAGCTATTAGAAAAGATTGCCTACCTTAAGGGTGTGCTGGCCGATGAACGGAAGGTCTTGCAGATTATTAAAGACGAGCTTACCGAAATGCGGCAGAAATTTGCCGATCCCCGCCGCACGGTGATCAGCGACGAGGATACCACCCTGGAAGCCGAGGATTTGATCCCGGAAGAAGAAGTGGTAATCACCATTACCAACCAGGGCTATATCAAGCGCATGCCCCTGGATACCTACCGGAGTCAGAAGCGCGGCGGCCGGGGCATTACCGCCATGGGAACCAAAGAAGAGGACTTTGTGCGGCATTTATTTATTACCAGCACGCACCACTACTTCCTCTTCTTTTCCAACCGCGGGAAGGTCTACCGCCTGAAGGTGCACGAAATTCCCGAAGCCGGGCGCCAGGCCAAGGGAACGGCCCTGGTCAACCTGATCTATATCGGCCAGCAGGAGCGGATCACCGCAGTTATCCCGGTGCGGGAATTCAGCAATGGGCTGTATCTTTTCATGGCCACCCGCTTTGGTGTGGTGAAGAAAACGGAGCTGGAGCAGTTCGATACTTCCCGCCGGGACGGCATTATCGCCATCAAGCTTGACGAGCAGGACGAACTGGTGGAAGTAAAGCTCACCAGCGGCCGGGAAGAAATCATCCTCGGCACCCGCCTGGGATTGGCCATTCGCTTCCCCGAGGAAGAAGTGCATCCCTACGGGCGCACCGCCCGGGGGGTGAAGGGCATTGACCTGCAACCGGGAGATACGGTAGTGGCCATGGATGTCGTGCGCCCGGATGGAGACGTGCTGGTGGTCACGGCCAACGGCTACGGCAAACGTACTCCAGTAGCTGATTACCGGCTCCAGTCCCGGGGCGGTAAGGGGATTATCAGCGCCAGGGTGACCGGGCGCAACGGTCCGGTGGTGGCCATGCAGGTGGTCAAACCGGAAGAGGAGATCATGGTCGTCAGTGCCGAGGGGATTATCATCCGGTTAAAAGCCAGCGACATTTCGACCATGGGACGGGCCACCCAGGGCGTAATGCTCATGCGTTTAGCGCCGGGGGACAAACTGGTGGCCGCGGCCCTGGTCAGCGCCGAAGAATAATTTAACCGGATCTTAATCAAAACTTAATTTGATTATTGACAGGCACTTAGCCCTGTGATATATTTAAACCTGCATTCGCCAGGATGGAGTCCAGCCGGGTTACCCTGGAAAGGGTAACCGGCGGGACCATCAAAAAGCAAAAAATACCTGTTGACTCAACTTAAAAGGCTGTGATAAAATTAAAGATGCCGCTGCGAAAGCGGCGAGTGGTCCTTGAAAACTAAACAGGGAGGAAGAAGGCAGTGGGGAAGGCTGGTGGAAGCGCCATTAAGAGGTGCGGAAGCGGCCTGAACCTCGTTGGAA
>DYEX01000042.1 GCA_020725525.1 Desulfovirgula sp.
GTGACGGCCTGGCTGTTCGGGTCCCAATCCACGTTGGCACCCAGAGCCTGGGCAACCCAGCGGAAGGGCAGCATGGTCCGGCCGTTGGTCACTTCGGCCTTAACGTCCATGTTGACGGCCACGCCGTTGATCAGCATGACGTTGCTGCCGATGGTGAACTGGACCACCTTGTCGCCCTTGAGCAGGGTCACCTTGCCGCCGCTGAACAGGATGTTCTCAGCAGCCACACCCACGGCCTCGGCGGAGTAACGCACGGGGACGTAGGTCCGGCCGTTCTTCACGTACGGGGCCACATCCATGGTCTGCTCCACGCCGTTAACGGTGAACTTGGTGTCGCCGACCTTGAAGACCACGGCAGCCTTCTGCTCGACAGGAGCAGGGGTGACGCAGTTGGCGAGCTTAACCTTCACTGCAGTAGCGGTGTCAAACTCACCGGGCTCAATGGCATCCTTGTCGTCCCCATTGGCACGCGTATTCTCCACTACTGCGAAACCGCCGACCTTAACCATCAGATCTCCTTCGGGCACCGTACGGTCAAGCGACAGCTTGATGCCCGAGACTTTGATGGTACCTGCCTTGGTGCTCTCGGACTTGACGGGGATCCTTAACACCGTGTCGCTGTCAGTCAACCGGGCTTGATCCGCCTTGACCTCCAGATCACCAGCAGTCACTTCGACTTTCGGCGTTGCGGCAAACTTCACGCCGCTGGGCAGGGTCAACGTTATCTCGCCATCGCCAGAAAGCGTGGTAGTATCGTTAATCTTCTTTTCGACCTTCTGCTCAATTGCGCCCTTCTTGGCCTCGGTGATTACCAGATCGGGTGCGGGCTGGTTCTGTACGCCGATCTTCACGTCCGCTACCTGAGCGCTGGCGCTCACGGGTACTACGGCCTTGGCGATCACGAGCTTCGTGTTGGCCGCCCCGGCGCTAGAAATAGTAGCCTCGATGTCGCCTGACTTATTGCCCTCAATGCTTAGCTTCAGCTTGAACTCGATCTTGCCGGTCGTGGTGGGAGTGCCGGTACCAGTACGAGAGATTGTAACATCAAAATCGTTGTCCTTGCCGTTCACAGTAGGCGCTGTCATATTCAGGTTGCCACCGCTAACGCTCCAGCTGTCGATACCGATGATCTTCACCCAGTCGGGAAGCTCCACCCGCAGCTTGCGGCCGGTGATTAGAGAGTTCGGCACGGTTTCTTCAATGGTGATCTTTTCTGTCGTCTGATCGTCAAACTTACCGGCCAGGAGCTCCTTAACTTCCTTGACCTTGGCGGTCACGCCCCACTCAGCGTATTTCGCTACCACGACGTCGGTCGAAGAGATGTCCTCGCTGGAAACCGTCACCGTGACGTCACCATAGGCGGCGCCGCTCAGGGCTTTGATCTTGGGTGTCACGTAGATAGTGCCGCGCTGCGTCCGGGATGTCGACGCCGGAAGAGATATTGAAACGGTCAAGGTCCTTTCCTCTACGGTCGGAGTACTTACGGTACCTCCCTTGAAACCGCCACCCAGAGTAATATTGCTGGAGGTCATGCTATCCCACTCGAAGTTGGCAGGTAACTTGAGCGTCAAGGTCTCACTACTGCCGAGCGCACCCAACGCCGCCTCGTCAATCCGGATGATGCCGCCTGTGCCCGACTCGCCGATCGTTTCCTTGCTCTCGGCTACAACGGTGGCCTTATCCCCGCTGACGCGGCCGATTACCAGCGTGCCACCAGTTACCGCCGAATCACGCGGATCAATCGTAAGGGTGATATCACCAGTACCGCTGTTGACATCAATAGCCGGCTCAATTGTGATTTTATCCTGCGTTGATGAGTTTGTGCTATTTGTAGGTAGTGTAATTTCTAGCGTTTGATCGCTAACTTTACTTGGGGTAATGGTAATGGTATTGGGAGTAGTACCATAGGTGATTTTTACTACCGTATCACTCAGCAACCACTTCATGGGACTCGGCAGGCTGACCCTGAACGTGTCCCCGTCTTTAAAGTCGGCCTTAAAATCACTGTCTTCCTGGATCGTAACGGTGTTACCTATCTTGCCTGAAAACGTATCACTGACACCAATCACCCTGTCGACACTGTTAAGACTTTTCGCCGCCGCCGGTCCGACCATCGGCACCAGCAGGGTTGCCAGCAGGGCCAGGGTGGCCAGGATGGCAATCAGTTTCCTGGATTTACGCATCCAGTTTTAACCTCCTTTGAAATGTGTTTCTTGGTAAGCATCTTTTCCACGTCCTACCTGGCAAGGGCTTTTCCTGCCGTCCATCCCCCCTTTTCCGTTTTCCCGTTTCCTGGTTCGTCCGGGCTGTGATTGGTGCTGCCGTTTTGTTCCTCCGGGTGCAGTGGGCACCCTCATTAACCAGCGAGTCACCGGGGAAGGTACATTCTACATCGCCCGCCAGAATTCCTCCTCGCCTGGACGGGCCTTCCTCGGTTACCTGGTTAGTTAGACAACCGGAAGGGCGAAAAAGTTCCACCTGGGAGAAAAAAATTTTTTTGGGGGGTGCCGGCACTATGCAAACAGTGAATGCCGAATGGTCCGCGTCAAGGGATATGTTTTTAAAGTTCGTCGCAGCAACACCCTGTTTGATGTATAATCAGAGAAGGAGGTGGTTTTCATGACCCGTGAAGTCCTTGTAGATGAGCTACTCAAGCTCCCGCCCGGTGAGCTGAAGCAGGTGCTGGATGTGCTTGTCGAAAAGCTTGTTGTCAGGCAGGATCTGGAACTGGCCAGGGAGATCATTGAGCAGTACAGGCCGGCTCTGGAGGAGCTGGCTTCCAGATGAAGTGGATAACCCCACAGGCTGTGGAAATGATACACGAAGAGGTTATCAGGACTACTGGTGGTCTTGGTGGTATCCGCGACCGCAACCTGCTCCACAGTGCAGTTATGAACCCGCTGGCCACCTTTGGCGGCGAAGAGCTCTACCCGGGGCTTCTCACCAAGGTGGCCGTTTTTTTACACGGGTTAGTCAGGAACCACCCTTTCTTCGATGGTAATAAGCGCACGGCCTTTGTAGCTGCGGCTGTTGTCCTCAGGAAGAATGGGTTGCGGTTGGTCGCCTCAAATCCCGAGGTGGTGGCATTTATGGAAGCATTGGCAGCGGGCCGCTTGACCATCAATGATGTTCTGCTTTGGCTTGAACAACATACTAAATAGACACTTCTCTATCTACCGGGATGCGCATCAGCTTTACGCTCAGGTCGTCAAATTCCCCGGCGAGGCGTAAGTCCGCTATGTTTCCTACAATTATTTAACCCCCTACAGGAAAACCATAGAGGTCAATAACGGGGGAAGGGATAAAGAAGAACGGGAAAACGAAATACTGGTAGTAACGGTTTACCCTGGAAGGAGGACCCGCTATGAAAAGGATCAGGTATAGCAAAGACGTTGACGCGCTGTTGATCGAGCTTTCGGACAAAACCATCGACTATGCCGAGGACGCCGGTCAAATCATTGTCCATTTCACGAAGGATGGAGAACCGGTACTGATAGAGATACTCGACGCAAAGGATTTTCTGCTGCGTTCCTTTTCCACCGTGGTTACTGAACAGGAAGCGGTTTTACGCTGACGACGTACCCTATCGCTATTACGAAGAAATTCAACGATTCAGTGCGTTGCAAAAAATTCTTGCCGTCCGGCAACATTTTGCCGGAGGAACTACCGCTGAGGAAGCGTACCGGCGCTCCAGGGAGGAACTGGAAAACAGTGCGGCAAATAGTTATTGACGCCAGCGTAGCGGCAAAATGGTGGAGGTTGCCAATGCCCTGCTGGTGGCCTCCCGGCGCGAGCGGATTTCAGAGGAGACGTACCGCCAGGCTGTAGGTTCGTTGTTTGAACTGGCCCTAACCATGCAGCCCCTCGAACAATACTGGGAACTGGCCTTGAAGATGGCGGTGGATTACCAGCGCAGTATTTATGACGCCGCTTACCTGGCCCTGGCCGCATCCAGAAACGTAAAGCCGGTCACGGGAGACCGCCGCCTGTTCAACGCAGCCGGTGCGCATCTTCCCTGGATCGTCTGGATTGAAGAATGGCAAAGGGAATAGAGAGGAACCAACGGGGAAGAAATATTCCGCCTGCCTGAAGGGCTGGTGCTGTAATCCCCGGGCTTTTTTCTTGACCTGATAAATAATGATGCGACTGACATGGATTAAAGCGTGGTGTTAAATGCCGCAGGCCGCCCACTCCCGGGCGGCCCTTTCCTACTGCACCGGCCTCAGCATATCGAAGTTAACTATTTCCAGAATGTCCCCCCGTACCATCATGGCGTATATGCCGTTTTTGGTAAGCAGGTCCACTGTGTTTCCAGCCATGTCCAGGGCGGCGTAAATGGGCACCACCCGGCGGCCTTTTATCTCCGGGATGAATTCGGGCAGTTCAGCCAGCTTTTCGACAAAGTCGTATACGTACTCCACCCGGTTGGGCGAAGCCTTCACCTCCACCACAAAGGCCAGGTCCCCGGCCAGGGCCAGGATATCTACCTCAAAGGTGCGGCCATCCCGACGTATCTTCCGGCGGGGCATCACGTCTTTTACGACCACATGGAAGTATTTCTCTATGGCCAGGTCTATAGAAGGCACAAAAATATCTTCGATGAGGGTACCCATTTTACGGGCCAGTTCCCCCCATTTCTTGTTCATTTCGTCTTTGAAGTCCTTCATTTCATCCTTAAAGTCTTTCATTTCGTCTTTGAAGTCCTTCATCTCATCCTTGAAAACTTTCATCTCGTCTTTGAAGGCTTTCATCTCGTCTTTGAAGTCCTTCATCTCGTCCTTGAAAGCCTTCATCTCGTCTTTGAAGTCCTTCATTTCGTCTTTGAAGGCCTTCATCTCCGCTTTAAATTCTTCCATACCCTCGGCCAACTGCTTCAACTTGATCTCCGTCAGCCTTGACTCGTAGGCCAGCTCCATCATGGCCTTTTCCAGCGCGCTGAGCTTTCTGGCCACCGTACTCAAAGGCAACACATCCTTTCAAGGGGAGTGCCTCCATTAAATTAAAGTTGCCTCATCTGCTATAATTTAATCTTATCATGAGAGAACGCATGCAACAACCACCGGCACACATCAAAGAGAAATTTTTGGGGGCGGATAATCCGCCCCTTTTCCTTACAGACTGGTTGATCCGGCATCGATCACACGCAGAACCGGACCGCGCATGTAGATGTTGGGTCCCGGGACGAGGTAACCCTTCACCCGTATATTCCGGCCCAGGTGGGCATCGAACCACAGGGAGAGGGCCTGATCCGAACGGTCTGCGAGTAAAACGTAGTTCCTGTCTCCCACGAGCAGCTCGTAGTGCGGCCGCTCGACGGTGCTCATCACGAGCCTGCCTTCCAGGGTGACGGCTTCCTCGAAGAGTCCCAGCCGGTCGCCCAGGCGGGCCAGAAGCGTTGCACACTGCGCTCTGGTTACCATGGACCCGGGTGCAAACAGCCGGTCATCCACGCCCCGCATCAGGCCGCGGGAGCAGGCGGTGGCCACTGCCTGCCGCGCCCAGGGAGCGATTTCCCGTTCGTCGGCAAAGCTTACCGTTTGAGCACTGCCGGTCAGTCCGGCCAGGCGTACCGCCACGGCGGCCATTTCCTGCCGGGTGAGGGTGGCGTCCGGCCGGAAGTTGCGCCCGTCACCCGCAAGCAGCCCGGCCCGGGCCGCCGCTTCCACCGCCCCGTAGTACCAGGCGGACGGTTCAACGTCGGCAAAGGCAGGAGATTCCGGCCGCACTTCGGAGAGGCTCAGGAGTTTCACCAGCAGCGCGGCCAGCTCGGCCCGGGTTACCGGTTTCCCGGGCCGGAAAGTGCCGTCCTCATAGCCGCCAATGATCCCCCGGGCGGCCATAAGCTCGATGTCCCTCTGCGCCCAGTGAGTGCCAACGTCATTAAAGGTCTTTTTGAGAGCAAAGATGGCGTAGCTGGAGAAGTGGCTCAGTTCTACCACCACGGTGCCCTTTTCCCGGTTAAGCCTGCCGCCCACCGCCGCCCAGGTTCCGTCGTTGTTCTGCCGGAAAACCTGAAGCGTCCGCGGGTCCAGGCTTCCCAGCCTGGATGCATCGTATTTGATGCCGACCTTCACCGGTCTGGCCAGGGGCGCGGAAGTTTGGAAGCTCAGCACCGGGCTTGCCGCTATAGCTCCGGCAGGGGCACCGGTCGGAGTTTCCGCGGCCACCGCAACGGTCAGACTGGCATCTTTGGGCAAAGCACCGGCGGGAATGTCGAGAGCCACCAGGCCGTTTAAAACTTCCGCCTTTTGGGCTTCACCCGTGGCCTTCAGTTTAGCGGTACCCGGAGCAGGTTCAACCTTCGGCTGCGGAACCGGAGCACCGCCGCCACCTACTCCACCGACGCTACCGCCACTGCTTCCGCCGCCGCTGCCGCCAGTGCCACCAGTGCTGCCGGTCTTTTGCAGGGAGTTGACGTGGTCCAGGGCCTGCTCCAGGTTCAGCATGCCGCCGGAAGCCACTTTATCCCTCAGATCGCCCAGGGAAGTAACACTTTGTTTCAATATACTGATTAACTGGCCGGGAGGAATTGCTACACCCAGGGCAAGGGCCCGCGAAAGGGCCAGCGCCGCCCCGCCGGAAACGAAAGACGCGGCCATGGAGGTGCCGCCGGCTGTGGCATACGGTTCGTAGGTCAGCACAACCTTCCCACTGTCGGAAGAGGGCTGGAGCATATCAATCCAAGCTGGCTCTACGCCGTCAAGCAACCAGCTCATAAACGGTTTTAAAGTGTAGTTCATCCCTTCAAAAGGCCCGTAGGCGCTACCGCTGACACTCTCCGGACCCGTCCATTCACCCTGGAAATTAGCCCCTAGATATTTCCTGTAAAAGTCGGTGGCCTCAATTCCCCAACCGGCATCCGAGCCAGTTAAAAAGAGTTTCCCACCTTGTTCCAGATAGTTAATTAAATTAGACTGGTCACCGGGTGTAAGGTTAGGCAGATCCCAGTTGTCGGGATTCCCCGGTTCGCTACTCCACGAATGCCCGGTGCACCAGATCACCGCGCTATAGGCAGCGGCTGAAACAGACGGACCATCTTCGCCTCTTCCTACTTTAACCAGTCTGTAATTGTAGCAGGCGTCTTCTAAAACACCGGTATAGTAAAAACTCACATCCGGAAGGTTAAAGATAATTTCCCCTAACCCGTCAACGGAAATTTGATACTGGCCGTCCTGGTCATCATCAACAATCAGAACAGGACGATTAACAGTATCATCGGGCGTGATATCGAAGAAATTATAGACAACCCGCATGACACTATCGTACACCGCATTGACGGTGCTTCCCGGCGGATTGTAAATATCCTCCGCTCCCAGGCCCCAAAACATGACCCGGTATCCTTTTTCACTGTCGTAAACGGAGAGGGCTACCCCGGTATCATCATGACCCGGTACGGTGCTTATAATACCTTCCCCCGGTGCGGCCAGATCAACAGATTGAGCACCGCAGTTGGAAAAGTAGGCCAGGCTTCCGCCGGGAGCCAGAGCCGCAACGGAGACGACATTTGTTAAAGCGGGCAGGTTCACCCATTTATTCTGGGTTTCGTCATAAACTGTGTTTGGTCGGTTGTAACAGGCCGGGTAAACCGGTAGTTCATCGTTATTATTACCTTCGTTGTTTCCAGCAGCGGCCACAAAAAGAGTTTGCGGATACCGGGCAATGGTATCGTAAAGCGCTCGATCGAAATATGCGGTAGGATTCTCACTATTCCCCGGCGGGTAAGCAAAACTCATATTCACCACCTTTGCCCCGTTATAAACTGCATAATCTATGGCCACCTTAATGGCAGCGGTGGTAAAATTGCCGTTGCGGTCGGCCGCCTTGAGGGCCATAATTTTCACCCCCGGAGCCACTCCGGCAATTCCCTCGCCATTGCCGGCCACGGCAGCGATGATCCCGGCCACATGGGTGCCGTGGCCCAGTTCGTCCATGGGATCGTTATCCGGCTGGGAATTGAGAAAGTCATTGCCGATGAAATCATATCCAACAGTATCATCTTTATATCCGTTACCGTCATCGTCTTGACTGTTACCAGCTACTTCCCTGGTGTTGCGCCAAATATTCTCCGCCAGATCGGGGTGGTTGTAGTCCACTCCAGTATCAATGACGGCCACAATGATGCCCTCTCCTGTTGCATAATTCCACGCTTCGGGGGCCTTTGTCCCATATTGCCCACCGAGACCCCATTGCTGCCCGTAGAGAGGGTCATTTACGGTAACTGCACAGGGACGGTAGATGTAGTTCGGCTGCACATATTCCACCCGGGGGTCTTTTTTCAGGGCCTCTATGGCCTCTGGCACGTCCTTATCCGTCTTAAAAAGTGAAGCTCCATTCGGGAGGGCCCTCTTTTCCGCCAGGCCCAGCCCCCGGTGGGCGGTAAACAGCCGGCCTTTAGCTTCGGCGGTCTTGACCCCCGGTTTGAACTTGACGATCACCTCGCCCGGCACATAGGGCGCCGGTGCCGCATTCTTCCCGCCCTTCGCGCCGGGCAGAAAGGGCAGAGGGCGCGCGGACGCCGGTCCGGCTGCAGTCATCAGCAGCAGCACGGCGGTCAAAATGGCGGCAATTGCCTTGCGAAAGTTCAATACGATTCATCTCCTTCCTCAAAAATCGTTGCCGAAAGACATAATTTCGATGGTTTCTATAGATTTTCCTCCATACCACTTTCCATAGTTAACTAATTGCTCCAGCAGGCGGAATATGGTATTATGTAAGAAATGGAACCGTAAAACGCCCTGTTTGGAGGTAATTTTCCTGCGCGAAATTTTGGGAAGTAATGGTGGGGGAATTACCTCTAAAATTGTGCGTGCCGGCGCGTATAATTAACATAAAATTTCTGCCCCAAAACCCTTTGCCGGCCGGAACTTTTGGCTGTGAAAAGGTGTCTAACAGGTAAGACGTGGTTTGGGGCATCTTTTAGGAGTGGCTTCCCCTTGGATGCCGTCAAACACCTGATACAGCGTTCGCAAAAACAGGATCTGGTGGCTTTCGAGCAACTGGTGCAGATGTACCAGCAAAGGGTATACAGCTTGAGCTACCAGTTAACAGGCAACCACGCCGATGCCCAGGATCTGGCCCAGGAGGTTTTTATCCGGGCATTCCGCTCATTGGACGGCTTCCGTTTTGAGGCGGATTTCGGCACCTGGTTGCACCGCATTACCGTCAACCTGTGGTTGAACATGAAACGCCGGCGCGGTAATGTGACCCTTATTTCACTGGACGAACCGGTACATACCGGTGACGGGGAAGTTACCCGGGAGGTGGCGGCTGCTGCCGGCGACCCGGAGGAGGAACTGGAGGAAAAGGAGTTCCGGGGCCTGGTGGGCAGAGCCCTGCAGGAACTTCCCGCCGAACAGCGGGCCGTGCTCATTCTGCGTGAAGTGGAAGGCTACAGCTATGACGAAATAGCCCGGATGCTCGATCTTTCCCTGGGCACGGTAAAGTCCCGGCTGAACCGGGCGCGGGACGCCTTAAAGAAAAAGGTATCCGCCCTGACCGCCGAAGATGGAATGGCAGTATGCGGTGGAAAAAGCAGAACCGGGCCGGCGGTAGTCTTAAAGGAAGGGGCCGGCGCAGGCCGGACCAGGTGAGTTACCTTTCCGGGACATGTGATGAAACAAGAAGGTGAACACCATGAAATGCCGGGAAGCGCGACAACTTTTTTACCCCTGGCTGGACGGGGAACTGGGTAAAGAAGAGGCCCGCCGGCTCCAGGAACACCTGCAGGAGTGCCCGGCCTGTGCGGAGGAACTGGCAGGATGGCAGGTTATTGCTTCGGCGTTAAAGGGCATGTCCAGAGCGGCGGCGCCGCCGGAAGGGTTTAGCGCGCAGGTAATGTCCCGGCTGAAGGAATCCCTGTCCGATCAGAAGGCTTATAGCGCCGGGGGCGCCTCCACCGGTTCCAGGCTGCCGGCGGATGGTGGACATATGCCGGCCGGGGCGGCAGCCTCCGGCAAGCAGCGGAAGGCGGCAATTATCCCCGGCAGCCCGTTGCCCGGAGCCGGGCGGGGAAAGGACGCCACCCGGAGGGTATGGACGCCCGGAAGCTGGTGGGAGGGGCTTTCCGGCACCTGGCGCAAAGGCGTGGCGGCAGCGGCTGCCGCGGTCATACTGCTGGCAGGTTCCGCCGGCTTTGCCGCCCGCTACTGGTGGCCGGCGGGAGTGTTGAATAGTTCGCCCGTGGTGGTGGATAACTCCGCCGGCCATAGCGGGCAGGCCTCGGGGAAGGATGACACTATTGCAAATACGGGTAAGCCGGGGCAGGATGTGCCGGCAAATTTAAACAACGGGCCCCGGGGAACCCAAACCCCCGGTAGACAGGAAAACGCGCCCGCCGGGCCCCGTGACAGGGGCGATAAGGCAAATAAGGAAGGCGACCGTTCCAATGAACCGGCTGCTCCCGGCCGGGCTGCAAACGGGGGAGTACAAAAGAGCCGGCCTGAACAGCCCCGGCAAAGTGACAACAAACAGGGCGTCGCCATCGCGGCAAACACCGGACAATCTGTAAGCAGCAAGTCCGGCAGCGGTGGTGCCATTGAACCGCGGGTATTCCTGAACCAGACCCGCACTATTGAAAGCACCCTGTTGAAGGTCCAGGTCTCCGACCTGCAGGCGGCGAAAAAGACACTGCTGGCCGCAGCGGGAGGAAGCAGCTACCAGAGCTTCGGCCGGCAGCGGGTCGATGGGCATACGGTGGAAATCCTGCGCTTTGTGGTTCCGGTGGAGCGGGCCACATCCTTCACCGCCACGGCCTCCGGACTGGGGCGGGTGATGGACCGGCAGCAGCAGAGCCAGGACATTTCCCAGCAGTTCGCCTCCACCCTGGACCGCTACCAGACCCTCATAGCCAAACGCAACCAGACCACTGACGGGGCCGAAGCGGACGCCCTGGATCAACAGATCAAGTCCCTGGAACAGCAGCTGGCCGCGTGGGACCAGGAGGCGGGACAGCAGGTAGTGGTGGTGTGGCTGCAGGAGTAGCAAGGAAAGGCACAAGAAGGTCGGCTTAAAAGAAGTTCGGCTTAACCTCAGGCCGAACTTTTTTATAGATTTATGCTCGACAAGTTTAGCTACCAATGACAATTGATTTATTGTTACTTTTTTGTAGAAATCGGGTTAAACTTTATAAGGAGTTACATTAACTGTCTATGCCTGTTATTTGTGAGTTTATGGGCGTCAAAATTTACATGTATTTTTTCGACCACGCGCCGCCACATGTTCACCTTGTAGGCCCGGGCTTTAAGGCAGCATTGGCGGTGCCTGAGGGAAAAGTTCTAGCCGGAATCCTGCCCAGTCGTATCCAGTCAATAGCAGCCTCCTGGATCCGAAATGAATCCGCTGCTTTGCTGGAGAACTGGAGGCGGGCACAGGCCGGGGAACCGTTATTTCGAGTTAATCCACCTGAATAAGGAGTGACTACCGTGATTAAATTTATGTTACGCGAGGTCAAGAGCGTTTATCCTCTGAAAAATTACCACCTTATTCTTGAATTTGATAATGACGAGTATCGCATTATAGATATCAAGCCGTTTATTAAAGGTTCTGTTTTTGAACCTTTAATGAACCCGGCATTTTTCAAAAAGGTCAAGGTTGACCCGGATGCCGGGACCATAACCTGGCCCAACGGAGCTGATCTGGATCCCGCTGTATTGTATGAAAAGAGTGCCCCCTTCAAGTTGCCAGGGGAAGATGCGGCTAAAAGTTTTTAGCCCCTATTAATTTTACGGCAAAACAAATATTACTCCATGAAAATATTTTTCAGCTCAATTTCCAGGCCGGGCAAGAGGGGGGAAACCAGCGTCTCCCCTTCGTCGTAAATCCCGCTGCGGTTCCAATCCTTCTCCCCCCGCACAAACACTTCCACAAGCTGCAGGGACAGGTCCACCAGCCAGTATTCCTTCACCCCGCCGGCGTAATAAAGCTGGCTTTTTTCCTTGCGGTCGTATTTGGCCGTGGAGGGCGAAAGAACTTCCACCACCAGATCCGGGGCGCCGCTGATATTGGTTTCCTGGACAATGGAAAGCCGGTCTTTTAAAATAACCACCAGGTCGGGGGAAACCACCTGGTCACCGAAAAGCACGTCAACGTCTAAATACAGTTCCCCTGCACGATTTTGCCGCAAGTAACCCTCCAGGATGCTAACCAGGCGGGAGACAATTTTCTGGTGACGCGGTCTGGGCCTGGGTACCATAACCAGTTTCCCCCCGATAACTTCGTAATCACGGTCATCATCCAGTTTCAGGTAATCTTCATAGGTGTAACGGCGGTCCGTCAGGATGGTCAAGCCTTCCACTCTCAACACCTCTTTTAACCCGGTGTTTTTGCCGTTGCGCCCACGGCACACTCTTTTCGAGTGAACTTTCCCTTTTACGAATTTTAACATTGGAACAAAAAAAAGAAAAGCCTCAGCTGGAGGCTGTTATCAGTGCACGCAAACGCCAGGCAATGACCGCCGCCTGGGCGCGGGTAAGGGGCTCTACCGGGGCGAAGCGCCCATCGGGATACCCAACCATCAGCTGCGCTTCCGTCACCAGGGTTACGGAAGGACGCGCCCAGCCCGGGACGGCGTTCCAGTCCCGGTAAGGGGGTAAAGAGCCCGTCCCTCCCATGGCTGGATCACCCGAACCGCCTGCGGCAGCCGGCGGCCGGAGCCGAACACCTGAAGCTGCATCTCCCGTCCCTCCGGAAGCACCACCGTGGGCGGTGGAAGTACCTGTGTTTTGTATATGGCGCTCTACCCCGATGCTGCCGGCTTCCCCGCCCTCTCCCACCAGGCCGGTCACCTGCAGCACCCGGGCCAGGATGGTCGCCGCTTCCGCCCGGTTGACCGGCCGGTCCGGTTTAAAGGTTCCGTCCGGGTAGCCGGAAACGATGCCCCTGAGGATGGCTTCCCGGATTCCTTTTTCGGCCCAGGACGGCAGGTCGGAGGGCGCGGAATTTGCGGCCCGGCCGTCGTTGCCGTTACCCGGCCCATGTGCCGGAACATTTCCGGAAGAAGACGGCAGTTTACTCGCCGGCGGGGGCTCCGCCTCAATCGCTGACCCCTGGTTCACCGGGCCAACCGTATTACTGGCAACTGCCGGGCCCTTACCGTTGCCCAAAGAACCGGCAATACCCCCGTCCCATCCCAGCACCCGCACCAGCATCAGGGTGAACTCCGCCCGGGTGACCGCCTTTTCCGGGTGGAATTTCCCGCCGGGATAGCCGCCGACCAGCCCCAGCTGAGCCAGTTCCCCGATTTCCTTTCTCGCCCAGTGGCCCTGCAGGTCGCTGAACAGGGCCTCCAGGGGTACGGTCAGGTATTCACCGGCCACGCCCCCATTGCGCCGGTCCACGGCCACCAGCAGGATGGTGTCACCGGCATTCCGGGGCAACCGGGCTTCGAAGTAGCCCCGGCCGTCGGGTGCAGCCAGCACGGGTCTGCCCTCTCTGGGATAAATATAAATTTTGCCGGCTGAAGTTCTACCTTTCACCACAAAACCGTTGTCTTCAGGCCGGCAGGTGGCCTGCAGCGAGGGAGCCGGTACTCCGTCGCGGGAACGGGCCTTGATGGCCGCCACCACCCCCGTTTTCCCCTGGATGCCGGACAGAATGGTGAATTCCACCTCTTCCCCGGGCAGGAGGTCTTCCACGTCTACGGGATAGCCGTTTTTGGTGATCAGGGTGCGGGAGGAAAGGCGCCCTTCCTGGCCGCCGGAAAAGCTAACCACTCCCCCGCCGGGATCCAGCCCGGCCAGCCTGGCGCTGCCGCCGGCGGCCACTTCGGCCACGTCCACCCGCAGGACGCTCTTTGCGCCCCCGGACAGGGTTACCCGCACCCATTCTCCGGGCAGCAACGAGGAAGGTTCATTGGGCCGGCCCCAGCGGAAAAAGAGGGTGCTGGGGGTAATGGCCAGGGAGCGCATTTTATTCTGGCTGTCCACCAGAAGGATGGACTTGCTTTCTTCCTTATAAAACACCACCTGCCCGTAGATCACCTGCCGGTGGACGTCGATGGATATGGCCTGGTCGCCCGCCAGAATCAGGCAAACATGGTCTCCCGGTGCAATACCGCCGGGGGAGGCGGCCCTCCCGTCCAGGGTTACCGGAAGGCCGGGCATGAGCCGGTAACGCCCCGCCCCCTGCAGCTTCAACCAGCTCCGCCCGGGATCCATCTCCTCCACAGTGCCTACGGCCAGGGTGCGCTGCACCGCCAGGTAGACCACTTCGTCCTGGCCCGGGGAAAGCATCAGTCTCACTTTCATACCCGGTGCCAGCTGTGAGAGATCACCGTCTACAGGGTAGCCATAGGGCAAATCTTCCGGGCTGGCGGATGCCAGCCGGTCATCAAAGGCGCAGGCGGCGCCGGCAGCCAGCCGGTAGGGCTGCTGCCGCCCCAGCAGGTAAATCTGCCCGTGCTCTTCATCCACCCGGTCAATAATGCCTTCCTCTTCCCGGAACCAGGCCCAGGCCCGCCAGGCCATCTGGGTGGTGGGATTGATGGAAGCCCACAGCCGTACGCCCGGGGGAATATCCCGCATACCGGCCGGCCTGTCGTTAACCCACAGGGGGCTTTCCGCCCGCCGGTCCAGGTAAAAGCCCCCTTCCCGCGCCCGGGGACTGGCCTCCTGGAGCAGGGTTCCGGAGGCCAGGGGCAGCAGCTCCACCGCATTTTGCCGCCAGACACTGCCCACTATGTAAAGAATGCGGTTCCCCTCATCCACGTAGGCCTCCGCCCCGGGCAGGGCGTGGTCTATGGTCCAGGGCGGGGTTTTGCTGCCCAGGACAATGCGTCCCTGCTCGGGGAATACCGCCGTGGTACCGTCGGTAAAGCGCACCTGGCGGCTTTTTTCATCCGCAGCGGCAATAACCTTTTTGGCCAGGGGCTGGCCGTAAACCAGGGCGTAATCCTGACCGGGTGCTGTCCCCGGTTTTGCGCCCCGGCGCACGTCCGTGCCCCGCACTATAATCGTATATGTACCCCTGGCGGGGTGAGGTATTAACACCTGCTCCACATTGTTGCGGTCGTCCCGCCTGCCCCCGCCTTTATCGTTGCCCAAATATTCCCTGCCGTCCGGGCCGACCACCACCAGGTCCAGGTCGTTCACCAGCGCCCGGTCCGCTCCCGGCTCGGCGGGGGGGTCGGTCCAGGCCAGGGTGGCCTTGAAGGGGCGGGTGGTATCTTCCACCGCAAACCGGTAGGTCTTACTGTCCCCAGCGGCCAGGGGAGCGGATTCATCGGCGTAAAGGAAGGTCTTTTCCTGCAACCCCAATACCGTAGCGGTTAGATCCAGGCGGCCGAACCCCGCCCCTTCCCCGCCCACGGGGGCGGCTCCGTTGATCAGGGCCGCCTTGAGCAGGGCCGCCGAGGGCGCTTTTAGCCCCTGCTGCTGGAAGTGCTGCCGCAAAAGGGCGGCCGCCCCGCCGGCTACCGCCGCGGCCATACTGGTTCCCTGAAGGCGGGTATACTGCGGGTTGGCGGAGAAATTTCCCTTCACCAGGGGGGAACGGGCCGAAACAATACCCGTCCCCGGTGCCACCAGGTCAGGGCGGATACGCCCGTCTTTGGCCGGCCCCCGGCTGGAAAAGGAGGCCACTTCCCCCGCATTGTCGCTGGCAGGGCCGAAGGAGGGGCGCACACTTTCGCTGGCCCCCACCACCAGGGCGTTCTTGCTGTTGGCCTCGGCGGTGATGGTCCCGGTCCCCGGCCCGGAGTTGCCCGCGCCGAAGATAACCAGAAAGTCCGGGTTTTGCCGCACAAAGCTGTCCGTCTGGGCGGCACTGCTCAGGTAGGCGTTCACGGGAATGCCCCAGCCGTCCACGTGAATGCGGGCGGCCGCCGCGTAGGCCGGGCGGAACAGGGCCGCCAGGTCCGCCGGGGGATCGATCTTCCCCTCTTTATTGAGGATGCCCTGAAAATAAAGGCTGGCCCCCGGGGCCATCCCGGCAAACTGCCCCCCGGAAGCGGCACCGGTGCCTGCTATGGTGGCCGCCATGTGGGTGCCGTGCCCCACCGGGTCATCGGCCCTGGCACGGCCGGACCAGGACTTGAGCATGATTACCTTTGGTTTTTGCCCCGGTGTATCTTTCAAGTCGGGGTGCAGGTTCTCCAGGTCCCCGCTTCCCAACCCGCTGTCGGCCATGGCCACCACCTGCCCGGTGCCGTTTAAACCGCCGGGGGCGACAAACCCCGGAGCCTGCAGGGGGCTTGCGCCCACTATGCCGGCCGCCCGGTCGTTTAAGAAGCACGGGGGAGTGTATGGTTCGATGTGCAGCACCAGGGGAGAGGAGGCCATCCCGGGCAGTTCGCCTTTGGGCAGGCGCGCCCGCAGCACGCTCCCCTCTTCATCCAGCCCCCGCAGCACCTCCCCCCCGCCGGCTATCACCAGTGCGGCCAGGCCATCCTTGTCCCGGGGGTGAAAGACCACCAGGTTGACGGTAATCCGGTCGTCCCCGGAAGCACCGGCGTCCGGTGCGGGAGCAGGTTTCGCCGCACCTTTAGCGGGGGTTTCTGCAGCTTCCTTTTCCTTAGCGTACAAGCCGGCCTGCACCAGGGTTTTCAACTTTTCCTCCGGCGCGTACGGCTTTACTTCCTTTATAAAAGGCAATGCCGCCAGGTCCTTCACCCGTTTTGCGGAACAGCGCACCAGAAGTGATCCGCCGCCGGTGAAATCGCCCACTTCGGCCAGCCGGCGCAGTTGCTCCAGTTCAGCCGGCTGCAGGTACCGGGAAAGGTATAGAGAATACAGGCCCCGGTCGTCCGGGCCGGCGTCGATGACCTGTTCATCCCTGCCGCCGCCGGGAAGGACACCCGGTGCGCCGGCATCGGCCCGGTTTTTTGCCTCCTGCCCGCCCGGCAGGATAAAAGCAAAGAGAAGGCCAATCCCCGCGGCCAGCAAAAGAAAAGCCGCCGGCAGACGGTAACGCTGAAACCATTTACGCATAATCCGGTCTCCTTAAAAAGAGCAGGGCTCATTTCCTGTTCCTGACTGAAATGAAAGTTCTACAAGAAAATGGACTTTCCTGCCGGTACGGGTAAAAACTTAAATTTCTTAACTATCTCTTAATAACCGGTCCCCCCTCTCACCCTGACCTCCCAACATATAGACGTTTTTAACCGGCAAAAGGTTTCCATCCGGCACGGCTCTGGACAAAAAAATTTCATCCACATTTACTTCGACACAAATTGCCAATTGAAAGAGGGGCTGATGTCGTTTATAATCCAGGGCGTCTGTTAACTTTTCAGGCCGCCATTTTCCGTGGAAAATGACGGCCTGTTTATGCCCAAACCTTTTCCAGTTCCACCACCAGGCCGGGAAAGAGTTCCGGGGTAAATTGAGCGTTTTGCTCCCAGCGGCGCACCGGCATGTAAATACCCCGCTCCAGGCGAAATTCGTCCAGCGTCCTTCCCTCCGGGTCCACCACCCAGTAGTAGGGTACGCCGTAGCGCGCGTAAACCTGGGCTTTCGTAACCTGATCAACGCCTGATGTGGATGGGGAGAGAATCTCCACTACCAGATCGGGGGCGCCGGCAATATTTTTTTCAGTGATCACATTTTGCCTTTCCCGGGAAACATAAAGGAGATCGGGTTGGGTGACGCTGATGTTGCTGAAAACCACGTCCAGCGGGGCGAAAAAAAACTCTCCCAGGTTATTTTCCGTAACATGGGCATGTAAAATGAAGTGCAGGTTGCGGGAGACCCGCTGGTGGCGGGTGGTGGGCGAGGGCGTCACATGCAGCACCCCTTCCAGGATCTCGTAGCGTTTCCCGTCGTCGGGCAACTGCAGGTAATCGTCGTAAGTAAGGATTATCTCCCCCGCCGGAGGTACGGGCAGGCTCACGGCGATCTCTCCTTCCGGCAGCCGTTTATTTTTATTTATGATATTTTACGATTATCCACCCAGCCTGTCAAACCAACTCCCTTGCGGGTTCTATCAAGATACAGTTAGGTAACTCTTTACTCGCCTGCCGTTTTATCCGCTGTTAGTAGCGTTGAATGCACGGTCCCCCTCCGGCGGGACGACCACCAGCTTCCCGGCCTGCGATTGCCCACCTAACCTATCTTCTTCATGCTCAACAGCCGCTTTTTGCGTTGAGAGTTGGCGCTGAGGACGTTTAACATGGAGAGCGCCCGGCCCGTTCCCAGGGCCACACAGGAGAGGGGGTCTTCGGCTATATGTACCGGCACGCCCGTCTCCCGGCTCAGCAGGGTGTCGATGCCGTGCAGCAGCGCCCCGCCTCCCGTCAGGACGATGCCCTTGTCCACTATGTCCGCGGCCAGTTCCGGGGGGGTGCGCTCCAGCACTTCTTTCACGGCACCCACCACCGCATCCAGGCCCTCCGAAATGGCCTCGTGAACCTGGTGGGTGGTGATTGTTACCGCCCGGGGGAGGCCGGAAACCAGGTCCCGGCCGCGGATTTCCATTTCCCGCCGGGGTGCATTCCCGGGATCGGCACTGCCGATATTGATCTTGATCTCCTCACCGCTGCGCTCCCCGATGGCCAGGTTAAACACCCGGCGCACATAGCGCACAATGGCCTCATCAAACCTGTCTCCACCCATCCGCAGGGACTGGCTGCATACCACCCCGCCCAGGGATAGCACGGCCACATCGGTGGTACCACCGCCGATATCCACCACCATGGTCCCGGTGGGTTCGGAAATATCCAGCCCTGCTCCTAAAGCCGCCGCCAGTGGCTCCTCGATAACGTAGGCCTGCCGGGCGCCGGCCTGGATGGCCGCCTGGCGCACAGCCCGCTCTTCCACACTGGTCACGCCGGAGGGGATGCAGACCATTACCCGGGGGCGGAAAAGGCCTCTTTTTCCGCCGGCCCGGCTGATAAAGTAGCGCAGCATTTTTTCCGTCACGTCATAGTCGGCAATAACGCCGTCGCGTAAAGGACGGGTGGCCACAATGTTGCCGGGGGTGCGGCCCAGCATGCGCCGGGCCTCGGAACCCACCGCAATGACCTGAGCGTTTTCTTTGTTTATAGCCACCACCGAGGGTTCCCGCAGGACAATGCCTTTTCCCTTTACATAAACCAGTACGTTGGCCGTACCCAGATCGATGCCGATATCGTTGTTTAAGCCGAGCATGGGGCGGTTCTCCTTTCTTGCTTCAGCCACGTGATTGACTAAAAGGCCTGCCCGGCCTGTCCCCCTTATACAGGGCCGGGGGTGGAGTCTTTATTTCCCGGCAGGCATGTGTGGTAAGCTTCTACATATTCAGCCAAATTCCTCTAGCCCGGCTTAAAAATTTTATGTTTCCCTGTATTTTTTCCGGGTTGCCTCCCCTCCCCGTATATGCCGCTCGGCCTTATTTTGTTCCAGTACGGCCCTTACTTCTTGAGCCAGTTTTTTATTTAACGAGGGCAGCCTTTCGGTCATATCTTTATGCACGGTACTTTTACTCACTTGAAATACCTGTGCAGCCCGGCGCACGGTGGCCCTGGTTTCCAGGATATAGGCGCAAATCTCCAGCACCCTTTTCTGGATGTATTCCTGCATTGCCCTACCTCCCCGGCTTGGTACCTGATAGAATATATATGCGCCGGGAGCAGGTAAATTGCCAAAAACCCCAGCACTCACCCAGCACTCACCCAGCACTCACCGGTTCCAGGTACCTGCGCAGGGACTAAAGCCACATATGGTTAGCAGTTACTATAGAGAACCCGGTTGCTGTGAGTGCCGGGTACCTGTGCAGGGAATGAAACTACATATCGGTAATCATTCCACCAGTGAGCGCCGGGTTGCTGCCTGGGGTGTTACCGGTGGATGTTTTCCACCAGGTACCCGGCCGGGTTCCGGGCGGCGCCGTCTTTGAGCAGGGTAAATTCCAGTACTTTCCCGGACCCGGGCAGGGTGCCCAGGGGAGCCCGGGCGCTCAGGTGCTGCCCGGCCTTAACCTGCACTTCTCCCAGGCCCCGGTAAACCGTCTGCCAGCCATGACCGTGGTCGATGGTCACGGTATAGCTCAGGGGCACCGGGTTGCTTGCTTCCGTGACGCCTGGCTCTTCCGGTCTGCCGACGGCCGCCCCCGGCTGCACTGCTTTAACCGTCCCCGGCGCTGCCGATTTGACCAGGGCGCCGGCAGACGCACCAAATTCCACTGATTCGTTAAATCGATAATCACCGTAGACCTGCGAATAGCCCCTCCCGTAAGCCCGGACAATCTCACCATCAACCGGGGCGTAAATCTTAATGCGGCCGCTACCATCCTCCCCCATTTCTTTTCCGTCAGCTGGTTGAGAAAAATCCGCAGTCCGGGAGTGCATCAATTGCACTCCCCGGTCTGTTCCTGGAGCCGGGGCCGGAACCGGACCTGCGGGCTGCCAGGTGCTCAACACGGCCCAGAGCAAAACCATAATCAGGGCCACAACCACGGTGCTTACCACCGCATAGCGCAGCCAGTTGCCCAATAGCCACCGGCGCAGCCACCGGCGGTATTTTTCCACCAGGTCTTGTTCGGAAAGACGTTTACCAAACGGCCACAATGTAATCACTCCCGGCAAAAGCTTTACAAAGCTTTTAGAAGTATTGTGACCACCTGTTCATTAATTTATTCGGGTGATTTCCACCCCGGTGTAGTAATGCTTCAGTATGCGGTCAAAGGTATAGCCGTGCTCGGCCAGACCCTTTGCCCCGTACTGACATAGTCCCACGGCATGACCGTAACCCCGGGTGGTGATCTCCACCCGGTTACCCTTTAAAGCCATGGTAAAATCGATGGAGCGCAGGCCCAGGCGGTCCCGCACCACCGTAGCCGCCACTTTTTTCTCCCCAATGCGCACCGTTTTGGGACGGCCGGCGGGAGTGCGTTCCAGTACCTCGACGAGATCTTTTTCTCCATTGCCGGGATGACCACTGGCGGCAACTGGCACGACTTCCAGGTTCACTCCCAGGGCCCGGTCCACCTGGGCCAGCGGAAGGCTCACCGTCCGCACGGGTTCCGGATCGGCGTCGTAGGGGCAGGGCACCCCCACCAGGTAGGGCAGATCCGCCGCCCACACTGCCGAGGCGCTTTCCGTTCCCCGCCCGCCGCAGGAAGCATGGTAGGCAGCTTCAATGAGCTGCCCCTCATAGGTCAGGACCAATCCCTTCGTTTCATCGACCGCTTTTTTGATCTTATAGTAGTATTCATAGTAACGGAGGGTCCCCCAGCGCCGGCGCATCTCCTCCCGGGAAATCCAGGCCTGGCCGTGGGTGTGGTCGTCACAGACGTCGGCCCCGGGATGCTCGCTATTTATTATCCCCCCGGCGGTCAGCCGGCGCACAATATAGGTGCGGGCGGCCACCGCCTGGGCCTTGAGGGCCTCCAGGGGAAAGGCTGCCGGCATCTCGGCGGCAACCACCCCGGTGATATATTCTTCCAGGGGGAGTTCCACTATCCGGCCGGTACTGTGGACATAAAGGCGCACCCGGGTTTCCCGTTCCTGGATCCGTACCGGGGAAAGGTAATTGACCAGCACGGGCAGCCCCAGGGTGAGGGACAGCACCACGCAGATCAAGCCCAGCAACAGCCTGCGCACCATTTCACCTCCCCTGTCCAATCAGTTCACCTGTTAATACGCGCCCCTGTAACGACCACCGCCTGGTTATCTACTTGAATTTATATGCTCCGGTTACAGCGGACATGCCTTCAGGATCCGGGCCGTACTTATCCCACATTGTTGCCCAAAAGTTTCCTGTTCATACCGGGCGGGCGTAATCATTCAGTAAAACCGTTACCAACGGCACCATAGCAGGCCACTAAACATTTACAGGCGGGCAAAAAATAAAAGGTGGCAGAACTAACTGCCACCTATACCAAAGATGTTTATTCCTGTTCGCTCTGGGCAACGCCGTGCCTTTTGTAGTTCTTAAGATATAGCCTTCAACCGGGCCATGGCGCGCTTTAAGGCCAGTTCGGCCCTGACCACGTCAATGTCGGGTGTTTTGGCTGCCAGCCGCTGTTCGGCCCTGGCTTTGGCCGCTTCGGCCCGCTCCCGGTCGATTTCGTCGTCCCGCTCTGCGGTACGGGCCAGGACGGTCACCCGGCTGTTCCGCACCTCCACAAATCCCCCGCTTATCGCCACTTTGAAGGTCCGGTTCTCCTCCTGAACCTTCATCACGCCGATCTTCAGGGCGCTAACCAGGGGAGCGTGCTCCGGCAGGAAGCCCAGTTCGCCTTCCACGCCCGGCACCACCACAAAGCGGACATCGCCGCTGTATACCTTGCGCTCGGGAGTGACAATTTCCAGGCGTTGGGTTTTTTCCGCCATTTTACGCACTTCCCTCTGCTAAGCTTTTCGCCTTGGCCACCGCGTCGTCGATGGTACCCACCATGTAGAACGCTTCTTCAGGCAGGTCGTCGTGCTTGCCCTCCAGGATTTCCTTGAAGCCGCGGATGGTCTCCTTGAGCGGCACGTACACGCCCGGCCGGCCGGTGAACTGCTCGGCCACGTGGAAGGGCTGGGACAGGAAGCGCTGCAGCTTCCGGGCCCGGGCCACGATCAGTTTGTCCTCGTCGGACAGTTCTTCCATGCCCAGAATGGCGATGATATCTTGAAGTTCCTTATAGCGCTGCAGAACCTTCTGCACGCCCCGGGCCACCTCGTAGTGCTCCTGGCCCACCACGTTGGGATCGAGGATGCGGGAGGTGGAGTCCAGGGGGTCCACCGCCGGGTAAATGCCCAGTTCGGCGATTTGCCGGGACAGCACCACGGTGGCGTCCAGGTGGGCAAAAGTGGTGGCCGGCGCCGGGTCGGTCAGGTCGTCCGCAGGCACGTAAACGGCCTGCACTGAAGTAACCGAACCCTTCATGGTGGAAGTAATCCGCTCCTGCAGTTGACCCATTTCCGTGGCCAGGGTGGGCTGGTAACCCACGGCCGAAGGCATCCGGCCCAGGAGGGCGGAAACCTCGGAACCGGCCTGGGTGAAGCGGAAGATGTTGTCGATGAACAGGAGCACGTCGGCCCCTTCCTCATCCCGGAAGTACTCCGCCATGCACAGTCCGGTCAGGCCCACCCGGAGACGGCATCCGGGCGGCTCGTTCATCTGACCGAACACCATGATGGTCTTGTCCAGCACGCCCGCTTCGGTCATCTCCCGGTAGAGGTCGTTGCCCTCGCGGGTCCGTTCGCCCACACCGGCAAATACGGAAATACCGCCGTGCTGCTTGGCGATGTTGTTGATCAGCTCCATCACGATAACCGTCTTGCCCACCCCGGCGCCCCCGAACATGGCGATCTTGCCGCCCTTTAAGAAGGGCACCAGCAGGTCGACCACCTTCAGGCCGGTTTCCAGTTGCTCGGCCCGGGTGGACTGCTCGACCAGGGCCGGTGCGGGCCGGTGGATAGGATAGTAGTGATCGCTCTTGATGGGACCTTTACCGTCAATGGGTTCACCCAGCACGTCCACCAGGCGACCCAGTACGGCCCGCCCCACCGGGACGGTGATGGGCTTGCCGGTGTCAATCACTTCCATGCCCCGCACCAGACCATCGGTGGAGGACATGGCCACAGTGCGCACAATGTTGTTGCCCAGGTGCTGCGCCACTTCCAGGGTCAGGTCCTCCTGCCCTTCGCGGCGGATCTTCAGGGCATTATAGATATCAGGCACCTGGCCGGGTGGAAAGCGCACGTCCACCACCACGCCAATGACCTGTACTACATGACCAACATTCATTAGCTACTCCGTACCTCCTTCGCGCGAAGCTTAAGTTAGCCGGGGGAACGGTCACAATTATTCCAGGGCCGCCGCTCCGCCGACAATTTCGGATATTTCCTTGGTTATGGCGGCCTGGCGGGCCCGGTTCATGGACAGGGTCAGCCGGTCGATCATATCCGCTGCGTTCTTGGTGGCGTTGTCCATGGCGGTCATGCGGGCGCTGTGCTCACTGGCCTTGGATTCCAGGAGACCGTGAAAGACCATATTTTCCACGTACATGGGCAACAGCTCCGCCAGCACCGCTTCGGCGGAAGGCTCGAAGATATATTCCACCCTGCCGGGCTTTCCTTCCCCGTTTTCCTGTCCTTCGGGAGGCTCCACGGGCAGCAGTTTGACCACCCTGGGCCGCTGAACCAGCACGTTGACGAACTCGCTGTAGATCAGGTAAACGGCGTCAAATTCCCCCGCCGCGTATTTATCCAGCAGGTAACGGGCAATTTCCTGGGCGTGGCTTAGTCTAATGGTTTCGCCCAGGCCGACGTACTGCTGAGCAATGTTATATCCCCGGCGGCGGAAATAGTCGCGGCCCTTGCGCCCCACACAAACCAGGCTCAGTTCGGCGTTAATGTTTTTTGTTTCCTGCACGGTCCTGCGGATCAGGTTGGCATTAAAACCACCACACAGCCCCCGGTCGGCGGTAATGAGGACATAGGCCACCCTTTTAGGCTCCCGCACTTCCAGAAGGGGGTGTTTAACCCCGCCGGCGGCGGTACCCACCCGGCCCAGGACATCCTTCATCCGGCGAGCGTAGGGCCTGGCTGACAGAACCTGCTCCTGGGCCCGGCGCATCTTGGCGGCGGAAACCGCCTTCATGGCCTTGGTAATCTGCTGGGTGCTCTTGATACTCTTAATACGCCGCCGCAAATCCCGTAAACTTGGCACTCTTTTTCACCACCTCGCGTCGCTACTACCGGAAGACCGGTAAGCGTTGATCAGGCCGTGCGGGCCACAAAGCCTTTCTTGAATTCAATGATGGCTGCTTTCAGTTTTTCTTCCGTTTCCCTGGACAGCTCACCGGTCCTGGCAATGGCTTCGCCCACATCCGGATGGCTGGTGTGCATATAATTCAGGAACTCTTCTTCAAAGGGCAGCACTTTTTCCACCGGCAGATCGTCCAGATAGCCGTTTACACCGGCATAAATGACCATCACCTGATCTTCCACCGCCATGGGGGCATACTGCTTTTGCTTGAGCAGTTCCACCATGCGCTGGCCGCGGATCAGACGGGCCTGGGTGGCCTTGTCCAGGTCGGAACCAAACTGGGCGAAGGCAGCCAGCTCGCGGTACTGGGCCAGGTCCAGGCGCAGCCGTCCGGCCACCTGCTTCATGGCCTTGATTTGAGCGGCGCCACCCACCCGGGATACGGACAGGCCCACGTTGATGGCCGGGCGGATGCCGGCATAGAACAGGTCGGGCTCCAGGTAGATCTGGCCGTCGGTAATGGAAATCACGTTGGTGGGAATGTAGGCCGACACGTCACCGGCCTGGGTTTCAATAATGGGCAGGGCCGTCAGGGAGCCGCCTCCCAGGTCGTCATTCAGCTTACAGGCCCGCTCCAGCAAACGGGAGTGCAGGTTGAACACGTCGCCGGGATAGGCCTCGCGGCCGGGAGGACGCCGCAGGAGCAGGGAAAGCTCACGGTAGGCTACGGCCTGCTTGGAAAGGTCGTCGTAAACAATCAATACGTGTTTGCCCTGCTCCAGAAACTCCTCGCCCATGGCACAGCCGGCATAGGGAGCAATGAACAAAAGCGGTGCCGGATCGGATGCGGTAGCCGAAACCACGATGGTGTAATCCATGGCTCCAAAGTCGCGCAGGCGCTGCACCACGTTGGCCACCGTGGAGGCCTTTTGACCGATAGCCACGTAGATACAAATAACGTCCTTACCTTTCTGGTTGATGATGGCGTCCACGGCAATAGCCGTTTTACCGGTCTGGCGGTCGCCCAGGATCAATTCCCGCTGTCCTCTTCCGATGGGAATCATGGAGTCAATAGCTTTCAGGCCGGTCTGCAGTGGCTGGTGCACGGGTTTACGGGTGATAACGCCGGGGGCGATACGCTCAATGGGACGGTATTTGTCGCTCTGAATGGGACCCTTGCCGTCCAGGGGACGCCCCAGGGGGTTAACCACCCGGCCGATCAGGGCATCGCCCACGGGCACGGAGGCAATGCGGCCGGTCCGCTTGACGGTGTCCCCTTCCTTGATGTGGGTGTAGGCACCGAGCAACACGCAACCAATGTTGTCTTCTTCCAGGTTGAGGGCCATGCCCAGGGTCGGCTCGCCGCCCTCGGTAGGAGCCGGAAATTCCAGCAGTTCCATGGCCATACAGGCTTCCAGGCCGTAGACGCGGGCGATACCGTCACCCACCTGAATAACGGTACCCACATCGCGCATTTCAATTTGCGCCTGGTATTTTTCAATCTGCTGCCGAATGATCGAACTGATCTCTTCCGGTCGCAAATTCATGCTCCTAATTTCACCCCTATCGCCTTAACTTATTTGCCTGAGGTGCTCTCTCAAAGTTGCCAGACGGGTACGCAGGCTACCGTCGATAACCCGGTCACCAATGCGTACCACCACCCCGCCAATAAGCGCGGGGTCCACGCTGTATGCAGTCTGCACCTTTTTGCCGGTGATCTTGTTCAACACTTCGCCCAGTTTTTTCTTTTCTTCCTTAGTCAGTTCAATGGCACTGGTCACTTCGGCCTGGACGATATTGCGGGCCCGGTCGGCCAGGGCGGAAAACTGCGCCACAATATCGTTCAGGAAGGCCTCCCGGTGCCTGTCTACCAGTAAAAAGAGGAAATTCTCAGTCACCGGGGAGACTTTGCCGGCAAAAATGCTCTTCAGCACATTCTTTTTTTCCTGTGCCGTAATGCGGGGATGATAGAGCACCTTTTGGAATTCACGGGAATCGGCTATGACCTGATTTACCGCCATTAGTTCCTGCTCTACCTGATCCACCAGACCTTGCGCTTCGGCCAGATCATAAAGGGCCTGGGCATAACGTCCGGCTACGGCCCCCCTTAACATGGCAGATCCCCCGCTTCTTTAATAAACTCCTGCACCAGGCCGTGTTGAATTTCGGGGGTGATGGTCTGGTTGATGATCTTCTGCGCCACCAGAATGGACAGGGAAGCCACCTGGTCGCGCAATTCTGCAACCGCCTTCTCCTTCTCCCGGGCAATTTCCTCAAGGGCGCTCTCCTTGATCCGCTGCGCCTCGGCCTTGGCCGCCTCAACAATTTCCTGGGCCTTGTCCTCACCGGCCTTGGTGGCCTGCTGGATGATGGCCTGGGCTTCTTCCCTCGCTTTTTGCATCTCGGCGAGGTACTGCTGGCGCAATGCTTCGGCCTGTTTTCGCTCCTCTTCGGCGGCGGCCACGTTATTGGCTATATATTGCTGGCGTTGTTCCAGAATATTGACGATGGGTTTGTAAACCACCAAACGAAGGAATATGAGCAAAATGACAAAGTTTATAATTTGGGCCACCAGAGTATAATTAATTCCCAGCGCTTCCACCGGTTCCCCTCCTTCCTTACTACCCGTTGCCGTGGACAAAAGGGAGGCGATAGCAGGTTTATGGATCTCTTAACCCGCTATGCCACCTTTTACCCACCTTTACCTGCATTAACCACCAATTTTACCAAACAGCATGAAGGCAATAACCACCGCGATGATGGGCAGGGCCTCGATCAGACCGACAGAAATGAACATTGTGGTCAGCAGGTTACCTCTTAATTCGGGTTGACGGGCCATCGCCTCCACGGTGCGGCCGGTGACCAGACCGTCGCCGATACCGGCACCCAGTGCGGCCAGGCCCACGGCTAAAGAGGTACCGAGGGCAGCAGCAGCTCCCACATCCATCATTTTCCCCTCCTTTCTCCAAAAATTTCTGCTTTCTTTGTGGAAATATCTCTATAATTAGAGATGATAAACCTTAATGTTCGTGTTCCTTCACTACCTGCGAGATGTAGGCGATGGTAAGCATAGTAAAGATAAAGGCCTGAATAAACCCGACAAAGATACTGAAGGCCAGCCAGACCACCGACGGGATAAACCCGCCGAAGATAAAGGTGTTCAGGCCTAAAAGCCCCAGTAAAACCGCAATGAGAACCTCGCCGCCATAGATGTTACCGTATAGACGGAAAGCCAGGGTTACCGGTTTGGCCAGTTCTTCGACAATGGTCAGTGGCAGGAAGAAGGGAAACGGTTCCAGGAAGTGCTTGAAATGCCCGGCCCCTTTGTAACGCATTCCCATGAATTGCACAAGGAAGAAGACCATTATGGCCATGCCGGCGGTGGTGTTCACATCGGCGGTGGGTGACATCATGGTGGGAACCAGGCCCCAGAGGTTGCTGAAGAGAAGGAAAATAAAGAGCG
Organism: Desulfovirgula sp.; assembly: GCA_020725525.1. GTDB lineage: Bacteria > Bacillota > Desulfotomaculia > Desulfotomaculales > Desulfovirgulaceae > Desulfofundulus. Next base: position 28,072 of record DYEX01000042.1, read on the forward strand.
TAAAGATCAGGGACATCAGGCCTGCGCCCTTCTTCGGGTCCATATTTTCGTAAACCAGGCCCCGCAAAAACAGGAAAATTTCCTCCACCATCAATTGCAGCTTACCCGGCCGCTTCATGTTCATGTTGCGGGTGGCCGACACGGTGAAGAGGATCACCAGCAGCATGACGATCCAGGTCATCACCAGTGTCTTGGGATTCAGGGTAATATGGGTGTTGCCCAGGGTAAACTCCCAGGGATGGTGAGGAAAACCCCACACGTTTAACTCCTCGTGGACTTCTTCCAGGCTTTTCACCAATTATCACCTCCCCCTTTTTAAATTTTTTCTTCTATCCTGGAAAACACTCCTCCCTCAGAGCGGCTCAGGCGCGCCGCTCTGATGGCCGCATCAACAGCGGTAATACAGGGAACGGCCAACAGACCCGCCCCCAGCCAGTACACATTAACACTGGCCGCCCGGCCGGCCAGCAAAACCACTACGGCCACCAGCGCCAGGCGCATGATCAGGCCCTGGCGCATGTAGCTCCGGGCACCGCTCCTGTCCAGCGAGCCCAGGCGCTTGATCCGGATGGCCAGGGAAACGGTATTGTACAGGCCGGTGGCAAGCCCCAGAAAAAGACCCCATGCCAGGGAATCCCGGGGGTTGGCCGCAATGGCCAGCAACACCAGCACCATCAACACTCCCGTGATGCAGGTGGTGCGTTTTAACTGGTTATCCAGTTCGGGTACCCGTGGTAAGGAAGGCACAGGGTTCTACCCCCAGTCTTTGAAAAAACGTGACACGGTCTGGACGACCCCCCAGATGCCCGCGGCAGTCCCCAGCAGGATGCCCGCCGTCATCAGCCAGGGATCCGTATGCAACTGGCGGTCCAGCCACCGGCCGCCGTAGAACCCGGCGGTAACCATGATGGCCATTTCCATGCCGATGGTGGTGGTAATGGCCAGGGCTGCCAGGATACGGCCTCCCACCCGGCGCTCACCCATGATGTATCCCCTTTCCCGGGGCGGGTGTGCAGCCTGTCACTTTTTGTCAGAAAAAATGTCGGCTGCGTTACACCCGTCACAAGTTATTGTTCTACACAAAGTCATTTATTCCTTCACACCGGGATGACTTTTTTTTGCAGGTAACTACTTTTTGATATGCAACACAACTACCCGGCCAGCGGTCGTCCCTCGTTGCGCAGGACGATCCGGGCCGGACTTAACACCGGCCGGCCTCAGGGGTGATAAAAGGCTCCGGCGGTTCATCGCTCAGGCCGAAGTGGTAGAGAATGGCCTGGCCAATGCGCCGGGAGGCCCGGCCGTCCCCATAGGGGTTCACCGCTTCGGCCATTTGCCGGTAATGAGCTGCGTCTTCCAGCAGGCGCCTGGTTTCGTTGAAAACCGCCTCCCGGGTTGTACCCACCAGGCGCACGGTACCGGCCCGTATGGCCTCGGGACGTTCGGTGGTGTTGCGCAGCACCAGTACGGGCTTGCCCAGGGCCGGGGCCTCTTCCTGCAGCCCTCCCGAGTCGGTAAGCACCAGATAGCACCGGTTCATCAGATTGACGAAGGGCTGGTAAGAAAGGGGCTCGATGAGATGGATCCGGGGCAGTTCCCCCAGTACTTCCTGCACTACCTGCCGTACCGCCGGGTTTTTATGTACGGGAAAGACAATCTCCACGTCGGGATACCGGGTGACGATATCTCTTAAGGCCAGATAGATCTCCCGCATGGGTTCGCCCAGGTTCTCCCGGCGGTGGGTGGTCACCAATAGCACCCGCCGGCACCGGTAATCTATATCAGCCAGTGCGGGGTCGCTAAATTGATAATCGTTATCCACGGTGGCCAGGAGGGCATCGATGACCGTATTTCCCGTGACGAAGATCCGTTCCGGGACTACCCCTTCCCGCAGCAGGTTGTCCCGGGCGGTGGCGGTGGGGGCAAAGTGCAGGTCGGCCACCACCGCCGTGAGGTGGCGGTTGATTTCCTCGGGAAAGGGGGAGTATTTGTCTCCCGTGCGCAGGCCAGCCTCTACATGACCCACCGGTATTTGCAGATAGAAGGCAGCCAGGGCGGCCACAAACGTAGTGGTGGTGTCCCCGTGAACCAGCACCAGATCCGGCCTTTCTCTTGCCATGACCTGCTCCAGGCCGTCCAGTGCCCGGCGGGTGATGTCAAAAAGGCTCTGGCCGGGTCTCATGATGTCCAGATCGTGGTCGGGAGCAATTTGAAAAAGTTGCAGCACCTGATCCAGCATTTCCCGGTGCTGGGCGGTGACGGCCACCCGGCAGAGCACCCGGTCCGGGTGGCGCTGCAGTTCCTTAATGAGGGGGGCCATTTTGATGGCCTCCGGCCGGGTACCGAAAACAGTGAGAACCTTGAGCATAGTTTGTCTCCCTGGACTGGTAATTAAACCTTTTCAATACGATTGAAGACCCGGGGAGCGGGGAACCGGAGGTAACCTGTCTTCATATACCTCCTGCAAAATCCCCGGGATTAACTATATGCAGCTTATCCCTGAATTATAAGGGGATAAATTACATCCCCATCACCCTTTGCGGAAATGCCCCCGGGGTCCACCCACATTGAAAAAGGCTGAATTGAAGTTGCGATACAGGGACTTGTACCCGGCAATACGGTGCCATTTCTTGATAAATCCCGGCGGCAGGTCTTCCCGCAGAACCACCTGTGACCACCCTCCGGGCAGGGGATAGGCGTAATAGGGCTTGTCCTTCGGAATTCCGCGGATAAAGATTACCTGGGGAATGATCCACTCCAGCCGGGCCAGGTAAACCCGGTGCATGCCGTCACAGATGATGTTGAATACCGAGCCGTCGGCCTCCAGCGATTCCTCAATGACCGGCGGCAAAAGGTCTACCGGCTCATCGTAACCGGCCAGGTAAAGGGTGACATACCCGTCGAGGTGGAAGATATCGCACCCGTGACGGGCCAGTTCCCATTTTAATTCCCGCACCTTTTGCAGTTCCCCGGTGAGGACGTAAGATTGGGCCGGGGCCAGAAAATTGGTGTGGATTTTTTCCAGGGAGATGTATACGTCCCGGTATATATAACAGTCCGGGTCGGTGAGCATGGTGACCCGGCGCAGTTTGTCCACAAGTTCCCCGGATGTATGGCGTACCACTCTGGTTATTTCCATGAATTAAGTACCTCTCCTCTTTTGCTCAAGTTCATCCAGGGCCCGGGCAAGCTGGCTCGTCTCCCGCACAATGATGTCCGGCCGGGGCCATTCACCCCATAACACCCGGGCCATGGCCGGGTACTCCCGCTCGGGGCGAGAAAGGACCCAGATGGCGGCCAAACCCATGTTTATGGCCGGCAGGATGTCCTTTTCATAGGTGTCCCCGATCATGACGGAATGCCGGGGATCCGCATCCAGAGCCTCCAGGGCGGCCTGATAGAGCCGTTCTGCCGGTTTTTTTTGTCCCAGACGGAAACTTAAAGCGGCGTAATCCACCAGGGCGGCAATATCGGGACAGGCACGTAAAAAAGCCCGGTAGTAGGGAACCCAGATGTCCGAAACCAGGCCCACGGCAAAGCCCAGCTCCCGGGCTCGCATTACCGCCCTGGCCGCTCCCGGTATTTCCACGGCGGCCTTCTCCTGGTCGGCCCAGAGACACGTGAGGGCCTCCTCCCGCTGCCGATCCAGGAAAGCCACTTCAGACAGGGCGGCGCAGACCTCCCGGGGGCCGACAAACTCCCGGCACATAATTATATCCCCCACCAGCCGGTCCTGCCCCGGGGGCAGTCCCAGCAGCCGGGCAATTTGTTTTGTTGGAGACACTTCCGGTCCGGTGATCAGGGTGGCCCCGATATCGAAAAGGGCTGCCTTTCTTTTGGCGATGGCCGGTCACTCCCACAGGTCCACCTGCACGCCGTGGCGGCGCAGGAATTCTATGCCCTCATCGGTGCCCCGGTAATCCCGCCGCACTACCACCCGGGAAATGGCGCAGGAGACAATGAGCTTGGCGCAGGTCAGGCAGATGTCGGCGTTGACGTACATGGTGCCGCCGCCTACGGCCAGACCCCGCCTGGCACAAAGGCAGATGGCGTTTTGCTCGGCGTGGACGCAGGGCTTGTAGTCTTCCCGGCCGGCTAAATCCTTCAAGCAACGTCCCGTATCAATGCAGTGTTCCGCCCCGCTGACTACCCCGTTATAGCCGTGGGAAATAATCCGCCCCTCTACCACAATGACGGCCCCTACTTTTTTGCGCAGGCAGGTGGAACGGCGGGCAATAACGTCCACCACTTCCATATAAATTTCGTCGAAGGAAGGCCTCTTAACCAGGGCGCTCACCTCCGGACTTCGGGAACGGCGGTGCGCCGTTCCTTTGTTCTCTTAGTTCCCCGCCTGATACAGCGGGTACCGGCGGCACAGCCCGGTCACCATTTCACGAACCTGGTTCAAGCGGTCCGGGTCATTCCGGAAGCTTAGAGCCAGGTGGATGATTTCGGCCACCGCCTCCATATCCTCTTCTTTAAGGCCCCGGGTGGTCACCGCCGGCGTGCCGATGCGTATCCCGCTGGCCACCGCCGGGGGCTGCGGGTCATAGGGAATGGCATTTTTGTTCACCGTCACGCCGACGGAATCCAGGACGGCTTCCGCCTCGCGGCCGGTAACCCCCTTGTTGCGTAAATCCACCAGCATCAGGTGGTTGTCGGTGCCGCCGCTGACCAGTTCAAAGCCCCGGTCCATCAGGGCCCGGGCCAGGGCACGGGCGTTTTTGACGATCTGCCGCTGGTACTCCTTAAATTCCGGCTGCTGCGCCTCTTTGAGGGCCACGGCTTTGGCGGCAATGACGTGCATCAGGGGCCCCCCCTGGATGCCCGGAAAGACCGCCTTGTCAATGGCCGTCGCGTATTTAGCCCGGCACAAAATCATGCCTCCCCGGGGGCCGCGCAGGGTCTTATGGGTGGTGGTGGTCACCACATCGGCATAGGGCACCGGGCTCATGTGCTCCCCGGCGGCCACCAGCCCGGCGATATGGGCCATATCCACCATCAGGTAGGCCCCCACTTCCCCGGCTATTTCCTTAAACTTATAAAAGTCAATGGCCCGGGGGTAGGCACTGGCCCCGGCCACGATAATCCGCGGCTTATGCTCAAAGGCGGCAGCAAAAACCTTCTCGTAGTTGATCAGCCCCGTTTCCTTCTCCACCCCGTAAAAGGCTACCCGAAAATATTTTCCGGAGATATTCAACGGGCTGCCGTGGGTGAGGTGACCGCCGTGGGCCAGGTTCATGCCCAGGATGGTATCCCCCGGTTCCAGCAGGGCGAAGTAAACCGCCATATTGGCCTGGGCACCGGAGTGGGGCTGCACATTGACATGCTCGGCACCAAAGAGTTCTTTCGCCCGGTTAATGGCCAGCTCTTCCGCAATATCCACGAACTGGCAGCCGCCGTAATAACGCCGCCCGGGATAGCCCTCGGCGTACTTGTTGGTCAGCACCGAACCCTGGGCCTCCATGACCGCCCGGCTGGCGGCATTTTCCGAGGCGATCAGTTCCAGTGTATCGCGCTGGCGGCCCAGCTCCAGATCAATAGCCCTGGCAATTTCCGGATCAACTGCAGCTAGAGGTCTGTTCATGTGCATTATGATTTTCCTCCCCCACGACATGGCTTTTGCGGCTAACGGCCACTGCAACCGCCGTATTTTTTTTCAATTTCGGTGATCTTGGTCACCCGCCGGGCGTGGCGCCCGCCGGCAAATTCAGAAGCCAGCCACACCCGCACAATCTCCCGGGCCAGCCCGGGGCCGATTACCCGCTGGCCCATGGTCAGAATGTTGGCGTCGTTGTGTTCCCGGGAAGCCCGGGCGGAAAAAGTATCGTGACAAAGGGCCGCCCGGATGCCCGGCACTTTGTTGGCCGCAATGGCCACCCCAATGCCCGTACCGCAGCAAAGGATGCCCAGCTGGTAATCCCCGCTGCGTACGGCCTCGGCTACCAGGAGGGCAAAATCGGGGTAATCCACGGCTTCTTCCGAATAGGTGCCGAAATCATGGTAGGCGATTCCGTTTTCCTGCAAAAAAGAAATAACCTCTTCCTTTAAACGAAAGCCACCGTGGTCGGCGGCCAGGGCAATCCGCACGGACATACTTCACCCCTATCTCCAAAAAAGAAATACAACCAGTTGTCTTCTACAAAAAACGCTATTTTCCTGCTTTAATTTATGCTGGCCCCCGGTTCCCCGGGTTCTGCCTTTTGATCGCCGGAAGGCGGGGCCGCTTCCGGATCCGGGCTTGCCTGTGCCGGCCCGGCTTTTTCGGCAGCCAGCCTGTCCAGGGCCAGGGAGATCAGATAACGCAGCTCGCCGGCGCACTGGCGGTAGACATCTACTGGCCCCCCGAAGGGATCGGGGACATCACCGCCCCTGCCGGCGTATTCGGCGAGGGTAAAAATTTTTTCCGCCAGATCCGGCGCCATTTCCCGAACCATTTTTTTGTGCCCCCGGGTCATGGTCAGTACCAGGTCGGCCTCTTCCACATCCCGGCGGGTAAGCAGACTGGCCCGGTGTGACCGTAAATCCAGGCCCATCTCCTCCATCACCGCCACGGCCTGGGGCGATGCCTCGCTGCCGGGCAGGGCGGCTATCCCCGCGGAAACAACTTCAATCTCCCCCTGTAAACCCTTTCTGGCCACCATGTCCCTGGCCAGGGCCTCCGCCATACTGCTCCTGCAGGTGTTGCCGGTGCACACAAAGAGTATTTTTCTGGTCATGATCACGCCTCCCGGTAATATCACCACTCATAAGAACAGCTTAACCCCGATACCCACCAGGATCAGCCCGCCCAAAAGCCGCGCCCTTTCCCCCACCATATGTCCAAGGTAGCGGCCCAGCACCAGCCCGGAAAAGGTCATGAAACCGGCCACCAGCCCGAAGGTAAGCACGGTAAAAAGCAACTGCGTCCGCAGGGTACCCAGGGTAAAACCTACGCTCAGGGCATCCATGCTTACGCTGGCCCCTAAAAGAAACAACCCCCAGTTGTTCAGCAAAACAATGCGCGGCTCTTCCTCGCTAAAGGCTTCCCTGATCATGCGCAGGCCCAGGTAAAGGAGCAGCACTGCTCCCGCTATGGTGGCCGCACGGCCCAAAAGCCCTCCCACCAGTTCCCCTGCTTGAAAGCCCAAAAGGGGCATGGCAATATGGAAAAGAAGCACGGTCAAAGTAATGAGCAATATTTGCAGGCGCCTGACCCCGGTCATCCCAATGCCCAGGCACAGGGAAAAGGCATCGGTGCCCAGGGCCACCGCCAGCAAAAGCAAGGTTGGAATACTCACCGCTGTTGCCTCCAGAAAACTCCTTACTATACACCAAAACGGGGACGGAGTCACACCCGTTCAATGCGGTTGCCCGCGGCCCGCCGCAGGCGGTTCATCACGGCCAGTCCCATTCCCCGGGGCTCAATACCCTCGGCCAGAATGACGTCCACCCCCAGTTCATCAAGCCGGCGTAAAGCGCCAAAAAGCCTGGAAGCGATGGTGGCAGGATCTTTCCGCCGGCCGGCCACCACGACCTGGCCCTCTTTGTATTCTCCCGCTGTTTCCGCAGTGGCCAGAATACCCACCCGCCAGCCCCGGGACAGGTAGCTTTCGGCCAGTTCCTTAACCCGGGCCGAAACCCGTTCCGGCTCCCCCTCCACCAGCACCAGGGGGGCCCGGGGGGCGTAATGCCGGTACTTCATGCCCGGCGAACGGGGGCGGAATTCGCCGGCAGGAGAACCACGATCGGGTACGCCATCGATGCCCGGGTCTACCCGCACCTCACCAATAACCTTTTCCAGTGCCTCGCAAGTTATACCCCCGGGACGTAGAATCACGGGCACATCTCCGGTGAGATCCAGCACCGTAGACTCAAGCCCCACATCGGCAGGACCGGCGTCCAGGATAACCTCAATGCGACCGTCCAGATCCTCCCGAACGTGCTGTGCAGTAGTGGGACTGGGGCGGCCGGAAAGATTGGCACTGGGCGCGGCCACCGGCACCCCTGCGGCCGCAATCAGGGCCAGGGCCACGGGGTGAGCGGGCATACGTATACCCACGCTGTCCAGCCCTGCCGTCACCTGCCGGGGAACAACTGGTGCTGCGGGCATCACCAGGGTGAGGGGGCCAGGCCAGAAGGCGTCCATCAGCTTGCCGGCACTGGCAGGCACCCGGGCGGCCAGCCGGTACACCATTTCCCGGTCGGCCACATGGACAATCAAGGGGTTGTCCTGGGGGCGCCCTTTGGCTTCAAAGATGCGGGCCACGGCAGGGGCATCCAGGGCGTTGGCTCCCAGGCCGTAAACCGTTTCGGTGGGAAAGGCCACGAGCCCTCCCCGACGCAAAATTAACCCGGCCCGGGCCATTATCCCGGGATCGGGCCTGGCGGGATGCACCCGCCAGTAGCGGGTGCGCCCCGCCGGATCCTTCCTTTGCTCCATGGCTGGCACCTGCACTTGTAAAACCTCACCGGTAGTATACCACAAAATGGCGCCTAAAAGATACAGCTCCTGCAGGCGGAAAACCAATGGATGGGAAAGTTGTTTTGTAATACAATAGACACGGGGGAGAAAACGGACCGGATTGTTTAAGATTGATTCAGCAGGGGAGACATCCAGGTTTTATGGATATGGATGTTATAGTGGCTGAAAAATTAACGAAGGAATATAACGGTAAATTAGCCGTGCGCGGCATCAACTTTCGCGTGCGTCCCCGGGAATGTTTCGGCTTTCTCGGCCCCAACGGGGCGGGTAAAACTACTACGGTAAATATGATCTACTGCCTGTCCCCGGTTACCGCCGGGCGGCTTACCGTCCTGGGCATGGATGTGCAGAAGCATCCCCGGGAAATAAAAAGCCGCCTGGGAGTGGTACCCCAGGAAAATAACCTGGACCCGGATTTAAAGGTGCTGCAGAACCTGCTCGTTTATGCCAGCTATTTCCGCATTCCGGCAGCCACCGCCCGCACCCGTGCCATGGAACTGCTGGAGTTTTTCGACCTGGCCGACCGGGCTCAGGACCGGGTGGACCGCCTGTCCGGGGGCATGAAACGCCGCCTCACCATCGCCCGGGCGCTCATCAACAACCCCGACCTGGTGATCCTGGACGAGCCCACCACGGGGCTCGACCCCCAGGCCCGCCACCTGGTCTGGCAGCGCCTGCGCCGACTGAAAGAGCGAGGGGTAACCCTGCTGCTGACCACCCATTACCTGGAAGAGGCCAGCCAGCTCTGCGACCGCCTGGTAATCATGGACAAAGGGGAAATCCTGGAGGAAGGGAATCCCGGCGGGCTGGTAGTCAAACACATTGGCCGGGAAGTGGTGGAGGTGGGCCTGGGCAGAATGGATTGCGCCGGGCAGCTCAAGCCGGCGGCCAACTGCGATAATACGGTAAAAATGGTTGTGGACCGGACGAACCACCTGCTCCGCGACCACCTGACTGTGGGGGACAACCTGTTTCTTTTCCCCAGGGATAACGGTCAGGCGCTGCTGCAGGTTTTGCAGTCCATGCCCGTGCGTTTTTCCCACCTGCTGCTGCGACCGGCCACCCTGGAAGACGTATTCCTGAAACTCACCGGAAGGGGGCTGCATTCTTGAGGCCGATTGACATTTCCCCCCTGGTATGGCAGGTGCTGCGCCGCCACCTGATCGTGTTCAGCCGCAACTGGAAAACAAACCTTTCTTTTAACTTTTTTGAGCCCCTCCTGTACATTGCAGCACTGGGGCTGGGCCTGGGCGCCTACGTAAAACCCATGGAAGGGCTGCCTTACCTGCATTACCTGGCCCCCGGCCTGGTGGCTTCCTCGGCCATGTTCGCCGCCAGTTACGAGTGCACCTACGGCACCTTCGTGCGCATGGAATACCAGAAAACCTTCCACGCCATGGTGGCCACCCCGGTGAGCATAGACGACGTAATTGTGGCCGAAATACTGTACGGCACCTTTAAAAGTGTCCTCTACGGCTCAGTGATCCTGGTGGTCATTCTGGCCCTGGGCCTGGTGGCCTCGCCCTGGGCGTTGCTGGTGCCCCCGGTGCTGGCCGTGGCGGGGCTTTTGTTTGCCATTCTTTCCATGATCTGGACGGGGCTGGTGCCCAACATGGAAAATTTCAACTACTTCTTCTCCCTGATCATGACGCCCCTTTTTCTCTTTTCCGGCGTCTTTTTCCCCTTGAGCGGCCTGCCCCGGCTAATACAAACGCTGGCCTGGGCCAGCCCCCTTTACCACGTGGTCAACCTGGTACGCGGCCTGGTGCTGGGGCAGGTGCATGCCGAGTTGATCTGGGATTTTATATGGCTGGTGACATTAACCGCCGTGTTGTTTCCCCTGCCCCTCTACCTGATGCGCCGGCTGGTGATTAAATAGTTGTCCGCCCTTTCTACCGCATGGAGGCGGAAGTGAAAAACACCCATCGCCTGAAAACACAATGATGAATTCATGGTCCGGACGTCCGCCCTTCCAGCTTCACCAGGGGGAGTTTTTCTTCCGTTGCCGTGGCCAGGCGGCGGCGCTGCCGGGCACGCCAGACGGCCGTACCGCCCTGGGCCAGGACGAATAACGCCGCCGTCAGCAGCACAATGGAACCCCCGGGCGCCGTGCCCAGGTGGTAGGAAAGAACCAGGCCCCAGAAACAAACCGTTACACCCAGGGCCAGGGAAAACCAGAACAGGCGCCGGAAACTGCCGGAGAGCAGCTGGGCGGTGAGTACCGGAATGACCATCAGGGCGCTCACCAGGAGGATTCCCACCACCCTGGCGGCTACGGATACGGTCAGGGCCACCAGCAGGATGAAGAGCACATTCAGGCGGTCCACCGGCAAACCGGTCACCCGGGCGCATTCTTCGTCAAAGGCGATAAAAAACAATTCTTTATAGAAAAAGGCCAGTAACCCCAGCACTACCGCCCCTACCACCAGGATAAGGAGTAAATCCCCGGGACCGACGGTCAGAATGCTGCCGAAAAGATAACCCATAACGTCCACGTTAAAGCCCCGGGCCAGGCTGATCAGGACCACGGCCAGGGCCAGGCCGCTGCTCATCACCAGGGCCAGGATGGCCTCACCGTGCAACCTCCCGGCTGCCCGCAGGCGCTCGATGCCCAGGGCGGCTGCCAGGGCCACGCCCAGGGTGGTCACGGACGGGGAAATGCCCAGGATCATGCCCAGGGCCACCCCGGCCAGGGAAACGTGGGCCAGGGTGTCGGCCATGAAAGCGTACCGGCGCATGACCAGAAACACGCCTACGGCCGGGCAGAGAACACCAACCGTCAGCCCGGCCAACAGCGCCCGGACCATAAAATCGTACGAGAAAATTTCCCCCATAATGTATCTCCTTCTTTTTTTGAGCCGGCTTCTTAAGTCACGGCGTTGTCTGGTGGCCGTGCACTACCCGCCGGACCGGTATCCCGTAAAGACGGGCCAGGTTGGCGGTGGTCAGTACCTGGGACGGTGCACCGTGGCAGATCAAACGCCGGTTGATGCAGGCCACTTTGCCCACCCGGCGGGCCACGGTGCCGGTGTCGTGAGACACGGTGATCAGGGTAATGCCCATATCCCGATTGAGCCGCTCCAGCAAGGCATAAAAGGATTCCAGCGCCCGGCTGTCCAGTCCAACCGCCGGTTCGTCCAGCACCAGCAATTCCGGCTGCCCCACCAGCGCCCGGGCAATAAACACCCGCTGCTGCTGCCCGCCGGAAAGGTTGCCGACAGTCCGGTGTCCGGCACCGCCGAGCCCTACCAGTTCCAGGGCTTCCTCCACGGCCCGGCGGTCGTCCTTCCCCGGACGGCGCCCCGGGCCAAGGCGGCCATAGCGACCAGCTGACACCACTTCTTCCACTGTGGCCGGAAAACGGGTGTCAAAACTGGTGGCCTTCTGGGGTACGTAACCAACCCGGTACCACTGGCGAAAGCGGTCTACCGGACAGCCAAACAGCCTGACCTCCCCGGACAGGGGCTTTAACAAACCGAGGATCAGCTTCACCAGGGTGGTCTTACCCGAACCGTTGGGGCCCATCAGCGCCAGAAAATCCCCCCTGGCCACGGTAAGGTCAATTTGCTCCAGAACCATTTCCTCACCGTAGCTGAAGAAAAGATCCCTTACTTCCACTACAGGGTTCATGATTTACCACCCAGGGCAATCTTCAAGTTGGCCAGGTTTTGCCTCATTACAGACAGGTAATCTTCACCCCGGGCCATTTCTTCCGGCGTAAGTCCGCCCAGGGGATTAAGCACAAGAGTGCGGGCACCCACCTCCCGGGCCAGGGTTTCCGATAATTTCGGGCTGACCAGGGTTTCAAAGAAAATGTACTTTACATTGTGTTCCCGGCAAAAGGCCGCCACCTCGCGCATATGGGCCGGATCGGGTTCGCTCTCGGGGGAAAGACCCATTACCGGCACCTGGCGCAGCCCGTACCGCCGGGCCAGGTACCCAAAGGCCGCATGGGAGGTAACTATATCCCGGCTCTTGAAGCTTTGCGCGGCTTCCCGGTACTCCCGGTCAAGGGCCTGGAGTTTGGCTATGTACTCTCCTGCCCGGGATTTGTAGTAGGATGCGTGGTCTGGATCCACGGCGATAAAAGCATCCCGTATATGCCGCACTATTTCCTGTGCCTGCACCGGGTCCAGCCAGACATGGGGATCCACACCGGCGGGCACTGCCTTTTCCTCGCCCTTGTGGTGTTCATGACCGTGCCCGGAACTGCCGGTAATGAGATCCAGACCACGGCTGGCCTCAACCACCTTTACTCCCTTATCCGCAAGCATGCTCAGCTGCCGCTCCACCCAGGGTTCCATGCCTGCACCGTTAAAGATGAAAACCTTCGCTTGAGTCAGGCGTACCATGTCCCGGGACGTTGGTTCCCATCCATGGGGCTCCACTCCTGCCGGCACAAGATTGGTAACCTCAACCCGTTCTCCCCCCACCTGACGGGCAAAATCGTAAAGGGGATAGATGGTGGTCACCACCGCTATTTTCCCATCCGCCGGCGGGCCGGATGCAGTAGTGGTGCCGCATCCGGGCAAAATGAGCAACAGCAGGGCTGCAACAAGCAAAAAAAGCACCCTTTTTTTCAAGTTCTTGCACCCCCAAACACGTACTATGCCAAAGCCCTGAAGACAGGCAAGGGCGGAAGTCGTCCCTGAGAAACGACTGAAACCACAAAAACCGGATGCAAAACGCCCGGCATCATAGCTGGGTACCTTGTTACTTGTTTTTAAAGCAGTATTAGAGCGGCTTCTTTAATGTTCTGCCTGTATTTACTGACATCTCTGGCAATATCCGTAGATTTCAAACGCATGGCCGGTAACTTTAAACCCGGGTCTTTCTGCCTGCACCCGGGCCAGGCATTCCTCCGGGCACAGGGGCAGTTCCTCAGCCCGGCCGCACTTCAGGCAAACCAGGTGGTGATGGTGCCCATTGCCGGCAAACTCGAAACGCCGGCAGCCGCCGGAGAAATCCAGTTCGCTGGCCAAACCGCAGCGGGTTAAAAGGCGCAGGGTGCGGTAAATGGTGTCAAAGCTGACACTGGCGTAGCGCCTCTGAACCCGGCGCCAGATTTCCTCGGCGCTGAAGTGTTCCTCCTTATCTGCATCCTCAATTAAAACGCGCAACACCTCCTGACGCTGGGGTGTCAGGCGCACACCCTGTTCCTTGAGCTTGAGCAGCGCATCATCCAGTTTCATAGGTATGCCTCCCAGATCAGAATTATTCCAATGTACTAACATTTATTATTTAATCAAATAACCCATCTTTTGTCAAGAACCGCTGTTCTAAAAGTCCGTGTCAAGATCTAGTAGGTATCTCTACAAAAA
>DYEX01000043.1 GCA_020725525.1 Desulfovirgula sp.
GCGCCGGCTGTCCTGCAAGAAAATGGCGGGAACTGTTAGAGATAACCGGCTTACTGGCAATTTCCCCGCTTCCCCCGGATCGGAAACTTTCTTCACGCAAGCACCCCGGGGAGGAACCTCCTGCCCCCTTTTCCTCCTGCAGCCCCAGGTAAATCAGAAATACGGCTGCCAGCAAGGCTCCTGCAAAGGTGTAACGATCCAGAAAGGCCATCAGGGTTTGCTGATGTGCACCAAAGACTACAACCAGCCCATAGAGGATACAGCCGAACAAAAAAGACGTCACCACCAGCCCCCACCGGCCCAGCCACGATGCACCCAGGATCAATCCTGCTTTGATACTGAGAACAAGAGTTGCCAGCAGGAGTCCACCATAAATTGACATACAGACCCCTTCCCATCTCACCTTAATAAAAAAATCCCCCATCTACCCAGATGGAGGATTAGTCCTGGCAGCACAATTATGCCAAGTCAAATTAAACCACCCCCCGTCCGCGCAGGCCGGTCTGGTCATTCAGAACGGGCAGGTCTCCTGGCTCGGGTTCACCGGAACTCCACGTCTTCCCATCCAGCACTCACCGATGAACCGTAACATCCAATGGCACGCTTGACAAATAGTGAAAATATAGCTTAAGGTTTTATAAATATTATCGGTGAGTGCTGGACAGTGACTTGCTGTGGAGTCCCTCCCCCTCACAGTGGCGGGACCGCGCCGGATTTGCACCGGCTTCCCTTTTCACTTTCACCCCTCGGGGTGAAAGCACCCGTTCCGGTATGGAATTGTCCTCAGGCAGCAGGACATTAAACCATTTGCTGCCACTTAATCGCTAAAACGAATAACCCCGGCCTGTCAGAGACCGGGGCTTGTTTACACTGGCTGCAGCCCACCGTAAAGTGGCAAGGCTACTACCGGCACAAGCCCCTGTTCCCTGGGAGGCTTTCCGTGCCGCGCGCCCGGGCAGGTCTCCTGACTCATGGGTCATCGCCTGCTTTCCGCCTTCCCAGCCCAGCACTCACCAGTGTATTGGTTAAACAACCACGCTGTTACATCATTCACTGTAGAACAGAGTACCCTTAAATGTAACAGCCAATCAGTGAGTGCTGGGCCAGTGGCCTTGTGGAAAGCCGCTACCCATTCACAGTGGCCCCACGGTCCAGGATTTTCACCTGGTTCCCTTTTACCCCTGCCTGATTGGCAGGGGAACCCGGACACGGCTATGCGGTTAAATCTTTTTACATTAGCAATAATAACACATTTCTGATAAGTTGTCTATAGTAAATGTCCGTGTCAAGATCTAGTAGGTATCTCTACAAAAAATTTTCCCGTTATGAGACCTCACCGCTCAAAAACACTAGCTTCAAGGCAGCGGCCTTGACATCCACCCCGCA
>DYEX01000044.1 GCA_020725525.1 Desulfovirgula sp.
CCTGTCAAGTCAAAAGATAATGTTACCGAGGAGGGGTGATTAGTTCAAAAGAAAAGGTTACCGAAGGGTCAGGCTCCTTTCTGAGGGTTTGGTAGATATCCACGGGTTGAGCCGGGCGGTGCGAAGGTACGGCCCAGAGTTGGTCAATCAGATCTGCGATCTGCTGGCGTAGGTGGAGGGGATTGGTCTGATCGCGCAAGGCCTGCAGTTGGGCCAGGACGGCAGGGGGCAGGGTTTCGACCTCACATAAGCGTTCAAAGGGGGTTTTGGGGGTGTCAAAGACCCGCCGGTAATGCTGCTCATCCTGCCGGATTTTGTGTTGGGTGCGCATGACCGGCTGGAAGAAGTTGTGATACAGCCACAGCGCCGCATACAACTGGCGCAGAAGGAACAGCTGCTCGAGGCGATCGAGACGCCCGTGACCGACATAGGCCCGCACCAGACTGTGATTGTTTTCCTCCACAAAGCGGTTGTCGTTTTTGTGATAGGGGCGGGAACGCGAGATGACCAGGGCGGGGATGCGGCTCTGCCAGAAGCGCAGCAAATGGGCGTTGAAGAACTCACTGCCATTATCTGGGTGCAGTTCACGGATGGGGAACGGCAGCCGCCGCAGGATGGCCTCAAAACCGTCCCGCATCGCCAGGTAACTGCGCCCATAGACCGCTTCAAGTTCGCTCCAGCCGGTCTTGACATCCACCATTTGGAGGGTGTGAATGACGTCACCCCGCGTATCCTCGTCGCTGTGCACGACCAAATCCACTTCAAAATGCCCCGCCGCAGCCACATCCCACGCGATCCGCCGCATCGGGTAGGCATGGCGCAGGGAAGGGCGTGGGCGGCGGGGTGGCTTGCGGTACGCCAGTTTGGCCTCGCTCCGCCCCAGACGTTTGAGCATGCGTTTCAAGGTCGAAACGCTCACCTGCCCCAGGCGCTCCAGTGTCTGCGGTGTCACCTGCACCTCCCCTTGCCGCTCCAGATGCCGGGCCAGCGGCACCAGGGCGGGCTTGAGCCGTTCGGCACATGGGTAATCCAGACTGCGCGCGACCACCCGCACCACATCCTCGACCTCGGCCCCATACGTCCGTCCACGTTCGCGACGGCGTTTCTGGCGTGACAGCCGTCCGGTCAGGATGCGGATCAGGGACTTTCGATGCAGACCCGTAACCGCTTGCATCTCGTCCAATAGACGTCCCTTTTCCTTGCGGCTGGCGTGACGGTAGCGTTCCCACATCTTGTACAAGTATTTACGGCGTTCGTTGATTGTCATTGGCTCGATTTCGACCATGGTTAGCTCCGGTAACATTATCTTTTGAGCTAACCATCTTACTCCAGTAACATTTTATGTGAACTAATGCG
>DYEX01000045.1 GCA_020725525.1 Desulfovirgula sp.
TCGGTGTCAAAGACTGCCGGCTCGCCTGTCTTCTGGGGCAGGGGTACGGGCACACTTTCTTCTTTAAAAAGCCCTTCTTTAATGGCTGCCCTGGCCCGCTGGTGGCTGAGCAGGCCCAGCTCATCCTGTTCCTGGCGGGTGATTCCGTATTTAGCGGCGATGTTTTCCGCCGTATTACCCATGTGGTAGCCGTAGAAAATTTCCCACAGCCCATCGTAAACCATCAGGTCAATGCATTCGCCTTTGGCGTTGACATCCATCCGGTATCCCCAGCGGGCCCGGGGCAGGATATAAGGCGCCTGGCTCATATTCTCCATTCCACCGGCCACCACCACCTCCGCCTCACCGGCCATAATGGCCTGGGCGCCCAGGGCAATGGCTTTTAAGCCCGAACCGCAAACCTTGTTTACCGTAAAGGCGTTGGATTCTTTGGGAATGCCGGCATAAATGGCGGCCTGGCGGGCGGTGTTTTGGCCGCTGCCACCCTGGAGCACATGCCCCATAATGACTTCGTCAACCTGTACTTCCTGCAGGGAGTCATCCCAGTCATAGCAGTTTTTCTCCAAATCCGTTACCGGTTCACCTTTCAGGGCGTCGGGGCCATAATTTAAAAGCTCCTGGCTGGAGACGGGCCTTAAACCGGCCCGTTTTAAGGCTTCTTTAATTACCAGACTGCCCAGCTTGACCACCGGCACATCCTTTAAGGAACCGCCAAAGGCGCCGATGGCCGTACGCACCCCGCTAACTATAACCACTTCTTTCACCGGTGCTCATCTCCTAACATCTTATTCCTTCCCGAGGAGCCTTCTGAACTCCCGGGTAAGCAGTGGTACCACTTCAAAGAGGTCACCCACGATCCCGTAATCGGCCACCTTGAAGATATTGGCTTCCGGGTCCTTGTTTATGGCCACAATCACCTTGGATGAACCCATCCCCGCCAGGTGCTGGATGGCCCCCGAGATGCCGCAGGCAATGTACAGCTGCGGGGATACGGTTTTACCCGTCTGACCCACCTGCATGCTGTGCGGCGCATATCCCGCATCCACCGCCGCCCGGGAGGCTCCCACCGCCGCCCCCAGCACGTCCGCCAGCTCTTCCAGTATCTTGAAGTTCTCCGCCGATTTCATCCCCCGGCCCCCGGAGACAATAATGTCTGCTTCGGTGAGTTCGGGACGGCTGGATACCTGGCGAACTACTTCTTTAATGATCTGGCGAATGTCCCCCGGCTGCACATCATCTGCCATTACCACTTCTGCCGTGCGTCCTGCCTGGGGTTCTGCCGGCGGCAATACGTTGGGCCTGATGGTGGCCATCACCGGACGGGCTTCCGGACAGACGACCTGCACAAAAGCTTTGCCCGCGTAAATGGGCCGGGTGAGGGTTATCTGGCCGTCCTGCAGTTCCACTTTCGTGCAGTCGGTGCACAGCCCCGTCTGCAGCCGCTGGGCCACCTGGGCCGCCAGGTCCCGCCCCTGTACGGTGCAGCCCAGGAAAATGGCCGTGGGCCGGTGTTCTAAGGCCAGCCCGGCCAGCGCCCTGGTGTACCCGTCCGTGGTGTATTCGGCCAGGGCGTCATTTTCCACCACGTATACCTTGTCGGCACCGTATTCCCCCAGGGCGGACGCGAGTTCGCCCACTTCTTTGCCGATGATCACAGCCGCAACTTCTTCAGCCAGCTGGTCAGCCAGCTGGCGGGCGGCACCCAGCATTTCATAGGTGACTTTTTTAACCTTGCCGTTTTTGTGTTCGGCGTAGACCCAGATTCCTTTCCCCATTTCCTTCCACCTTCCTTAGATGACCTTTGCTTCTTCCCGCAGAAGCCGCACCAGGGCGGCGGCAGCTTCCGCCGGTTCTCCGGGTACGATCTTTCCTTGTGCCCTGGGGGAGGGCAGGAAGTATTTGAGGGCGCGCACTTTGGGCGCTACTTCTTCCGCGGTAAGTCCCAGGTCGCTCAGAGCGAGTTTTTCCATGGGCTTCTTTTTGGCCTGCATGATGCCCTTCATGGTGGGATAGCGGGGTTCGTTCAACCCTTTCTGGGCGGTGATCACCACGGGCAGGGGCACTTCCACCACTTCGCTGCCCCCTTCAATTTCCCGGGTGGCCAGAACCTTGCCGCCGGCTATTTCCAGCTTGATGACCATGTTGACCACCGGCAGTCCCAGGATTTCCGCCACCCGCCCGGCTACCTGGGCGGAGCCGTCGTCAATGGCCCGCCAGCCGCCCAAAATGAGGTCGTATTCCATGCGGGATACGGCCTTGGCCAGGATGGTGGCCGTGGTGTATTCGTCCATTTCTTCCAGTTCGGGGGTGATGAGCACCGCCCGGTCGGCACCCATGGCCAGGGCCTGGCGCAGGACGTCCTGGGCCTTTGGCCCGCCCATGCTGACCACGGTTACTTCTCCTTTGGTTTTTTCCTTGATGCGCAGGGCTTCTTCCACGGCAAATTCATCGTAGGGGTTCATGATCAGGCTGACGCCTTCCGGGTTGATTTTGCCCTGGGCGTCGAGGGTGATTTTGGCTTCCGTGTCAAAGGTTTGTTTGGTGAGTACTACTACCTTCATCTTCCTCCTCCTTGCATCAGCTATTTGAGCAGATAGTTGGCAATGACAATGCGCTGTACCTCACTGGTACCTTCATAAATTTCCGTAATCTTGGCATCGCGCATCATGCGCTCAACGGGGTACTCCCGGGTATAACCGTAACCGCCGTGAATCTGCACCGCCTTGGTGGTCACCCACATGGCCACTTCCGAGGCATAAAGCTTGGCCATGGCCGACTCCTTACCGTAGGGCAGCTTGTTGTCTTTCAAAAAGGCAGCCTGGTAAACCAGCAGGCGGGCGGCTTCAATACGGGTGGCCATATCAGCCAGCATCCAGGCAATGCCCTGATTGGCACAAATGGGCCGGCCGAATTGTTCCCGCACTTTACTGTAAGCCAGGGCCTGCTCGAAGGCCCCCTGGGCAATCCCCAGGGCCTGAGCAGCAATACCAATCCGCCCGCCGTCCAAAGTGGCCATGGCAATTTTAAAGCCTTCACCCTCTTTGCCCAGCATATTTTCTTTGGGGATACGGCAATTATCAAAAACCAGTTCGTAGGTATAGGAGGCCCGGATACCCATCTTGTGCTCCTTCTTGCCAAAGGTAAATCCGGGTGTACCCTTTTCCACAATAAAAGCGGTTGTACCCCGGTGTTTCTTGCTCATATCCGGATCCGTGCGGGCAACAACAACGTAAACGTCCGCCCGCCCACCATTGGTAATAAAAATCTTGGTTCCATTGAGTACGTACTCATCCCCGTCCCGCACGGCGCTTAATTTTACCGCCCCGGCATCGGAACCCGCAGAGGGCTCGGTCAGGCCCAGGGCCCCGATCTTTTTCCCTTCTGCCAGGGGGACCAGGTATTTGCGCTTCTGCTCCTCGGTGCCAAAAGCGTAGATGGGCCAGCTACACAGGGAGGTATGGGCCGAGATCAGCACCCCGGTGGAAGCACAAACCCGGCTCAATTCCTCCACCGCAATGGCATAACTGAGGTTGTCCATACCAGCTCCCCCATACTCTTCGGGAAAGGGAATGCCGGTTAAGCCCATCTCGGCCATTTTATCCCAAAGAGTCCAGTCGTACTCTTCCTTTTCATCCATTTCGGCTGCTTTGGGTGCCACCTCATTCTCGGCAAAGTCGCGCACTGTCTGGCGGAGCAATTCTTGTTCTTCCGTGAGCGTAAAGTTCATAAACCTCTCCCCTTTTCTGTGATAGTGCTTTTTACGCACTTTTTGCTTGATACTTTATTTTTATATCCTGATAACCGGGTTTATCTTACTGGCTTTACGCCTTGCAATTGTCATGCCTGACTTTTTAGAAAACTCTAACTTGGCCTGCAAGGACTGCAATTCTAACAATCCGTATCTTTTTCGCGTCCTGAAGTGAGAGAAAAAACGTGCCTTCTCTATAGACAGTGTGTTCTGAACTGGATACCGAAATCGACAGGAAAGGCTTTCGTAGCCGGGTCGTCAACCTGGTGTTTACATAAGTAAACATGACCAGGCTATCCCTAGACATGCGGGCTTCCGCCTGCACTGTGTATCGTGCGGCCCTATGCCTTAAGTCTCTCTGAGGAACAAACGCGACCCTTCCTCATCCCGGGTTTGGGCAAACAGTATCTCAAGCGCTGTCCCACGTTTCTCTTAGTAGCATATTCCTTTTTTAACCGGGGATCAAGAACTGATAGAAAAAGACCGGGCAGTTTTTACCCGGCCTTTTCCAGGCTAGAACAGTTAATTATCTACGTTTACCCGCCCACTCCCGTTCTCGCAGTTCCACCCGTCGAATTTTACCACTTATAGTCTTAGGTAATGAATCCACAAATTCAACCTTCCGCGGGTACTTATAAGGGGCAGTCACTTTCTTAACATGTTCCTGCAGTTCTTTTACCAGTTCATCCGAAGGCTGATACCCCGGTGCCAGCACCACAAAGGCCTTCACTACCTCGCCACGAATTTCGTCGGGACTGGCTACCACCGCCGATTCAGCCACCGCCGGGTGTTCCAAAAGGGCACTTTCCACTTCAAAGGGACCAATGCGGTAACCCGCGGCCAGGATTACGTCATCGGCGCGGCCGACAAACCATAAGTAACCGTCTTCGTCCTTATACGCCCGGTCACCGGTAATGTACCAGTCACCCCGATAAACGCTGGCCGTCTTTTCAGGGTTTTTCCAGTACTCCTTGAAAAGCCCCACCGGGCGCTGGGGTTTTACCCTTACCGCCACATCCCCCTCGGTGTTCGGCGGGAGAATATTGCCTTCCTCATCAATAACCTGTACGTCAAAGCCGGGCGATGGCTTACCCATGGATCCGAAGCGCGGCTCAATGCAGGGGAAATTGCCACAGAGCAGTACCGTTTCGGTTTGCCCGTAGCCATCCCGGATGATCAAACCGGTGGCTTCTTTCCAGGTTTCAATGACCTCCGGGTTTAAGGGTTCACCGGCACCAACACAGTGGCGCAGGGTGGGGAACTTGTACTGGCTCAAATCTTCCAGCACAATCATGCGGTAGTTGGTAGGAGCTCCGCAAAGGGTGGTAATGGGATATTTTTGCAACAGCTCCAGGGTTTTTTTCGGGCTGAAGCGAGCGGTATGGTGTACGAATATAGTTGCCCCCATATTCCAGGGACCATAGAAGCTGCTCCAGGCCGCCTTGGCCCAACCCGTATCGCTTAAGTTCCAGTGCAGATCGTCCGGGCGCAGGTCCAGCCAGTATTTTCCGGTAATGATGTGCCCAATGGGGTAACTGGCATGAGTATGCACGGTCATCTTGGGATAGCCCGTAGTTCCCGAGGTGAAGTACAAAATGGCGTTATCGTCGCTCCTGGTATTTACAGTTAAAAAGTCATCGCTGGCCCGGACCACGGCTTCCCTGTAGCTGAGCCACCCCTGCCGGGGCTCTCCGACAATAATGCGGGACTTTACCGTAGGGCACTCTCCAACAACCTCGTCTACCTTGGGAGCATTGTCGTTGTCGGTGATCACACAAACAGCCTCTGCCGTCTCCAGGCGGTACTTGATATCTTTGGCGGTTAGCTGAGTGGTACCGGGGCTGATAACAGCACCCAGGCGCAAACAGGCCAGGTTGATCTCCCACCACTCGATTAAACGGGGCAGGATCACTACCACCACATCGCCCTGTTTTACCCCCTGTTCCCGGAGGATGTTGGCTGCCCTCTTGGAAGCCCTGGAAAAGTCAAGAAAGGTCTTGCGCACCTCGTTGCCCTCATCATCAACCCAGAGCATGGCCAGCTTGTTAGGATCCTGTGCCCATTTATCAATGACATCCCGGGCAAAGTTAAAATACTCGGGGACTTCCCATTTGAATTCCGCATAGGTTTTATCATAATCCATCATGTTGTACTGGCTCAATTCTGCTTCCCCCTTTTTTATTCATTACAGGACGGGGTACCCCCGATTGCATATGAGCCGGGCGGGGTCGCCCTGTGGTTTGGGCGCTCGACAGGACAGACCGCCGCCCCCTGCTAATTTTTCGGGACTTTACCACTATAACTGCCGGGAAAACTATATGCCAGCTGTAAATATTCAGTGAACCCGGTTGGATGCGGTGTTGTCCTCGTTCACTCCAGTGCTTCGCGCCGACAGTACCGCATCCCTGTCATAACGGTTTTACTGAATATTTACCTGGAGTCTACCTGTCACCTCCCCCCGCCGGTTGCCAAAAATTTTATCATGCAAGAATTAAACCACAATTCTGATTATTGTTATAATCAGTTAATTCACTACTCTAAGAAGTGGGCTACACGGCAAATTACGCGTAAAACAGTGTAACAATAAACACATAAAAATTTCGAGTAAAGCAAAAAACAGGACACTGGGGCTGTAAATAATCCTAGACATGTTTTTGAGCGTAAGCGGCAAAAAGGCCATCCAACAGAGGATGGCCTTTTCGCCGGTTCAGGCGGTTTTAGCCCTGGCCAGATGCCGGCTTAATGCTTCCTGATAAAGTTGCAGATATTCCACTGCCGAACGGGCCCAGGAAAAGTCCAGCTCCATGGCCCCCTTAACCAGTTTGTTCCACTGATCCGGTTGCTCCCAGTACAGGGAGAGAGCCCGCTGGATAGCGTGGTACAGGGCTTCCCCTTCATATTCGGAAAAGACAAAACCATTACCGGAACCGGTGGCCGGATTGTAATCGTGAACCGTATCGGCCAGACCACCGGTAGCCCGGACAATGGGAATGGTGCCGTAACGCATGGCAATCAATTGCCCCAACCCGCAGGGCTCAAAGCGGGAGGGCATCAGGAACATATCCGCACCCGCGTAAATGCGCTGAGCCAGGATGGCATTGAAACCGATGTAGACTCCTACTTTTTCAGGGTAACGGCTGTAGATATTCCTGAGCATATCTTCATAGCGCCGGTCACCGCTACCCAGAACCACAAATTGAACATCATAGGACAGCAACCGATCGGCAATCTGGGCAACGAGATCCAGCCCTTTCTGATCCACCAGGCGGGAAATCATCCCCACCACCGGGACATCCCTCACGGGCAAATTCATTTCTTTTTGCAGGGCATACTTATTTTCCTTTTTGTTTTCAATGCTGTTCTGGTCGTAGTTCCGGTGGATACGGGGATCAGTTTTGGGATTAAATTCGTGGTAGTTAATGCCATTTACAATGCCGTAGAGATCATGGGAACGCTTGCGCAACAGGCCATCCATCCGTTCGCCAAACTCCGGTCGCTGGATTTCGGCAGCGTAAGTTTTGCTGACCGTATTAATGACATCGGCATATAAAATGCCCATTTTCATAAAACTCATCGTGCCATAAAACTCCAGCAATTCGGGAGTAAAGTACTCTTCTCCCACTCCTAAAAGTTTGAGCGTCTCTTTAGGGAAATTGCCCTGATACTGCAGGTTATGAATGGTGAACACCGTGGCTATGCGGTTGTAAAACGGGTCATGAGCATAACGCACCTTCAGGAAAAAGGGAATGGGTCCGGTCTGCCAATCGTTGCAGTGAATGATGTCCGGCTGCCAGTTGAACCGCGGCAACATTTCCAGCACGGCCCGGCAGAAGAAGGTAAAACGTTCGGCCTCGTCGGGGAACATATACATACCGTCCCGGTAAAAGTAATGGTGATTATCCACCAGGTACACCGGGATAATGCGGTGTTCCCCCTGGTACTGGGCTTCGATCGTGGCCTCCCGGATGATGGCCGTCTCAGCCCTGGAGTTGAAAAACACCGGAAAATCCATGCGATAGGTAGCCCGCTCAATCCCCTTGTAATGGGGCATGGCTACCCGTACATCGTTTCCCGTATTATCGTTACTCACAGTAGCCAGTGCCTTGGGCAGGGAACCAGCCACATCAGCCAGTCCCCCCGTTTTGGCGAAGGGAACAACTTCAGAAGACACCAGCAAAATTTTCATAGGCCGGTCAAACATACTGTACCGCCTCCCTTTCCACCCCGGCATGAACCGGAGGCGGACAGAAGACTTCCTGTTCCCGCAGGGCCTGTGCCGCCAGCTCCGGTGGCGTGGGGTTGATATAAAAGCCCGTACCCAGCTCAAAACCAGCCATAATGGTTAGACGGGGCAAGATTTCCAGATGCCAGTGGTAATGGATGGTATCCGGTTCATTTACTGGAGCAGTGTGCAGGACCATATTAAAAGGCGGCCCACCCAAACTTTGCCGCAAACGCGCCAGAGTACTGTGCAGCACCCGAGCCAAGTCGCGCACCTGCTCTTCCCGAATACTGGCAAAATCATGCTGGTGCTCCCGGGGTACAATCCAGGTTTCAAAGGGAAACCGGGAAGCAAAGGGGGCGAAGCTGATGAATTTGCCAGTATCGATGATCACCCGCTGTTGCTCGGAAACTTCCTGAGCCAGCACATCACATAAGATGCACCGGCCGGTGGACCAGGCATAGTGTTTAAAGCCCTGCATTTCCTCCTGTATATCCACCGGAACCATGGGTGTGGCAATAATCTGGGAGTGGGTGTGCTCTAAAGAAGCTCCGGCAGTCTGGCCAAAGTTTTTGAAGATTTGAATGTACTTGAACCTGGTATCCCGGCGGAGATCCAGGGAACGCTGCTGCCAGGCCCAGATGACCTCTTCGATCTGCCGTTCATCCTGGGCATCCAGATAAGCTTCATGATCTGGGGCCTCCACCACTACTTCATGGGCACCCAGACCATCCATGACATCGTAAATCCCATGCCGGCGCACGCCGGTTTGGGCCTCGATGCGCACCGCCGGAAACTTGTTCGGGACCACCCTCACCCACCAGCCCGGCGTATCCGGGGCGGTCCCCTTTTCCCGGAAGGACAGGACCTCCGGGGGTGTATCTCCTTCATGTCCCGGACACAGGGGACAGCGTCCGCCCTTTTTTTTGTCCTGCGGCACCTTAAAGTCGCAGGGGCGCTTACCCCTTTCGGTGGCAATGACCACCCAGCGCTTTACCAACGGATCCTTTCTCCATTCGGGCACTTCCTCTCCTCCCCTCCCAGGTGTACGTCGGTTATGACAATACGGATTTAACCATATTTTCCATAGATTCTTGTTTATCCCGGCGCTCATCGATGGTAATGGATGTCACTACCCGCATGACGCCGTCGTTAAAAGGGGTCCGGTGCATTTTCTTCACCGCATCCAGCACCCGGTCCAGTTCCCCTTCAATAATGGTGGACATGGGTGTGAGCTGATACTTGAGACCCGGCTCCCCTTTCAGTACCTCATAGCAACGGCTGATGTAACTGCTCACACTGGGGTCATCGGTTCCCATGGGCACTACACTTACTTCCACTACCGCCATATTATTCTTCACTCCCTTCACGACAAATTCTAATGTAAAGTTACCGCAAAGAGTTTATTTTTATACAATAGACGGCAATATTTTCGTTGCGAGCAGGAAACTGACGGCAAAAATCGAATTATGCTTTAGAGTAAGAAAAAAGGGGATGGGTGGAGTGCCCAGGGAAATGGTCAGCATTAAGGGTACCCGGGAGGGCCTGGTTATTCTGCTCGATCCGAACCGGGAATTTGAGGATATAAAACTGTATTTAAAGCGAAAAATGGAGTCTTCCCGGGGCTTTTTCCGGGGAGCGCGCTTTACCGTCTGCGGACAGGCGATTACCGGCTACCAGCGCACGGAACTGGAGGATATTTGCCGCCAGTACGGGTTAATCCCTTCCCGGGACATATCGTGGCCCTTTGAAAAGAAAACCACTTCCCCGGGGGAACCGGCCCGGCTGGTGCGGGGCGTTTTACGCTCGGGCCAGGAGATCCGCCACCGGGGTAACGTGGTGATCGTGGGCAACATTCACCCCGGAGCCCAGGTGATTGCCGATGGGAGCATCATTATTATGGGTTACTGCGGGGGAACAATTCATGCCGGAGTGGCGGGCAACAATGCAGCCACCATCACGGCCCTAAAGTTCAAGCCGGTCCGTTTATCCATTGCCGGAATAACAGCAGAACCCGCCAGCATCCCGGAAGGAAATCTTTTCCCTTTAACGGCCAGACTGGAAAGGGGCAGGATCATTTTTGATTCCTACCGCGGCAAAGCTATCCCGCCCGTGTCTCTAAACCATTTCCCGGGCTAAAAGGTAATGCACGGCCAGCAGACCAACGGTGGACTTAGCATCACAAATCTCGCCGCGCCAGAGCATGGCCAGGGCTTCGTCCAGGGATACCTTTACCACCTGGACGAATTCGTCTTCATCGGGATGCTGCCTTTCCTGTCTTAAATCCCGCGCCAGGAATAAATGCATTTTTTCGTTGGTAAATCCCGGGGTGGAGTAAAAGCTACACAGGGGCTGCCACCGGGCGGCCCAAAGCCCGGTTTCTTCCGCCAGTTCCCTCTGGGCGCACTGTAAAGGTTCTTCCCCGTTTTCCATTTTACCGGCCGGTATTTCCAGAAGTTCCTTGCCCACGGGATAACGGTATTGCCGGACCAGAAAAACCTCTTTTTTCTCATTCAGGGCCACTATGGCCACAGCCCCGGTATATTCCACCACTTCCCGGGTACCGGTACGGCCGTCGGGTAAAAGCACCGTGTCCACCCGCAGATTTAATATTTTTCCCCGGTAAACAACCTGTGAATCCAGCTTTTTTTCAGTTAGTGTGGTCACTTTTTTATCCCCTTCCGAGAAGTTTAAGTAAACAAGAGCCTCTTCATCTTCCCCAGTACCAGGCCGGGCAAAAGGGCGTAATCCTCGGTAGGCAGGTGGCGGGAGGCAGAAGCATCAAAAAGAACATTGCCCGATGGAGGGAATTCCTCGTCTCCCAGCCACAGGACAAAGGTGATGGGTATTTTGGGCAATGCCGGAACGCTTACCGCCACATCCCCCATTTCCACCTGCCTTCCGCCTAACATTTTTGCTGCCCGCACTAAAAGTTCCGGTTTACCTCCAAACATGCCCACCAGAGGGCGCACCGCGCGGTTGGTAAAGGGTCCCACATAAATAAATCCACCCGGTAGTTCCTGAAAAGAAATTAAACGCCCCTCCACCTGGGCCGGGCTGGCCTTGGCGAGGTAATGCAACAGGGTAATTTGTACTTCTTTAGGCACCTCCCCCCCACCGGCGGGATCTATAACTTCACCTCCGGGGTATTTGATCAGATAGGGCGATCCAAGAAAGGGTACGGTAAATTCCGCCGTTTCCGGCCGGTAGGTTACGGCGGCGTTAAAAGCCATACTTTCCGGCTCCCGCCGGGCAAATTCCTCCTTTGCCTGCCGGTGGGCAGGCTCAAGGTTCATCCAGGCCAAGATAAATCCCTCCCCAGGAAATGTTACCGGACAACACAAAAGTGACCGGATAAAACAGGCTTCGTCGCAAAATCAATCTTTTCCTTCTGCAAAACCAATGCAGTGGCAAAATAGTCCTGAGGCCTATCTCCAAAGGGCAAGGGCGTTATTATCATGGGAAGCCAAAACCAGCGCTTTTATCGGTGGCTTTGTCATGTATATCCGGAACTATTTTGTGCAAGATCTAACTGGGCTAATAAATCTTTGTGGAGGTGCGCGGTGATGAATCTGATACACTGGGATCCCTTTGGCGAGCTTCGCCAGCAAATGAACCGCCTTCTGGCCAACCCCTGGTTCCGGGGCGTACCGGGCTTTTTTGCTCCTGAAGGCATCAGTCCCCGGGTGGATATTTATCAAACCGATCAGGAGGTTGTAGCCACGGCAGAACTGCCCGGGATAGCTTCCAGGGACGACGTGGAGGTAACCCTTACCGGCAATACCCTGACCATTAAAGGAGAATTTAAGCGGGGAAACGAGGAAAGGCATGAAAATTACTACCACAGTGAACGTTATTATGGCACTTTCAGCCGCACCCTGCCCCTGCCGGTAGAGGTAAAACCGGATCAGGCCAGGGCCAGCTATAGAAACGGCATTCTGGAAGTGCGCATTCCGAAAAAAGAACCCGGTAGGGGAAATGTATACCGGGTGGACGTTCATTAAAAGTAAGGAGCTCTTGCCGGAGCCCGGTCAATTGATGCCGGCTCCGGTTTTTTATTTTATACCTCCTTTGGCACATATTTTTAATGCGTTTCGTGAACAAGCCTGATAAAATTTTCTGGGAAACTCAATCCAAAGGAGGTAGTCATGTTCAGGATAAGGAAAAAAATAATTCTGATCGCAGTGCTGGTCCTGATAGTAAGCAACATTACCTGCGTTGCATACGCCGGCCAATACCTGAGGCGGGGAGACTACGGACCAGAAGTGGTTAACCTGCAAGAACAATTGCGCCAGCTGGGCTATCTGGCTGCCCAGGCCACCGGCTTTTGGGGCCCCCTGACGGCAGCTGCAGTGACCAGACTACAGGCGGATTACCATTTAACTCCCGACGGAATTATTGGTCCCCTGACTCAAAATCTTCTCCTGCGACTGGTGCAAAAACCCAAAGGGGGCGGCCATCTGGCGTCTGGGGATGGAAGATCCCGATAGCTGGAGAGTAATTGGCGGTAAGTTCACCATCGAAAAATAATAACCATGACCCGTGCATACGGGTCATTTTTTCTTACCATCTGAAGAAAGGATTTCCCGGGCTCAAGGAGAAATATTAAACAATAACATGAAAAGTGCCGTTTGAACCGGATGAAGGAGAGAGGATGGTTGACTGCCCGGGTTGGGATTCCCTGTTCATTGTTATACTTTCTCTATTACCCCACATGGAAAACTTTCTTCAAAGAGTTGGGAGCGGAGGTAATTCCTTCAGGAGACACTACCAGGGAAATACTTGACCTGGGAGTGAAGGAAGCCCTGGCCGATGCCTGTGTACCCATTAAACTGTATTTCGGTCATGTGCAGGTCCTGATCGGCCGGGTTGATTATTTATTTATCCCACGGGTGGTCTGTTTGAATAAAGAAACAACCTATTGTCCTAAATTTCTGGGGTTACCCGATATGATCCGGCACACCTTCAGAAAGATTCCCCCGCTCATTGACGTGCGTATGGACGTACGGGAAGGGTGGAATGCCCTGGCTAAAGCCTACGAACAGGCGGGGCTCGCCCTGGGTGTCCCACGGGGAACCATTGCCCGGGCCTTTCGAAAGGCTATGGCTGCAGAACGGCGATTTTTCTCCCTGCTACAGGATGGCTGGCAACCATTGGAGGCAATGCACATTTTAACTGCCGGCACTCCACCCCATAAACGAAAAGGCCGGCTGGTCTTTGCCGTCCTGGGCTATCCCTATCTCATCTACGACCAGTACATCAGTGTGGGGGTGCTGGCCAGGTTAAAAAAAATGGGAGTAGAAGTAATTACCGTAGAAAACCTGCCACTACGGGCTCTGTACAGGCAAAGTGTCCACCTGGACAAACGTTTATTCTGGACTTTGGGAGACCTGGTTATGCGGGCCGCTCATTATTTGTTCAGACACAGAAGGATTGACGGTATTATTCACCTGACGGCGTTTGGCTGTGGCCCCGATTCCCTGGTAAGCAAGTTCCTGGAAATGACGGCCCACGAGAACCAAAGCGTGCCCTTTATGAGCCTGTCTATCGACGAACACAGTGGTGAAGCCGGTATCGCCACCCGTCTGGAAGCCTTTGTGGACATGGTATGCCGCAAAAAAGAGGTGTGTCTTTAGTGCCCAGAATCACCTTCCCCCATGTGGCGGAGTCCTATCGCAGCTTTAAAATGCTCATGGAAGATCTGGGTAATGAGGTTATCCTGCCTCCCCGCCCCAGCAAGCATACCTTAGACCTGGGGGTGCGTTATGCACCGGAATTTGCCTGTTTTCCGGTGAAAATCCTTTTAGGCACCTACCTGGAAACCTGCCCCAAAGGGGTGGAGTTAATCGTTACCAGTGGTGGGGTGGGGCCCTGCCGTGCCGGTCATTATGCCCAGCTGCACAAGAAAATCCTGCATTCCCTGGGTTACCCCGTTGACATCGTTGTATTTGAACCGCCACGGCTTTATCCCCTGGATTTTTTACATAACATCCAGCGACTCAATCCGCACCGTATGTCTTACCGGGCTATTTATGAATGTATCCGGCGGGCCTGGCGCAAACTGCAGGCTCTGGATAATCTAGAAAAACTAACCCATAAGGTGCGTCCCAGAGAAACAATCCGGGGTGCCACCACCCGTACCTATCGCCGGGTGCTGGAATGGATCGACCGGGCCTACACCCTTGCTGAAATCGAGGAAGCCGAACGCAGTGCCCTTGAAGAACTGCGAAAGGTTCCTCAGGACCCTGCCCGGGATGTCTTAAAAGTCGGTATTGTGGGGGAAGTATATGTCCTCCTGGAACCGGCCAGCAACCTGGAAATTGAAGAAACCCTGGGGAACCTGGGGGTAGAGGTGGAAAGATCTTTATTTTTGACCGGCTGGACCAGGGACAACACCTGGGCCGAAACTACCGAAGGCTTAACGGTAAAAGAAGCCGCCCTGCCTTACCTGCCTGAGCTTTTGGGCGGTCACGGCCGGGACTCCATCGGCAACACGGTACTCTATGCCAAACGGGGTTTTGACGGGGTCATTCAGCTAGCCCCCTTCACCTGTATCCCGGAGATTGTGGCCCGCACCATTTTGCCCCGGGTAAGCGAAGAACACAACATCCCGGTGCTCACCTTTTTCCTGGATGAACAAACGGGTAAGGCCGGTATGACCACCCGGCTGGAGGCCTTTGTTGATTTAATGCGGCGCAAAAAGGCCATCCGCCGCCCGGCTTAACGCCGGCTGTATATAGTTCTTAAAACTTTCGAAAAGGCATATATTGCTCGTTTATCTTCATTTGTGGCTTCTGAAGAATAATCTTTCAAAGTTTTATCTGCAGCAGGAAGGGAAGGATATGAAAGCTTACCTGGGTATAGATGTGGGTTCGGTAAGCACCAACATTGTCATTTTGAACGAGGCCGGAGAAGTCCTCACCGGCCTTTACTTGCGTACCAGGGGCCGCCCCATCGAGGCCATCAAGGCTGGTTTAAAAAGAGCTAAAGATACCCTCGATCCGGGGGTGGAAATTGCCGGAGTAGGTACTACCGGAAGCGGGCGCTATCTGGCCGGAGTCATGGTGGGAGCAGATGTAATTAAAAACGAAATCACTGCCCACGCCGTCGCTGCCTGCATGCTGGTGCCCGACGTCCAGACAGTCCTGGAAATCGGCGGGCAGGACTCGAAAATCATCATTCTGCGCAACGGCGTAGTGGTCGACTTTGCCATGAATACCGTCTGTGCTGCCGGTACAGGTTCCTTTCTGGATCAACAGGCCGCCCGGCTGAACATCCCCATCGAGCAATTTGGGGAACTGGCCCTGCAATCAAACAACCCGGTACGCATTGCCGGTCGTTGTACAGTATTTGCTGAATCGGATATGATTCATAAGCAGCAAATGGGTCACGCCCTGCCAGATATCATTAACGGTTTGTGTGAAGCCCTGGTACGCAACTACCTGAATAACGTGGGCAAGGGTAAGGAAATTCTGCCTCCAGTGGTATTTCAAGGAGGGGTGGCCGCCAACAAAGGCATTAAGGTTGCCTTTGAACGGGCCCTGGGCATGCCGGTACTGGTACCGGAACATCATAAGATTATGGGTGCCATTGGCGCAGCCCAGCTGGCTGCCGAGAAGGTGGCCAGGAGCGGTGAAACTGCTTTTAGAGGTTTCGGCATTACTGAACTACCCTATCGCACAAGAAGTTTTGAGTGTGACGGTTGCCCCAATGCCTGCGAGATTGCGGAAATTTATGAAGAGGATAGGGTTATCGGTCGTTGGGGTGCCCGCTGCCCCCGCTGGGACGTGGTCTAGGGAGGAGAGTGTTTCTTGCCACCTCAAGTAGCTCAATTTATAACCTGGATACTGCTGGCGTTAATGGTAGGCAATGGTCTATGGGTGGCCTGGGATGCCCGTCGCCGGGGCAAACCAACGGGGGAAATTATTGCCTGGGGCTTGTTTTCTACCGCCTTCTTTGGTATCGGGCTGGGTCTGTACCTGGTATGGGGCCGCCACCTGCCCCCCGGTGCCAACGACCGGACCAGTTGATGTCTACCCGGCAATTAACCCTGATTCAAATGACACCCGGGATTTTGAGGTGGTGCTGGTCCCCGATGCGTGTTCATAGTAGCAAATGACCTGGCTGGAGCCTGACGGCTCTTTTTTTACCCCTTCAGGGCGGCTGTAAAGTGCGGTCACCCCTATGTATACTAACGTAGACTATTTACACTTTTTAGAGGTTTATACTCTGCCCTTTGACCTCAATATTTTAGCAAATGTCATGTTGGTACTTCCGGCTACACTGTATAATTAGGCGGAATAATCAGTTTTGACGCAACTTTACGACAAATATTCTGGTTGCTCTCCCTGTTTCCAGTGGAAATCTGGTATAAGTTTTGCGTGTGCAAAGTGATCATTAATCTGCGCAATTAAGTGGCACGACCGGAATATATTCCCGCACTGTTTTCAACAGGTGTACATCGGGGGAGGGGATAAAGTGGTTGCCAAACATTTCCTAAATAACAGCGAAACAACCGCCAGCGAAAAAGTTTTTCTTTGAAAGGGGACCTGGTATGACTCGCCAGCGACTGGAGAAAGGATATGTGCACGTGTATACCGGTAGCGGCAAGGGCAAAACCACTGCCGCCCTGGGGCTGGCTCTGCGGGCCATTGGCCACGGCTACCGGGTGTTCATGCTTCAATTTATGAAGGGAAGCAAGGAATACGGTGAGATTAAAGCTGCGGAAAGGTACTTACCCAACCTGATCATTGTACAATCAGGCCTGGAGACATTTGTAGATAAAGAAAATCCTTCCCCGGAAGATATCGCCCTGGCCCGGCAGGGTCTGGATATGGCCCGCAAGGTGATCATGGAAGGTAGTTATGACCTGGTTGTCCTGGATGAGATTAATGTGGCTGTTGATTTTGACCTGATCCCTCTGGATGCGGTTTTAGATCTGATTCGAAATAAGCCGCCCCACGTGGAGTTGATCCTCACCGGCCGGTATGCCCATCCCAAAATCATCAAGGCAGCGGATGTGGTCACCGAAATGCACCTGATCAACCATCCCTATTATGACGGCGTAGAGGCCCGAAAAGGCATTGAATATTAGGGGGGGATCTGATGAACAACCTGGTAGAAAAACTGCTTCAAGGCGACCGGCGCAGTGCGGCCAGGTTAATCACTCTGATTGAAAATGATGCACCGGAAAAAAAGGATATTTTACAGCAGATATATCCCTATACCGGCCGGGCCCATGTGGTGGGCATTACCGGATCCCCGGGGGCAGGCAAAAGTTCCCTGGTCGACGAACTGACCAGGGAAATCCGCCGCGAGGTTCTGAAGGTAGGCATTATTGCGGTGGATCCCACCAGCCCCTTTTCGGGAGGAGCGCTGCTGGGCGACCGCATCAGAATGCAGGAACATGCTACCGACCGGGGAGTATTTATCCGCAGCATGGGCACCCGTGGCAGCCTGGGGGGACTGGCCCAGGCAACGCGGGATGTAATCAGGGTGCTGGACGCCTTTGGCTGTGATGTTATTCTGGTGGAAACCGTGGGAGTAGGCCAGTCAGAACTGGATATTATGCATCATGCGGATACCACCCTGGTGGTTCTTACCCCCCAGGCGGGAGATCACATCCAGACCATCAAGGCAGGGATCATGGAAATTGCCGATATTTTCGTCATCAATAAGGCTGACCTGGGTGGGTCAGGCAAAATGGTTACCGATATTGAAACCATGCTGGACTTGAGCCCGTTAGTCAACGGGTGGCGTCCTCCGGTCCTCACCACCATTGCCATAGATCACCAGGGTATTCCAGAGCTCTGGGCAGCCATTAAAAGACACAAGGCCTGGCGTAAGGAAAACAAAGCCGGAGCAAACAGGGAAAGGGTGCGCCGGGAACTGGCGGAAATAATTCAGCGCTACCTCTATCAGCTGATTTCCCGGGAACTGGACGAACGTTTTGAACACCTGCTGGAAAAAGTGGCGGAGCGCCAGTTAGATCCTTACTCGGCAGCCATGGATATAATCAAGCAATCCTGGAAAGGAGGATTACCGTAATGAACGATCAGCTGAAAGAGCTCCAGGAGGGCCTGGAAAAGTGGCGGCAAACCCGTTGTCAGATGAAGGACCGGGACTGCCGGTTTGAAACCGTTTCTGGCATGGAGGTTAAAGACCTCTACACTCCTCTGGACATCGAGAATCTTGACTATGAGCGGGATCTGGGGTTCCCCGGTGAATACCCCTTTACCAGGGGGGTTTACAGGAATATGTACCGGGGCAGGTTGTGGACCATGCGGCAGTTTGCCGGCTTTGCCACGGCCAAAGAATCCAACAAACGCTATAAGTACCTCTTGGAAAAGGGGCAAACGGGATTAAGTGTGGCCTTTGACATGCCTACCATCATGGGTTACGACAGCGACCATCCCCGGGCACTGGGAGAAGTGGGCCGGGTAGGCGTGGCCATTGATTCCCTGCAGGATATGGAAACCCTCTTTGACGGCATCCCCCTGGATAAGGTAAGCACATCCATGACCATCAATGCCCCGGCTGCCGTCATCTGGTGCATGTATATTGCTACCGGAGAAAAACAGGGAGTGCGACCGGAACAGCTTACGGGCACCATCCAAAATGATATTCTGAAAGAATACATTGCCCAGAAATCCTGGATTTTTCCACCGGAACCCTCCATGCGCCTGATCACCGACATCTTTGCCTACGCCAGCCGTCACGTCCCTAAATGGAACACCATCAGCATCAGCGGTTATCACATCCGGGAAGCCGGCTCCACCGCCGTACAGGAACTGGCCTTTACCCTGGCCGACGGTTTTGCTTACGTGGAGGCCGGGATCAAGGCCGGGCTGAATGTGGATGAATTTGCCCCCCGTTTATCCTTCTTCTTTAATGCCCATATTGATTTCTTTGAAGAGATCGCCAAGTACCGGGCCGCCCGGCGCATCTGGGCACGGCGGATGAAGGAAAAATACGGTGCCAGGGACCCCCGCTCCTGGCTATTGCGTTTCCACACCCAGACTGCCGGCTGCAGCCTGACCGCCCAGCAGCCGGAAAACAACATTGTGCGCACCGCTTACGAAGCCCTGGCTGCTGTACTGGGCGGTACCCAGTCCCTGCATACCAACTCCATGGACGAGGTGCTGGCCCTGCCTACGGAAAAGGCCGTCCAGATTGCCCTGCGCACTCAGCAAATCCTGGCTTATGAGACCGGGGTGTCCAATGTGATCGATCCGCTGGCCGGTTCTTACTACGTCGAAGCTCTGACCAACAAGATGGAAGAAGAAGCGGAAAAATATTTTGAAGAGATCGAAAAGCGTGGCGGCGTCCTGGCCTGCATCGAGCAAAACTTCTTCCAGCAGGAAATTGCCGACGCCGCCTACCGTTATCAGCGGGCCCTTGACAGCAAACAGCGCATCCTGGTGGGAGTGAATGAATTTGTCAATCCTGACGAAAAGCTTGAAATCGAGATTTTAAAAATCGATCCCGAAATCGAACAGGAACAGGTGGCCCGGCTGCAAAAACTGCGCCGGGAGCGCGACAATATCCGGGTCCAGGAAACCCTGGAAGCCCTGCGCCGGGCCTGTGAGGGGACGGAAAATGTCATTCCTTACATCCTGGACTGCGTGCGGGCCTATGCCACCGAGGGGGAAATCATCCAGGTCATGCGGGAAGTGTTTGGAGAATACAAGGAGAAGCCAACGTTTTAACGGCAACAAGGCAATCTTCTTCACACTATCGAAAACTTGACTGATTAAGGAGGGCAAGAATATATGGCCAGAAAGATTAGAGTACTGGTTGCCAAACCAGGCCTTGACGGCCACGACCGTGGTGCCCGGGTTATTGCCCGCGCGCTGCGGGACGCCGGTATGGAGGTAATCTATACCGGTTTGCACCAGACGCCGGAACAAATCGTAGAAGCCGCCATCCAGGAGGATGTGGATGTGGTGGGTTTGAGCATTCTTTCCGGGGCCCACATGACCCTGATCCCCAGGGTTACCCAGTTGCTCAGGGAAAACGGTGCAGATGATATCATTGTTATCGGAGGAGGCACCATCCCGGAGGATGATATAAAGGCCCTTAAGGAGGGCGGCTGGGTCAAGGAGCTGTTTACCCCCGGCACACCTCTGGAAACCATCGTAGAGTGGATCCAGTCCAACGTAAAGGATTAATTTATCACAAATGTTCAGTTAAACCGCATTGTTAACTCTTAAGGCACGGCGTTGTCTAGAGCGAACGATTTTGCGGAACGCCGGTAACCCAGCACTCACTGAACTATGATGCTCTTACTAAGGCTGCTGTAACAAGCAGTAAATGCTGGTTTTTCCAGTATAGCTTTTTCAGTGAGTGCTGGGCGGCCCGAAGTGAACCGTGGTGCTGTAGGCGCGGAGTATAGGAGTGAGCGGGACAACGCCGTGCCTTAAGCGGATTGAAGTATTCCGGGGGAACCATACATTTTACGGTCCCCCCTTTTCGAAGTCCACTAGCACCCGCAGCCGGTGCTGCCGTCGGGTGCGGGAATGTTTTTCTCCACAATCTCTAAAAGGCACTTCAGGGCATACTCCACCTCGTCGGGCCGGTTAAAATACGAAAAACTGAAACGAACCAGCTTTTGCTCAAAAGTTCCCAGTGTACGGTGGGCGTCCGGAGCACAGTGCAGTCCGGCCCGGCAGGCAATGTTGTACCTCTGATCGAGAATGGCCCCGATATCGCCTGCCGGACGTTTTTCTACGGCAAAGGAGACTACCGGTACCTGACGGGCCACATCTCCGGGACCGTATACCTTTATGCCCTGAATTTTCTTCAGCCCCTCCAGAAACTGCCTGGTCAATTCCTGTTCGTGCCGCCGGATTTTCTCCATTCCTTCCCGGCGTATGAATTTAACCCCCGCCCCCAGGCCGGCCAGGCCAACCGTGTTCAGGGTACCGCTTTCGTAACGTTCTGGTAATACATCCGGCTGGCCGGGTACATCGGAGTGGCTGCCGGTACCCCCTTCCTTCAACGGTGTCAGCTCTACCCCCTCGGCGACATATAATCCCCCCGTTCCAGGCGGGCCCAACAGACTTTTGTGGCCGGGAAAAGCCAGCAGGTCAATGTGCATCGCCTCAACGTCGATTTCCAGCACCCCTGCGGTCTGGGCCGCGTCCACAATGAAACGTAATCCCTTTTCCCGGGCCAGGCGGCCGATTTCGGCCACAGGCATGATGGTGCCGGTTACATTAGAGGCATGGGTAATGATAATGGCTACGGTATCAGGCCGAATGGCGGCGGCCGCATCTTCCACCCGGATGGCCCCGGTATGGTCGCAGGGCACCTTGGTCACCTCTATCCCCCGCTCCTGTAAGGTATGAAGCGGCCGGATAACCGAATTGTGCTCCATGGAACTGGTGACCACATGATCTCCGGGCTTCAACATCCCCTTGATGGCCAGGTTCAGCGCTTCAGTGGCATTCAAGCCAAATACGATCCGGTCGGGATTGCGAATGTTGAACAGCGCGGCCAGTTCCTTCCTCGTTTCGTCAACCAGGCGGTTGGCTGCCAGGGCCAGCTTGTGCCCCGCCCGGCCCGGGTTGGCTCCCACTTTCCGCAGGCAATGCTCCATGGCCACCAGCACTTCCGGCGGCTTGGGCCAGGATGTGGCGGCATTATCAAAGTAAATCAACTTACTTTCTCCCCTTTTTCCCTGATAAAAGGTCCTGCTGTTAATATAGCCTTTTTGTTGACCAGTATATGCAAGCTCGCAACACATGGCGATATCACTTACTGCCCGCCACTTCCGGTGCCCTGAGTTGTACCTGAAACAATGGTCTTCCCCTGCAACCGGTGCCGTTCACATCGCAGACAAGTGTAAATTCCGGGCAAATTCCCGCAGTTCTTCAGTAAACACCCGGACCAGTCTCCTTCAATATGACCTGGATGAGCTGGTGCAGGTTCTCCAATCCTACCCGGCGGACTTCCACGGGCACCTGGGTATAATCGAAAAACTCGAGGATTTTTTCCTCTTCGAACGGCATTACCCCCGTATCCAGAAACAATACACGTTCATAAATGCCGAAATTCTGACGTGCATCAATGCTATCCCAACCAAGCCCTTTGATGAATATTTGCTTCCAGTTTTCCAGCCAACCGGGCGTCAGGTAAAACGTCCTTGCCTCAGCATCAATCCTTGCCATATCCTCTCCCAGCAACATTTGAATGCAATTATCAGCCGATGCTACTGAGGCCCCATACTCCCCCGCCAGGGATTCTATTTCCGGATGACACAACCGACCGTACACCAGAAAGGGGCTACCACCCTCACCCACCACATCCGCAAGGGCGCCAGCCAGTGCCTCTTTTAGTTTAACCAGGTCCACATGCAGCGCCGGCTCCAGGTAAATTCTTTTAACATTACGGTCGCTGCCTCCGGCGTGTTCCGCAAACATCTGCTCCAGTTCCCGGCGCAGGATACCGCAACAAATCAGGCAGTCCGGCATGATAAAACCCCTCCATATCTATTGTTTCCACCAATTGTATCCCGGCCCCTTTGCCGCCGGTGTCAAATATTTAACACTCTAACCATCCACCAGTCCCCGTTCAATTAACTTTGCCTTCACCGTGGGGAAATAGTCCAGGTTGGTGTGGGGCAGAAATTTGCTACCCACGAATTTGTTCATAAAGACCTGGCTGGCGTTCAGCTCGAAGTAAGTGATATTGCGGGCAATGGCCTCGGCTTCCCGGCGCTTCTCGTTTGAAAGCAGCACCAGCCGTGTCCCTTCTCCCGAAGCGTTGCCCAGGCGTACCATTTTGTCCCGGGGTAAATCGGGGTAAAGGCCGATGGTGATGGCCGACTCCAGGTGCAGGTACTGGCCGAAGGCGCCGGCGGCATAGAAGCGGCTGATCCCGGAAAGATCGCAGCCCACACTTTCCAGCAACAATTCCAGGGCGGCATTAACCGCCCCCTTGGTGCGCATGAGATTGTTGATGTCCACCTGGGTAACCACAATGTCCTTACCGGTAGCCGATTGCGCCGCAGGCACCACCACGAATTCCGACCGCCCGTCCTTAAAACGCCCCGCCCGGTCGATGATACCCGCCAGCAACAGCTCGGCCAGGCAGTCCACCAGCCCGGAACCGCAAATACCCACCGGTGGCGCACCGCCAATGGTTGTGTAGCGCACCTCCCCGCTATCCGGGTCAATAGACACGCTGTCCACTGCCCCCGGCTCGGCACGCATGCCGCACTCAGCCACACCTCCCTCCAAAGCCGGCCCGGCGGCCCCGGCGCACCCCACCAGCCAGTCCTGGTTGCCCATAATAATTTCCCCATTGGTGCCAATGTCTACAAACAAAGAGAGTTCGGGCTGAAGGTGTAAACCACTGGCCAGTACGCCGGCAACAACGTCCCCGCCCACATAACTGCCCACGGAAGGGAGGCAGTAAACCGGTGCCAGGGGATTGATCTCCAGTCCCAGTTCACCGGCCGGTACAAGGCCCGGGTTATTTGCCACCGGAATGTACGGGGCCATGCAAATGCGGGAGGGGTCAAGCCCCAGAAACAGATGGACCATGGTGCTGTTGGCACCCACGGTAACGGCGCTGATCTCGCGCCCGGCCAGTCCATGCTCGCCAGTTAACCGCCTGATCAAACCGTTCAGAGTATCGAGGATGGCCCGTTGCAATTGCTCCAGGCCCCCGGGCGTGCCCGCCAGGTATATGCGGGTGAGGATGTCCTCCCCCAGGCCAACCTGCCCGTTGTAATCCGCTGCCGTGCCCATAATTCGCCCGTCGTGCATGTTCACCAGGTAAACCACTACGGTGGTCGTGCCGATATCTACGGCCAGGCCGTAATGGCGTTTGACGGTATCTCCGGGCTCCACATCCACCAGGTTCCACACCCCGGGAACCCCCGCCCCCACTGTGACCGTGACCCGCCAGTCCGCATCCCGCAAAACAGTGGGAATGCGGCGCATTGCCACCAGGGGTACAACTACCGGCCCCAATAACTTCTCCAAAGCCGCTGCCAGCCTGTCCACATCGGCCCGGTTATCTTCCAAACTTGGTTCCGTGAGCTCCAGGTAAATTTTCCTGGTCAGGGGATCTAAAGCAATCCCTTCCCTGGACACCCCGCCGGTTAAAATCACCGCTTTGTCTGCCACGTTTTACACCTCGTTTAACCACTCTGATGCCAGAATTATAACACAACTGTCTTGAGAAGAATGATTTCTTTTCTTGATGCTGATCATTAGATTTATTCTTTGTAACAAAATCGTAACAGTTTCCCAACGACTTTGTGATAATTGAAGGGTATAATAAGCCCAGATAAGAATTCCAGCTCAAGGAGGTGAATCCCATGAAAAAGAAGCTGGTAATCATCCTGGCCACCGTCCTGGTCCTGGCCATGGCCGTCCCGGCTTTGGCAGCCACGGTATCCGCCGCCCTCACTCCGGAGCAGGCCAAAGAGTTGAGCACCCTGCACCAGCAAATAATCAACCTGAGAAAGCAAATGATAGACAAGTACGTGGAATATGGCCGGCTCACCCCGGAACAGGGCGAGCAAATCAAGGCCAACCTGGACGCCAGGCAGAAATTCTTTGCCGAAAATCCCGACCGTTTTGCCGGGTACGGCCCGGGCGTCTGCCCCGGTTTCGGCCCCATGGGCGGGAGGGGCGGTTGGGGGAGGGGTCCCGGCTGGGGGATGATGGGCGGTTACTGGAACAGTAACCCCAACCCCGCGCCCTCCACCGGCAGTTAAAACCCGAGTAAAAAGAGGGCTTGTACACAAAGGGTACCAGCCCTCTTTTTCGATCATTTCGCCAAATATCCGGCCGGCGAGTGGGATAACGCGCCACTTATGCATTTTTGTGGGTTTTGCGAAACGTCTTATAATCAGCAGTTTTTCATGTATCCATCATAGCGGCTTCCAGGGTAATGGTAAAGGTAGCTCCTTGTCCCGGTTCGCTGTCCACTTTAATCTCCCCGCCATGCAGGTCGATGATCTGTTTGGCAATGGCCAGGCCCAGGCCGCTTCCGCCCCCAGCCCGCCGGCGGGAGGGGTCACCCTTGTAAAACCGTTCCCAAATGAGAGGTATTTCATGAGCCGGAATCCCCGGTCCCGTATCTTTTACGGCCACCTCCACCTTGCCGGCCGCCTGCCGGGCCGCAACTTCCACCCGGCCACCGGCAGGCGTAACCCTCAGGGCATTATCAATCAAGTTATATAGCACCTGGGCCAGGCGGTCGCCGTCGCCGCAAACCGGCGGCAAATCATCCGGCAAATGAACCCCCAGGAGTGTACCCTTTTCCCCGGCCACGCCGGCAAACCGTTCCACCACCTGGTTAACGAGCGCTTTCATATCCACCGGCTGTTTGCGCAGGGTGATCCGCCCTGATTCCATGCGGCGCAGGTCCAGGAGGTCATCCACCAGGCGGCGCAGGCGTAAAATTTCTTCCAGTATATTTTGCAGGTATTCCCGGCGCTGGCTTTCATCCCGGGCCAGGCCGTCCAGGATGGCCTCGGTATAACCCTGCATGATGGTCAGGGGTGTGCGCAGCTCGTGGGAAACGTTGGCCACAAATTCCTTGCGTGCTGCGTCGATCTTTTGCAAAGCGGATATTTTTTCCTGCAATTCCCGGGAAAGGGTGTTAAGTGACTGGGCCAGGGCCCCGATTTCATCCCTGGAACGCACCGTCACCTGGCGGGTAAAATCTCCCTGGGCCATGGCCCGGGCAATCCGATTCATTTCCACCAGAGGCCTGGCCAGGGTGCGGGAGAGAAGGAGGCCGAGCAAGGTAGCCATTAAAGCCCCCAGGGCCAGGGCATAAAGGCTGGATTGCTGCAGGGCCTTAAGGTTTGCGGCCAGGGGAGCCACCGGAGCATGAATGAATAGCGCTCCAAAGACCTGTTTTTCCTTTTGCAGGGGGATGCCGGCTACCACCACATCGGCATTAAAAAAGGGGTTATATTCCCGGCGCACAACCCTTTCACCGGCCAGCACCCGCTGGATCTGTTCCCGGTCAAAGGGCAACATGGCGGCCAGACTCCCCCCTTCACCGCGACTGGCAGGCGGTGTGGGGCAGGGTGCACCATCCATTGCCTCCTGGCCAAACCGGGACTGGGAGGATTGCTCATTACTTGCTCCACCTCGCCAGGGCGATCCCTGACCCCGGCCACCCCTGGACCAGGGGGCTCCCCCCATGTGGGGCATCATGCGGCCCATCCCCATGGCCTGCCAGTGCTCTACCAGCCCCCGGGGGTCAACCAC
The DNA here is from genome assembly GCA_020725525.1 of Desulfovirgula sp. GTDB lineage: Bacteria > Bacillota > Desulfotomaculia > Desulfotomaculales > Desulfovirgulaceae > Desulfofundulus. Next base: position 26,213 of record DYEX01000045.1, read on the forward strand.
CATCACGCTGGCATTCATCAACCGGGCGAGCAAGTCCACCTGCCGGGCCGCCAGATTGGGATCCTGCTGTTCTACCAGGATCTCCGCCAGTCTTTCCCCTTGTACCACCAACCTGGCCGTTTGCTGTTCGTAATAGATTTTTTCCAGGATGCCGGCCTGGATCAGCGCGGATAACCCCAAAACCCCTACCACCAGAACCAGCATGGCCAGCCAGAGTTTGCCTACAATTCCCCGCAGCTTCATTTGTTCACCTCAAATTTATAACCCACACCCCATACGGTGACAATGTACTGGGGTGATCCCGGAACACGGGACAACTTTTCCCGCAGCCTGGTAATATGGGTATCCACCGTCCGCATTTCACCAAAAAAATCATAACCCCAGACTTTTTCCAGCAACTGTTCCCGGGTGAATACACGGCCCGGGGATAGGGCCATCACATAAAGCAAGTCGTACTCCTTGGGAGTAAGGTTAACTACCTGCCCGTTGACTTCTACCTTCCGGGAAGAGGGGTCGATGGTCAACCCGTCATAAACAAGAACCTCAGGACCGTTTTTCTCCCCGCCAGAACGGCGTAGAACCGCTTTCACCCGGGCCACCAGTTCCCGGGGGCTAAATGGTTTAACCACATAATCATCGGCCCCCAGTTCCAGCCCCAGCACCCGGTCAATCTCATCCCCCCGGGCGGTGAGCATAATGATGGGCACCGGGTTATCCCGCTTGCGGATCTCCCGGCATACCGTCCAGCCATCGGTATTGGGCATCATAAGATCAAGAATCACCAGATCAAAATGCTCCCGGGCAAGATAATCCAAAGCAGCAGCTCCATCGGCGGCCTCCACCACCCTGAAGCCTTCTTTTTCCAGATACATACGCACCAATTCTCTGATCTTAACCTCATCGTCGGCTACCAGGATTTTTTTCATTAATAGTTCCCCCGGAAAAAATGTTTTTGAGCTCAGGTAATTAACTTATGCCGAATTTTGGGTAGAACACGGCATAGTGTTCTATGTTTCAGACAGGGGGTTCGTTTTCCCTCTGTGCTTCAATTATACCAAATATCGACCATATTTTATCGCTCTAGCAGTTGATCCACGTTCGATCCACGGCACAATGCTAAGTAAAAAGCGGTTGAAGTTTGCCCCTACCTGAAAACCAGGGCTGAACCATCGGGCGGAGCCGTTCGCCGCGTGAGGTTGACCACCCGTACAGTTTATTTTGGTCCCGCATCAGGACTATGTAACCAGTACTCGCCTTCTCAAAACGTCCGCTCGATCCACGGCACAGGACTGTGGGGTTTTCAGGAGCGGGTTGCTGTAGAACATTTAGGCGTAAAATTGGGGCCCACCACATCCGGTGCGGCCCCCGTCTTTAAATGGGCTGCCCTGTCGGTCCCCCAAACCAGGAACAAAACCGTATGGCCAGCCTGACCAGAGGATTTTTCAAACTACCCTGCAGGCGACGGTATTGCTCCTGGCAGCGCTGTAGTTCCTTCTGGGTAAAGCGCAGAGAACGTTGCGCCTCCTCCCCCTTTTCCAGGGCCTCCTTCAAGTCATTACTTAAGACGCTGATCTCCTCCCGCAGCTGCCGCTCTTCCTGCAGAGCCAGCTCCTGCATTCGTTCCAGTTTCTGCCTGAGTTCTACAATTTCCGTCTGCAGTTCGGCCACCCTGGTGGCATGCTGTTCCTTGAGTTCAGCCAACTTGTTTTTATTTTCCCGGTCCCGCTCCTTATACTGCTGCAATTTGGTAAACATTGTTTCCAGGCTGGCCTGGTTCTTGGCCAGCGCCTGGCGCAACTGGGCGATTTCCTGTTCGCTGTCCCGGGCCCGCTTCACCCAAAGACGACATTGATGTAAAATGCTATTGGCTTTGGCCTCCAGCCTGGTGATGTGCTCCCGGTAACGCAAAATTTCTTTCTTTCGTAAGGAAAGGAGCAAATCCTTTTCCGCCATCTGGGTCACCAGGTATTCATGCTGGGACACTTCCTCCGCGCGCTGGGCAAGGGCCGCGGCTGCTTCCCGGTAGGCAGCGTTAATCTCCTGCAATTGCTGTTCCAGCGTACTGATCTTTTTGCGCCAGCGTTCCCGGTCCCGGTGCCAGCGGGCCTTTTGCCCGTTCAAAGCGGCCAGGTAGCGTTTAGTTAAGGCCTCATAAGCCGATTGTACACTGGGGTTGTACGTCCATACCCCCTCACCCAACAGCTCAAAATAGGGAAACTTCCTGAGCACCCCCTCAATGGCACTCAACGTGGTGGGGCGCCAGGCATTGACCATCTCATAAATCTGCTGCAGGCTTAAACCCTGGGGATGGGTTTTTAAAGCCTTGATCACCAGATGTTTCAGGGCATACTGGCCGGCTTCCACCTCCCATTCCGTCAACCCCCAGTAACCGTTGTCCAGTTGAATAAAGCGCCCATCGGAAATGAGACTGGCTTCCTCGGCAACCAAACGCCTGTTTTTCTTACTTTTACCCCACGACCCTGCACCTTTAAGCTCCTTTAAACTCATTGGTTTCTGGCGTTTGAGCAACAAGGAATAAAAAGCGTCATTTTCCCGGTTTCCCTCCAGATCCAGATGCCAGGCATTCCGGTTATCCACAAAAAAGCAGGGATGCTGGCGCAAACAAAGTACAACCTTTTCTTCCACCTGGGAGGAGGTAAAATCACGCATCATTCGCTTATGCACGTAGGGGGTTAGTTCAGCTACGGTTAAAGAATCAAAGAAAAACAGTGTTTTCTTTAAAACGTCGGTCAGGGAATAGAGTTTTCCTTCCATGGCAAAAAGACCACCTTTCTTCCTAACATCTGAGAAATACTGTATCTATTCCCTGACACATATTGTTTTTCCTGCAAGTATATGCTAATGATTACCACTTTTTTCCTGCATCTTTCTACAGAAAAATTTCTATTGTCAGCCAGATGACAGGTAGGGTATAATTGGATAAAGTAAACGGTTGAATTAAGGGGTTAAATGGTTGGATACAATCCTGAACGGCCATATACAGGAAGCAGGTAGAGTCTTTGCCGCTGCGTTGAATGGTCAAATATAATCCTGAACGGTTAGAGGGCGATTCCGAGCAAAAAACATCGGAGGTGAACATCATGAGCACTGCCTGTGCGGAGATAGGAAATATGTTCCAGGTAATTACTCCCCACGGGGCAGCTTTTCTGGAAGGTCCTATCAGAGGTGATTACCTGGACATGTTAACCTTCGATGCAGGATTAACCAATTTTCGCCAGCCGGAAAAACAAAAATTTGCCCTCAAGGAAATTGCCGAGCTACCCGAAGGCATGGTTTACATTGCACGCGTAGGGTCCACCGTGGTTGGTTATGTCACTTTCTTACTACCGGATCGTCACAGCCGCTGGAGCAAGCACCCACGGGTGTTGGAGTTGGGAGCTATTGAAGTCAGCCCGGACTGGCGTGAATACAAGCTGGCACGGAAGTTACTGGAGCTGGCCTTTAGCAATCCGTTAATGGAGGAATATATTGTTATCACCATAGAGTTTTGCTGGCACTGGGATTTGCGTAATACGGGCCTTGATGTATGGCAATATCAAAAAATGCTGACCAAACTATTTGGCTCGGTGGGAATGCAAAAGGAGCTTACCGATGATCCGGATATTTTAGAACACATAGCCAATGTACTCATGGTTCGTTATGGCAAACGGGTACCCCAGAAAGACGTCGAGCTATTTAAGCAAATGCTCTTTATGCGGGAAGGGGTGTTCTTTCCGCGGCAGTAAAAATAAAGGACAAAAGCAGGAGCAAAAAACCTCTCCCGCTGGTGGAAGAGGTTTTTTCGTTTACTTTAAGCTATAGTTAGGAGCTTCCTTGGTAATAACCACATCGTGGGGATGACTTTCCCGCAAGCCGGCCGGTGTAATGCGCATAAACCTGGTTTTGGTCTTCAGTTCGTGGATATTCCTGCAACCACAGTAGCCCATTCCGGCCCGCAAACCACCGATCAGCTGAAAAACTGTCTCTGCCAGGGGTCCCCGGTATGGTACCCGCCCCTCCACTCCTTCCGGAACCAGCTTGAGCTGTCTCTCCTGGAAGTAACGGTCGCTGCTGCCTTCCTTCATGGCTCCCAGGGAACCCATTCCCCGGTAGACCTTATAACTGCGTCCCTGGTAGATTTCAATTTCTCCCGGGCTTTCTTCCGTTCCGGCAAACAGGCTGCCGATCATCACCACATCCGCTCCGGCGGCAATGGCCTTGGTGATATCCCCGGAATATTTAATCCCGCCGTCGGCAATAATGGGGGTATTGTGGGCCATAGCTTCCTGGGCACATTCATAAATGGCGGTAATTTGAGGTACTCCTGCCCCGGCCACCACCCGGGTGGTACAGATAGAACCGGGACCAATACCTACCTTAACCGCATCGGCGCCGGCACGGATGAGATCCCGTGTTCCTTCCGCAGTGGCTACATTACCGGCAATCACGGCCACATCGGGATATTTGCGCTTGATCCTGGCCACGGTTTCCAGTACTCCCTTGCTGTGGCCGTGGGCGGTATCCACCACAATGGCGTCCACACCGGCACGAACCAGGGCGTCGGCACGTTCTTCCGTATCGGCGCTGACGCCCACCGCCGCCGCCACCAGAAGCCGTCCCTTTTTGTCCTTGGCCGATAAAGGATACTGGCGCGCTTTTTCGATATCCTTGATGGTTATTAGCCCCCGCAGGTTGAATTCTTCATCCACAATTGGCAATTTTTCTACCTTGTGCCGCCGTAAAATTTCCTTTGCCTGTTCCAGGGTTGTCCCCACCGGAGCGGTAACCAGGTTGTCCCGCGTCATTACTTCCCCTACCGGTTTACTGAAATCTCTCTCAAAACGCAGATCCCGGTTGGTCAGGATACCCACCAGTTTACCATTCTCGGTTACCGGTACCCCTGAAATGCGGTAGCGTTCCATTAATAACAGGGCTTCGCTAATGGGGCTTTCCGGGGACAGAAAAATGGGATCAGAGATTACCCCGTGTTCCGACCGTTTAACCCGGTCTACTTCCAGGGCCTGTCGTTCAATGGACATGTTTTTATGAATTACCCCGATCCCGCCTTCCCGGGCAATAGCAATGGCCATGCGGGATTCGGTCACCGTATCCATGGCGGCACTCATCAAGGGGATATTAAGTTTGATATTCCGGGTGAGATAGGTGGTGGTGTCCACATCTCCAGGTAACACATCGGATTTTGCTGGAATGAGCAGAACATCATCGAAGGTAAGACCAAACCTGGCAAATCTTTCTGGATACAGAATACATCCCTCCTCGATTCTTGCCCTTTTTATATTCGTCTATTATAGCATAACCCGTCTCTTATGTGGGTGGAAAGTGCTGCGAAATTTTTTAACATAAAATACCAGGGTCCTGGGTCAAATGAAAAAATGTCTGACCCAGGACCTTTTTCGCAAAGGGCAGGGTTCCATTTCTCCCTTAAACTAACGGAATGTATCTATATTCCGGTGGGAACAATACTGTTAAGGAGGTGTTGCCGCTTGCCAAATCGCCAAAACAAATTATTGGTACCGGCAGCGGAATCCCGTCTGGATGTATTAAAGTACGAAATAGCCAGCGAATTGGGATACCCGTTGCATATCGGAGAAAGAGCGGCCACTCCCCAGAACTGGAACCGTATTCTAGATCAAATGAAGTACGAAATTGCTCAGGAACTGGGGCTTACTCCCCGGATTAAAAATGGTTACTGGGGAGACTTGAGCTCCCGGGCCTGCGGCGCTGTAGGTGGACGAATCGGTGGCAAACTGGGCGGTAATATGGTCCGGCAGATGATTCTGCTTGCCGGGCAGAACCTGATCCGGTAGTTTGCCAGGGAGGTGGGGTAAAAACCACCTCCCTAATCCTGTCCCATAATGGAACCAAGTCCATACCGTTCGAAATGGTCGCGCAAATGGTAAATTAGTTTTTCCGTCACACCAAATTCAGCTGCCATCTCGGCATCGCTTTTTCCATCTTTTAGCCCTTCAATAAATTCGTCAAAATCTATGCCCACTTCCTCGGTTTTGCTCTTCAGGCTTGGTTCGGTACTCCAGGGAACCCGGGAACGAATATATTCTTCCACGCTCATCACTCCTGAGGAATTGTCTTCATTACATATATGTTTCCACGGCAAGAGTTTTATTATTACCGAAAATTTAATATAGTCCACAAATTCTATAAATCATTGACAGGCCTGTTTATTTGGATATAGTATACTTAACTATGAAAGCCAAGGAAGTTATGGAACTCTTGCGCATCAGCCGGAGCACCCTCTGGTTTTTGCGCTTGTGTTCAGAGCCCTGCATGACCTGGTTTTTTCCGTTCTTATCATGGCTGACGTTTTCTTGTAGTAAAGTTTTGCGTGAGCAGGGCTGCAAAAAATAAGACCTGGTATCAAACCAGGTGTGTTCGCATTGCTATAAAATTGCCGTAAACTTTTGCTTTAATCAAGGCCCCCGATCCCCGGAGGCCTTGATTTTTCTGGTGGGCACGGCTGGTTTCGAACCAGCGACCTCTTGAATGTGAGATTAGCGGAGTGAGTTTCAGCTAACGTCAGCTAAAGTCAAAAGCCTTATTTTATGCGGCTTTGCTGGTTGTGGAAGTTTCAGGTAACACCCATTATTTCAGCACTTTTTCAAGTGGATTGTCGTAAGATTGTCGTACGACAATAGGCCCGCCAACCCAGGCAGGACAAGGGCTGGCGGGTTTATAAGGCGTACGGAAGCCCCGGCGGAGGATTATGGCCGGGGTGCTTTTGTCCAACCCTTCTTCTTGCTTCAGAATCCGAAAGGACCTGCCCGCAGGTGGGACAAAACTTTCTTATCTCCCCTTTGCGCTCTCGCTGTTGTCTCTTCCGGTGACGGTCGGCACATTGGTTACTGGCATATTTCCTGCCGGGCAAAGCCGGGCGGCCACATCCACACGTGCACAAATCGAGGCAGGCAACCTTCTCCAGGTACCAGGACAGCATGGCAGCCTGAAACCAATCGCCAGCTTGAAAACCCCAGGCATGATGAACAGGCCCTTTCCCGGCGCCCAGGGTGATAATTCTCCACGGGATGCGGCGAAGCCACTCTTCAACGGCAGTGAGGATGGCCCTGTAAACCTCTTCCTGAAGCATGCCGTCATTTTCGGGTAGCCGGTAATGACCGTCTGAATGGTAGGGCGGGTCGTAAAAAAACAGGTAGGGCACAAAGCCGTTCCGGGGCAGGGATATGCCCCAGGGGAGAGGACTGCTGATATTCCCGCCCAGCACTTCCCGGACGTATCCCATACTCCCCTTGGTGGTGTTGTCGAACAGGGAAACCAGGATGGCGAAATAGCCAAGGGCTGCTTCCAGTATCCTGATGGGCATTGTGTTTCCTCTAATCTCTTCTTCCTTCCCGGGAATTGCGCCATACCGCTTCAGGAAATCGCAAACCAGGCCGTCCCTGCCGTCATGCAGGGCAAAGTGTAGTTGCCGGACCTGCTTCCAGAACCCTTCAGGAATGGCCTGCACCTGGGGCGGAAATTCCGGCCCCTCACAGATAAAGGTATCTCCTTCCCTGTAAACCTTCTCATAACCTCCAAACATAACCTCTGCAACTGCATATAAACTCCTCAACGGTTTCATAGAAATTCCCCCATTTTTTCAAAAAGGGTATTGACAGGGCTGAATCCCAGTAACGGCGCGGGTTTCGTGGTTTTTACTCCCGCCCCGTGCCCGGAAGCCCTTGCCGCACAAGGCCCGAGAAATGTCCCCATTCGTCACGGTTATTATATCATGGGAACGAGCAAAACCACAAGGGATGGGAGGGGTCATCGTGGACAAAAAAACTGTTGCGGAAGTTACCAGGCAACTGGGCAAGATAGCCGTCAGCCCAGTGGAGGCTATGGACTTGACGGGGGTGGGCCGGAATACGATTTACGCTGAGCTAGCTTCCGGGCGGCTACGAGGAAAACGAATCGGCAAAAAGTGGGTCATCCCTGTTTCCGAGTTGGTGCGCTGGCTGGAAACGGACGAAGCCGGGGTGGACCGTTAGGGGGCACAACGATGATTACGGCCTGGGATAAACTTCCGCTGACTCTGGGGGTTAAAGAGGTTGCCGAAATTACCGGCTACGGCCAGGCCCGGATTCGGGAGCTTTGCCGGGCTAAGAGAATTCCATGTATTCGCCTGGGACGGGCTTTTCGTATTCCGCGAGATTCCCTGCGGCGCTGGCTGGAAATGGAGGCGGAGAAGGGCATTGAAAAATGAAAATCCCGGCGGGCAGGCCGGGCGGACGGAAAGGAGACACGGGACAAGCTTTACGGAGGCGATGTTCTTTATGCATAGTATAGCACGTTCTCACGATATTTTCCAGCTGACTAAGGAAATTCCCCTGATAGACATAGCCCGGCAATATGGGTTGGAGCTTCGCAAGAGCGGCAACCGGTGGGTGACCAGGTGCCCCTTCCACCCCGACCATAACCCTTCCTTCTACGTTTTTCCCGACAACCGCTGGTGCTGTTTTGGGTGCGGCGTTCGCGGTGACGCGGTGGACCTGGTGAGCCGGCTGATGAAACTGAAGCCCATTGAAGCGGCCCAATTGATTGCCCGCGATTTCAACTTGCCGGTGAACAGGCCCGCCACCCCGGAGGCCCGGCGCAGGGTCGAGGAAGCGGCCCGCGAGCGGGAGCTTGAAAGGGCTTTTGCGGCCCGGGTGGACGAAACTTACCGGCGGTTAGCCCTGCTTTACCGGTGCATTTTCCGAAGCCTGCGGACCTTTGAAGATTATAGGCAGTTGAGCGGCCTGGTCCACATCCAACCAGTTTTGGAGCACGTCCTGGATGAGCTGGTATCGAGGGACCTAGCCCGCCGGGTCGAAGCCCTGCGCTTTGCTCGTAACTGGGGGTGGGGCGCTTGACCCAGCGATTGAGCGACATACTCACCGACCAGGAGCAGGCGGAGTTGTTGGCCGAGAGCGAACAGGGCCGGGATCCTGAAACAGTAACGCCGATTCCTGTGCTGGTCCGGCTGGCTGATGTGGCCCCCGTGGAAGTTGACTGGCTTTGGAAACCGTATATTCCCGGAGGGAAGCTCACAATCCTTGAAGGCGACCCGGGGTTAGGCAAAACCTGGTTGGCCCTGGCCCTGGCGGCCATAGTCACCCGGGGTTGGCCATTCCCTGGGCAGGACGGCATACCCGAGCAGGCGCGAGAACCTGCCAACGTCCTCTATCTCTCGGCGGAAGATGGTCTTGCTGATACCCTACGTCCCAGGTTGGACAAGGCTGGGGCGGACGTTTCCCGGGTGTTCGTCCTTACCGGCCAGCAAAACGGTGGAGAGATGCCAGAGGCCGTCACCCTGGCTGACGTGGGTGTGTTACGAAGTGCGCTGGTTGCAGTTAAGCCTGCGCTTCTAATTATAGATCCACTCCAGGCGTACCTGGGGGCTGGAGTGGACATGCACCGGGCTAATGAAGTGCGGCCGGTGCTGGCGAAACTGGCCGGGCTGGCTGAAGAGTTTAACTGTGCAGTGCTTTGTATCCGCCACCTGGGCAAGGGCCAGCAGGACCGGGCGATTTACAGAGGATTGGGTAGCATCGACTTCGCGGCTGCCGCCAGGAGCATTCTCCTGGTCGGCCAGGACCCGGAGAATCCACAGGCCCGGGCGGTGGTACATATTAAGTCTTCCTTGGCTGCCGCCGGTCCATCTCTCGGTTACACCATCGGTCCCGACGGTTTTCAATGGACAGGGGTTTCTGAACTCACTGCGGCTGAAATATTGAAGCCGGAACAAGCCACTGAGGAAAAGTCGGCCCTGGAAGAAGCCGAAGCTTTTTTGCTGGATCTTCTGGCTGCAGGGCCGGTGGACAGTAAAACGGTTTTCAAAGAGGCCCGCAGACTTGGGATCGCGGAGCGGACCCTTAAGCGGGCTAAGGCCAAGGCCGGGATTAAATCCCAAAAAATAGGAAACACTTGGGTATTCCGGTTGGGTCATGGCGGCCAACATGGCACTGATGAACGAGAATCCCCAAGGGCCATACATGGCACTCTTGACACTCTTCCTTCCAGCCCAATAATGGCGCAGGATTCAGGGCACGAACTAAGAAGGCCACATGGCCTCCTTGACTTAGAACCTTCCAGCCCTACAGAATCAAGGCCTGAAGCTAACAGTGCCAAGGGGGCCAAGGGAATGTTCTTAGGAGAGAAGGTGAAAGAGGGCCATATTGACCCGGGTTGGGAGGGTGATGCTGGTGATTTGCCCTTCTGAGTTAGTCAACCAGCTGGTCGGGCACGGCGTTGCCCTTCACATAGAGAACGGCCAGTTGCGGGTGAAACTGCCCTGGCCTCCCTCTCAAGTCCACCCGGAGGCCCGGCCCCTGCTGGCCGAACTGAAGCGGCGGCGGGACGAAGTGGCGGCCTGGCTGCAATGGAGAAACAAAACCGAAGCCATGTTCCGGGAGGCCATGAAGCAGGCACAAAAGACCTGCATTGCCGAAGCCTTGCGGTGGGCCAGGACGGAAAGGCCGGAACTGTTCGCTGCCATTGGTGAGGTGGAGGCATGGTTTAACGAAGCCTGCCAAAGCCGCGATATGGCCGGCTGCCGTCAAGCGGCGGCGGCCTACGTCCAGGCTTTTCGGGACGTGGCCGGGGCCTACGACCGGCGAAGCCTGACGGCGGACGAGACGGCCCGGATGTTCGGCTGCGACAGGACCTGGAATCTTACCGATGAGCAGGTGCAGGTGCTGGACACGGTTTTTGCCTCTCCCCTGACCGTGGTAGAAGCAGCCGGGAAACGGTGGTATTCCCCCGAGGGGTGGCGGGACAATTACCAA
>DYEX01000046.1 GCA_020725525.1 Desulfovirgula sp.
CGCAAATAGCTCGCCGCGATGATCCCTTGACTATTTTTTTGGAATTGCTATAATAAAAAAGTAAGCGGGTGTAGCTCAATGGTAGAGCATCAGCTTCCCAAGCTGAGGGTTGCGGGTTCGATCCCCGTCACCCGCTCCAGTTTTTTGTAGCAAAATCAAGCCCTCCCGTATTCGGGAGGGTCGTTTTGCTAACATTTTGCTAACATTCATTTTTTCAGGGCCTGCTCTATGAGGGCCGCGGCCTCTTTCTGCATGCCGGGTTTAACGTGGGAGTACAGGTCGCCCGTGATGGAGATGGAGGCGTGGCCCAATCTTTCCTGCACGATTTTCAGGTTCACGTCGGCCTTGAGAAGAAGCGTGGCGTGGGTGTGCCGCAGGGAGTGAAACCCGGCGCGGACACCCGCTTTCGCGGCTACTTTGTGAAAAAGGCTCGACATGGCATGAGGGTTTATCGGGCTCCCGTCCTCCCGCGTGCATACCAGGCCGGTGTCCTGCCAAAGTGGACCAGCCTTCAGCCGCCATTCCGCCTGGAGCTTTTTCTGCCGCTTCAACACGGCTGCGGTCTCCGGGCCTATTTCTACACGGCGGCGGCTGCCCCTCGTCTTGGGCGCGTCAATCAGCAACTCGCCGGTCCTTGACCGTTTAAGTGCCTGCCGGATGAAGATGCAGCCGGCTGCCAGATCAACATCTTCCCAGGAGAGAGCAAGAATCTCACCCAGTCGCGCACCGGTGTAAAGTGCCAGGGCAATGGGGGTATAAGCGCATGTTCCTTCGGCTGCCTGCAGGATTTTCCGAGCCTCTTCTTCGCTGAGGGCCACGGGCTCCTTCCGCTCCCGGCGCGGTTTTTCTACGGCATCCAGGGGATTGGCCGGAATAATGCGTTTCTTTACCGCGTCCCGCAGGGCTTTGCCCAGGACCGTAACCGCATGGTGGACGGTGGTAGGTGATAGTTTACCTTCCCTGCCGTCCCTGCGCGGGGCTTCAAGCATGGTGGTAATCCACCTCTCCAGGTGCATAGGGGTCAGCTTTTGCAGGGGGATATTCCCGAGCAGCGGAACAAGCCAGTTTTCGATTAGCTGGCCGTACCGCTCCCAGGTGCGGATTCCGAGGGAATGCTTGCGGTTGGCGTGCCACTCGCGCAGGTAATCGCCAACCGTCAGTTTTTCCGGGTTGATAAATGCGCCCTGTTCTACTTCCGCAATGGCCTTCGCCAGGGCCGCTTCCGCTTCCTTTCTCGTCCTGTACCCCCGCTGCCATTTCTGTTTGCGCCTCCCTGTAACCGGGTCGCGGCCCAGGTCAAACACTATGTCGTAAACCACACCCTTTTTCATTTCCCGCTTAATGATACTCCCGCGCATGATATCCCTCCTTCATATTTCCCCTATAAGGCCGGTTTATTTCCCGGTCAATGTGATTCGCTTCGATGGCTTCCAGGGCCTTCTGGAGCGGTCCCGCGCTTTTTAGCCATTCCCCTTCACCTTCTCTTTTAGGGCCTGCTCATATTCATCTAAAAACTCCGCCACGTCCTCAAGGTCCAGTTCAAATCGACTGCCCTGGACTACAGCGTTGGTGTAGGGGTCTATAATCATATATCCCCCAAAGTTGTCTATGTGGATTTTTTTTGCTCTTGACTTTTTAAGGCTCAGTCCCAACCGTGCCGCCTTCCTGCGTAAATAGTTTTCACGCACCTTACCACCCATAGGTATTCCTCCCTTTCGATGTATTGTACTACTAACTATACTGCAAGGTATTCGGCAAGTCAAGCTATAACTTATACTTTTGTGCCAGAATACTAGTGCTGAACACTAGTGCCCCGCACCCCATTGCTACGCTGCGTTTTAAGGGGTGTTTGTCGCTGGCAAAGGGTTTTCTTACCCGCCGGGAATGCCCTTTGAAATTCGTTTCTACGCCGCCCTGCGGCGGTCTGGAGGGGCATTTTGTCGGGGTGGATGTGGCCGGGCAGGAAGGGGTGTTACACTCACCCCTTTTCACCGGGGCGGGCAGGGGAACATCATTACGATGATGCGTTACAATGATGAACCGGCGTAACCCATGTGTTACCTTCTTCTTCATGGTTGTGCGCATTACCCTACCGTGCCATTGCCTGGGAGTGTCCCAAAGGGGGGGCTTCTCCCCTGGGGGCCGCATTTCATCCTGGTTTGGCGGGCCTTTTGCCTCCCGCCTGCTTCGGTATGGCTTGTTCGAGAGTAACAGCCAAACTAGCGTAGCGAAGGGCGGGAAAGTGGCTGTCATTGCCGGGATTTGCGGTCCTGGTTACACCCTGGCTGTTGGTGCGAACATTGCTTCGCAAACTTCGCACCCGAAAGCCAGTATTGGTTCCTGCAGATATGGGGCGGACTGGGAAAGGGCCTCTGGAGGGCCGTAGAAGGCCCCACAAGGCCACGAAAAAGCCGGGCAGGTATGATTGCCCGGCCAGAATCTCCGCATTCCGTCAAGAACTAATTGATTCGTTTGGTTGTTTGTGATATTGTAGTGCACGGAACGGAGGGATGCTAAATGGAAGCCAGACTTTTGACGCCACGACAGGTGGCCGACTTCCTCCAGGTGGACTTTCGCACTGTCTACCATCTCTTACGATCTGGGAAGCTCTCCGGCGTCAAAGTGGGGCGGGTATGGCGCATTAGACCAGTAGATATTGAGGAGTATTTGGAAACTTACAGCAATAGGAAAACGGGAAAATCTAAAACCTTGCAGAAATAGCCTCTCCCCACCCTTCAGCCTGCTCTACGGCTTAGCGCGGCACTCGGGGAGGTAAATCTATCGTCACCTAGGAAACAGAGGCAACGCTGGAGAGATTAGTTCAGAGGGCCACAGGATGGGATATTGGTAGAACGTTGAGGCAGTTGTTCGGGTGAAGCTTGTATGTAGTTGGAGGCACTACCTTCCGCTTAGACTGAATGCCAACCTTAGAGGGGAGGAGGCAGGATGCGACCAATCAACGAAGACGAGGCCGAAATCATTATTGAGGAACACCTCCGCGAACGCGGATGGGATATCACCGACTTCACAATTACCCGGAAGCGCTGGCGCGAGCATCTGGATGGAGAGGAAGCAGACCGTGTTTTCCTGCGCGATGGTAAAGTCGTCGCTATCTTAGAGGCAAAGAAGCCGGGTAAAGACCTTTGGGCTGCTCTAGAAAAAGCCAAGCATTATGCACGGACATACAAGAAAAACACAGGCCATGATGTCCTCCTTATCTTTGCGAGTGACGGGAAAGTCTATCTTAGGCAGAACTTGAAAGCCAATACCCTTCCAGAGCGAATAACAAGGTTCCCAACGCCCGTAGAATTCGGTGAATTCTTCTGTCCACAAGCAACGGAACTCCATGGTACTCTTCGGGATTACCAGCGCATAGCGGTTTCTCAAGTTCTCGCGGCGATACAATCAGGTCGGCGTCGGATGTATATTCAGATGGCTACAGGCACGGGTAAGACTATCACTGCTGCTGGGGTCATTGCAAAGTTGTGGTCGGTCGGTCTCATCAGACGAACGCTTTTCCTTGTTGACCGAGATGCCCTCGCAGCGCAGACAGTCAAAAAGTTTAAGACGCACCTTGGCGATAACTTCAATATCGAACGTGCGAGTGGCACTAAAGAGGATAAGTATCGCGACATTGTAGTAACCACTATCCAGCACATGGCCGTTCGCAACAAATATCTAAATTACGACCCGGATCACTTCAGCCTGGTCATCCTTGACGAATGCCATCGATCTTACTTCGGAGACTGGTATCCCGTTTTGGACTACTTTGCTAAGGGCGGCGCGATCCTTCTGGGGCTCACGGCCACGCCAGCGGACAAAGAAACAGTCAACACGGACCGTTTTTTTACCGATCCCGGTCAATATCGCGGTCCAATTTATCGTTATACCATACGCCAAGCCGAAACCAATCCTGAAATTCCTGAGTGGGAGCGGCTAGCCCAGTGCGTCCACTTTAAGTTCCACACTAACGTAGACCTGGAAGGTGTTCACGATATGGGGTTTGACTTCGAGCCTGAGCAACTGGGGCGCGCCGTAGATGTACCGCAGCGCAACCGTCTTATTGCGGAGAAATATTTTGAGGTGATCGGCACTCGCGAACCCGTTAAGACGATAGTCTTTGCGGCATCTATTGCCCATGCCAAAAACTTGCGCTATGCACTCATCGAGAAGTATAACGAACTTAACAATCTTCCGCCCAACGACGCGTCAGCAGAAAAATTTATCGTTGCTGTTCATAGTGAAATGCCAGGGGCACGCGAGCTTATCGAGGAATTTCAGAAAGTCACCAGACCGGAGGAGCGTAAAGCGATCATCCGGCAAGCACACGAAGATCCGAACATGGTCCCGCGTCCCATCGTCCTCGTGGGGGTTGGTATGCTGGATACAGGGATCGATGCTCCGGACGTCGAGGTTCTGCTTATGGCCCGTCCCACCAAGTCCAAAGTCTTATACGTTCAGATGAAAGGGCGTGGTACCCGCAAGTGCCGCGAAACAGGAAAAGAGTTTTACAAACTGGTCGATTTTGTGGACATCACGCGGCTTGAGCCCGCCATTACCAACGACACCCCAGGCATCGAGGACGAGCCCGTCGAGCAGGAAGAAGAGGAGATCATCAAACGCGAACGCGGTGAAAGTGGTGAAAACGATAAGCCTCAGGGTGGAGACGAAAAGACAGGCGGCACCGAGCAGCAAATGGTTATTGCTGACGTGCCCGTCCATCTCGTTTTTTCCGAAACCATCGCTCCCGCCGTCCTTGAAGAACTGCGACGGCAGGTTGAGGCCCAGCTTAAACCGGGGATGGAACGGGAAGCGCTCAAACAACGCTTTGCCCAAACGATCCTTTGCTGGCGTTACTTCAAGGGCACACCGATCCCGGATCACTCCTTTCTGGCTACTATGGGCTTTGATCTGACGACCCTTCGGGATCTCTATGGCGAGCCGGAGGCAACCCTCGAGGATTTTATTGCGGTAGCCACGGGAGAAGCAGACTTTGAGACGTTACGCCGCCGGAGAGAGTTTGAGAAATGGGCGCTCGAAAAAAACCTGAACAAAGCCCAACGGGAAATAATCTTGATGGTGGGCGACTTCAAACTAGCCAACCCAGACATCCGACCTGAGCAGATCCTACGAAGCCAGTGGCTTGATCAAGTCGGAGGGATTTGGCGTGTTAAGGAGCTATTTGGTACGTTGGACAAGTTGATAGCACTTGCAGACGAAGCTCTAGCGCTCTCCGCTGGCACACCAATTGATGAGGAGGGAGACAATGGCAAGAATACCTGACTTCAACCAATTCGGTGAAGAACTCTGGGAAATCGCCAATGTCTTCCGTGACGACGCCCTTCACGCCACCGAAAGGCTGGAGACCTTTAGCCTCTTTTTGTTCTTGAAACTATGGGATGAGCAGGAGCAGGAAGAAGAAGAAGTCCGGTGTTACACTCTTCCGGACAACGAGGCCCTGATCCCATCTATATATCGGTTTCATAAATGGGCAGACGATCCCGACGGCTACGCCAAACAACACGGCTTCGACGACTCCATCCACTTCTGTCGCCAAATGTTTACAGACCTGGCGAAGCGGGCAACCGAGTCCTCGCACCCCACAGCCCGGGATGTGAGCCGTCTGTTCAAGGATACAGTTTTTCGCCTGCGCTACACAACCACGGTTCGCGCTCTTGTGTCCCGCCTCAAAGAGCTGAACTTGCGCGAGATTATGAGCCGGGGGGTCAACGAGACTGGTGAGCGTTTCGACATCTTTGGCCGCGCCTACGAGTACCTGCTCCAGCAGTTCGGACAGAACAAAGAGTTCGCGGAGTACTTTACCCCGCGCCATATCGTGGACCGCATGGTCCAGATCATTGACCCTGAGATCGGCGAAACCATTTACGACCCAGCATGTGGCACCGGCGGTTTCATCGTGCGAGCTTTTGAGTGGGTAAAGGAGAAGATCAACCGCAAGACGATCTCCTATGTTGAAAAGGAACGGCTCATTCGGGAGCTTAAGGAAAAACACCTCATTGGCGTCGAACACGTTCCACTGGTCTTCAAGCTGGCGCTCATGAATATGATCCTTCACAAGGATGGTTCAAGCCTCCTCCAAAACGACGACAGCCTCTCTAATAAGGCGCAGGACGTTCACAAGAATAGGTACGATGTAATCTTTGCTAATCCGCCCTTTGGCCCGACCAAGCAGGAACGCATGGCGCAGTTTGAATACCACATCAAACTGTACGAAGCGCTGTTCATCCAACACATTATGAACGCGTTGCGCCCAGGTGGGCGCGCGGCGGTGGTGCTAAAAGAAGGATTGCTTTTCGATTCCAAGAAGATGCTCCGTAACATCTGCCGAAAGCTCGTGGAGCAGTTCGAAGTGTTAGGTGTTATCAGCCTGCCTAACGGCGTTTTCAACCCTTATAGTGGGGCCAAGACCAGCATCATGGTCTTTCGCAAACCGCTGGGCAGGGACGACGTCCGCACGTCCAAGGTGTGGTTCTACCGAGTGGAAAGCGATGGCCGAGACCTCGGTACCACCCGACGACCACTGCCCGATTTTGACACCGATGGGGATCTCGAACACATGGTTTCTCTTTGGCCCTACTCTTGGCGGCATGAAAAGGACGGTGGCGTCCGGGCGATCTTGAAAGCGGACGACCTCAAGCAATTCGAAAGCGAAAAATCTTGGTGGGCCACCATCGAAGAGATCCGCAAAACCGATTACAACCTTACCGCCAGCCGCTACTGCCCCCATCAAGCAGGAACGGTGGAGTACGAAAAGCCCGAAATTCTTATAAACCGCCTGCTTGAATTGGAAGAAGAGATTAGGGTGGATCTACAGGACCTACTTACTTTGGTCACTGTGCCAACGACCGTCGAGGGACTAAAGGGCGCGGTCCGGTTTGAAAGGGGGCCCATGGAGTAGTCACATGGGAACGGCGATGCAAGTTATCCACGAGATTATCCAGGGAAAGATGCATACCAAGCCCAAAGTCGCCCTTGACACATGTTGCGTACAGTATTACATCAGCAAACCACCCGTACAGCCTTGGGCAGACTGCCTCGATCCCATTTTTCAAGCTGGACTGGATGGTAAGGTTGAACTCTACGTTAGCACGGTTGTGATGTCCGAGCTTCTGGCCCACGTTCATTTTGTCAACCGTCACCAGGCAGGCTACGACCTGGAATTGGATCTGCTGGCTATTCTGAATCGGCATTTTCAAGTGCTGGACGTCAACAGTGAGGTTGCCCGGGCAGCGGGGAGATTGCGCGGCAACTATACGCCTGGAGACAAAATGGTACTTAAGACGCCCGACGCATTGATCGGCGCCACGAGTCTCGCTAACGGGCACACGCTCTTTATCACTAACGATGCAGAACTGGCGCGCGCCTTGCCAAATGAGAATTGCATTTATCTTAAGGAGCTGGCGCTGGACTGGCTTGCCCAAAACTTTCCTGCCGGGTGTGTCGATGAAGCTCGAATGGTAAGTCCAACCTATAGTGGGATGAGCCTCTTTCCAGACAGCACCATCGTTACCCCAGAGCTCGGTTCCATTCGGCCGGACCCGTCTGTCGACTGGAGACGCATCCTTGCCGATGCGTTTACGGTTGCTACTATGTTGAATGAGCCATGTGTCTTCTTCTTACTCATGCGAGACGAAGAATCCAGGACAGAAACTATCGAAGTCATTTCTTGGTATGAAGGACTTGAGAATGTCCGCAGACCGGATGCTGTGATCCGCCGCATCGAGAACCATCTGGGCTATTCGCGGCGAACAGGGCGGGCCAACAATTCTAATCACTATGTATACGCTTTTTGCTTTACCTCGTTGGCACGAGAGCGCAGCCGCCAGTCGCAGCCCTGCTATGCTTCTAAGAGTGACCCTCAGAAAGAAATCAATGCGTGGGACGGTTACCTCCGCATACTTTGGCGTTTCCGCTCTGCTTTAAATTTGCCGCAAACTACTTGGCTTCTATGCGAGGATGGTGTAGCCCGGTATCTTAAGCCTCGTGAAACGTCGCAGTTTCTCGATCAGGCGAAGAACGTCTTTGGGTGGGAGGACGGGCGATGAGTAACAAACAGGGACAGTCCAGGACGCAGTGGCCTACAGTGCCCATTTCTCGGGTGGCTTGGATCAACCCGCCTGCCGTCCTGCCTCCGGCTGATTTTGATGACAGGGCAGTTCCGCTGTTCGAGATGGCAGCTATTGATGAATACAGCGGGACTTTGTGTGAGCCGAAGTTTGTCCCGTTGGGCACGTGTCGTTCTGGGAAGACAAAATTTCAGAATGGAGATATTCTATTCGCGAAAATTACGCCATGCGTTGAGAATGGCAAATCTGCAATAGTTGCCGGCGTTGATGGAGATTTAGCGTTTGGTTCGTCTGAGTTTTACGTTTTGCGTCCGAGTAGGGTGGTCCTGCCAGAGTTCCTCTTTTATTATCTTCGCCAAAAGAAGGTAATAGAGGCAGCAGTAGCAAGCTTCACCGGAACATCTGGACGACAACGAGTACCCCGTAGTTTCTGGGACGAACTCGAGATTCCACTCCCTCTGCTTCCCGTCCAGGAGCGGATCGTTCAGATTCTCCAGAAGGCCGACGAGCTCCGCCGCAAACGCAAGCAGGCGCTGGAACTGGCGGACAAAATCCTGCCTGCCCTGTTCCTCGAAATGTTCGGCGACCCTATAGCCAACCCTCGAAATTGGCCGACATATCCATTGGGAAAATGCGCTCTAATTAAAAGAGGGCTGTCGAAACGCCCAAGTCCTCAAGGGAATATTCCCATTGTGCGAATAAAGAATCTAACCTTGGAAGGTCTCGATTTGTCATGGTCTGAATTTGTAGAAGCCACCGATGAGGAAGTAGAAAGAGGTAGGCTTGCTGACGGTGATATTATATTCTCTCCGCTAAATGGGAGTCTTAACCATCTAGCAAAGTCAGATATATTCTATGCACAGAATGGTAAGACGTGGGTTTTAGATTCTAATTTATGTGCGTTTCGTGCTAATAAAGAAGTTGTACGCCCGTTATTCCTAGCAACGTGGCTCTCTTTGCCTCAGGTGCTTGAATACTTCAGAACAAGGCTTGCTGTTCGTACTAGCGGGGGACAATGGCTCTTGAAGAATTCGACTTTGTCAGCGATACCTGTGCCTATTCCGCCACTCTCACAACAAGACTTCTTTGTACAGCAAGCAGAGCAGTATTTACGCTGCAGGGCTGGTATGAGAACGGGACTTGAGGACGCCGAGAAGGTCTTTTCTAGTATCCTCTCCCGTGCTTTCACTGGTGAACTCACCGCCGAATGGGAAGAGGCCAATGCTGAATGGATCGCCGAGCAGCAGGCTCTCTATGAGCGCCTGCCGCGCCTTGTTCTGCTTGCCCTGATTGCGGAAAAGGTCAGACGCATAGGTCGCTGGGCTACCGAGGTGTTAGTCACTGCGGTTATGAAATACGCCTTCCTCCTTCAGATGGAAGGGAACCTCCAACGACGCCTCTACCACTTTGTTCCCTACCACTACGGCCCCTTCGCCAAGGAGGTCTACGCCGATCTGAGAAACCTTCAGGAGGAGGGCCTGATTCGCGTGGACGGAGATGCTGATGAGAACAAAACTCGGATCACGCTCACTGACCTGGCCAAAGTAGACGAGGCTCTCACCGTTTTGCCAGTTGAGCTCAAAGAGGATATCGAGACAATTATCAACAGCTACGGCGACCTCGACCACAACGCTTTGCTCAAGATGGTTTATGAAAAATACCCTGCCTATACCACAAAGAGTCGGGTTCGCTGGAGTGACCGGGGGGGGCGAAAAAGAAAAGAACACGAATGAATACATTCAGCGGTTTGACCCCTAAGCTCAAACCTCTACCTCTTTGGTCTGGTAAGAATCAGTACACCTGATGATTTTGGTTATTGCCCGGTGTTTTGCGCATTGGCAGTTCGCCTCGCCGCCAACGCATGTATGCAGGCAGCAGCTGGTCAATAGGAAGTTTCGCCTTCACCATCTTGTGCAGAAGGTGGTCGGTCAGGCGCACCCCGTAGTGGCCGCTTTCGAGTTTGTAGATGCACGAATAAGGAACATCAAGCAGCCGGGCAAACTCGGTTTTTGTCAGGCCCTGTTCCTTACGCCAGGTGGTGAACGGGTTCTCGCCCGCATTTGCGAATCTTTGTTTGAGTTCCATTGTTTACCATCCTTTCTTTCGGGGATAAGTGGAATAAAAACGATACACAAACATACATTTTTCCGTTTTGTGAACGGCCAGGTTTCCCCTGCCGCCCCTATGTAAACGGCCACCTGCCGGGCCGGTCACATCATTTGCCCGCCTCCTTTCCCGCCTCGCCCGGGCAACGGCCTTGCCGCGCCGTATGACCTGTTTCCATAGTTCCGGGTCGCGGGCCAGCAGGCCAATCAGTTCCGGTTCGGTCAAAAACAATCGGCATTTAGTCAGTCGTATCTCAATCAGCCTGGACATTGTCCGCCGCCCCTTTTGGTATCCGCTCTCGACAAAGACCAGAAAGTCTGCCGTCCCGCACCAAAGGGTAAAGTTCGCAGTCCGTTTCCGTCACCCAGTAGCAGTGCCCGGCCTTCATGCACCGGGGCCTGGTTGGGTGGACCAGGTAGCGGTTCCCCAGCTCTTCGACGTAGCCACGCACAGCCGGGGCCTTTTCGGGTCCGGGCCTCCCGCCCGCGTCCCGGCCGGTGTCCTCAACAGGGAAGTCCACTCCGGGAATAAGCATCTCCACGTTTAGCACTCTCCCGAAACAAAAATTTTTCTAAGGCCCTTATAGCCACATTAGCGGGTATTACGGGTACCGCAACCCCTCAGCCGTTAATTTTACTGGGCTAAAGCGGTACCCGTTTTTCAAAATTACCGGGTACTTTCCGGGGACCCGGTACCCGTTTTCGGGTACCGCTTGATTCTACGGTACCCGTTTTCGGGTACTCGGTACCCGGCTGGTACCCGTTTTTTTAAAAAATCGGGTACCGCAAAAGTCCAGTGTTTATGCGGCTTTGAGGTACCTGGTACCCAAAGTACCCGGAAATGTAGATATAAGAGCCTCTAAGATTTTTTCCGCACTGCGTCAAGTCTTAACTGCAGCACCCGGTATTTTCTGCCGCCGATTTTTTTCTGGACAATCCGCCGCGCTTCGCTTGCCGTGCTTTCGGTGAAAATCAGCCCTTCCGCCTCTAAATGCTTCCACAAAGTCCGGGCCGTCACCGGGAAGTTAACGTCCTGATCGCGGTAAAATCGCACAACCCGCCGGTAAACTATTTCGGGCAGCAAGTAAAACCAATCCCTGTCTTCCCAACCGACAAAATTATCGGGTTTCGCTTTAACTTCGTCTTCGTCCTCACGCCATGATGTAAGCAGTTCCGTTTTTACCTCGCCCGCCGCCAGCATCTCCGAAAGTGCATTGATGAATTTCACCGCTGGCTTTTCTTCCTCAATGCGCCGGGCCTGTTTCTCGGCCAGCTCCAGCAGTACATGCCAGCCGGTTTTCAGCCACCGCTCCCGCTCGTCCTGGCTAATCGCTCTAGCATGGACCGCATACTCCAACCCAGCATTCAGGCCGATGTACAGCCAGGCCACAACCTCCGGGATTCGTGCATGCTGGCCGTCCTTTCGGGCCTTTTCCCGCAGGGTATGAAATACCTCCCTAAGTTTAGCTGGCAGCCTGTCCATGCGGGGGGCCACGTATTCCAGATAACCGCGCATCGCCCGGGCCAGTTGTTCTTTATTGTCCTGTAGCTCCGTCAGCAGCTCAACCTTCACGTCACCTTTCTTCAGCTCTACGGCAAAATACCGGGCCGCCGTGCTCTGCGCCGCGCCGGGAACGTCCTCACCCGTGGCCAGACAAAGCCCTCGGGGGACATAGGCCGCCCGCAGGGTGGTATCGGCTCTCATCCTGCTGCGGCCGTACCTGTCGCCATAACCGCGCAAAAATTGCTCCGCAATGGCCAGCATCTTTCGCACATCGTCCTTACTTGCTGGGTGATAATCGTCAATGACCAGCAACGTATCTTTGACAACGAAAGACTTTTTCTCAACCGCATTAGCAGTGTCCCTGAAGCAGGCCGGCAGCTCTTTTCCTGAAAATTTCCCGAAGTGACAAAGAAACAGTCCCCCCAGGGTGGACTTCATTACTCCCGTCTGCCCCAGCAGCCAGGCCACGAAAGCCGGTTCAATCCCCGCCTGCCGCAGGGGTTCGCACAAGGGGGCCAGGTAAACCAGCGCAAAAAGCGGGACGGTCACGTTCTCCGGGGCCACCTCAAGGGTTTTCAAGCTCCAGGTCATGGCCTCTGCCGGGTCTCCCGGTTCTTCCGGCAAAACATAGCGGGAGAGTCCGCCGCCCTCGGTTTCAACGTCAACCAGCACGTCATCAGCACCCACCGCGCCGCCGGCATGCAGGAAAACCCAGCGGCCGTCAACTTTGCGCCAGCCCAGATGGGTGTATACGGTTTCGCGCTTCACCCCCCTGGCCATACATTGGATGGCGTGTCTTACACGGTCTTTGTTCGTGCTGCCGGGTTCCACGTTCGCGGCCATGCCCCAGGCCGCAGGTACCCATGATAGGGAAGCAAACTTTTCGGCCGGGACGATAACCCGGGGGAGTGGTTGCCCGCCAGCAAGAATACCCTCCAGCTCGAAGGTCATTTCCCTCTCCAGGCCGTTGTCGCGGATAATCTCCCGCCGGGGCCGGGCCAGGAAGTTTGCAATCGGTACCAGTTCAATATCACCGTTCTGGAGAAACTTCTGATAGCACAGGTACCCGCCGTTTATCCGGTAACGTGTTCCAGCCAGGACCTCCTGCCATTCGCTGTATATGTTCTGATCCTGGGGTTCCGGCTGCCAGTATTCGGCCTGTTCTACAAGCTCCAGCAGTTTTTCCCTGGTCCCTCCGCCGGCCAGCCAGTCCGAAACATCGCCCTTTGCAGGCAAATCAGGTAGTTCCAGCACCTTCACCCGGCAGCCCCGCTCAGTTAGCTGGTTAGCCACCTTCCGGGAGTGCTCCCGGCCGGAGTCGTCATTGTCCGGCAGGATCACCACTTCAGCTCCAGCCGGGAAATACTCTGAGTGGTGTTTATTCCACTTACCCGCGCCGCCGTGGTTGCAGGTTGCAGTCAGCCCCAGGGCAGCCAGGTTGTCCGCGTCTTTTTCACCCTCGACAATGAAAACGGTCTCGCCCCGCTCCAGGGCCGCCAGCAGCTCCGGCAGCCGGTACGGAAGCGGCGAAATGCCTTTCACATTCCAAAGCCACTTACCAGGGCTGGCCGGGTCCGGCCGCCGCTGGCGAAAGTCCTTTGGTTCATAACGAACAACCTGGTAAACCAGGTTGCCGTCAACACCCTGATAATCGTAAGTCGCCACAATCCGCCGCTTAGCCGCCTTCTCCCGGCTACTCCCGAATGGCAGGTCTACTCCCAACCGCCGGGCCAGCTCTCTAAGGCCGCCGCCCAGCTTTTCTTTGTGACAGTACCAAGTCCCTTTCGCTGCATTCACAGTAAAGCTGGGGTTATCGTCCGGGCCGCCGTGGGTATCCAGGGGGCAACGGGTTTGCCCCTCGTTACCTCGCCATTTGATGGGGTGGGGAAGAATGGATTCAAGCCAGGTCTTAATTTCTTCCGCCGAACATGGTATACTGAACATATAGAGTATCGCCTCCGCTTGTTTCGTCCGCGCCCGGCCTGTCCGCCGGGGGTTTTTTATGCGTTCAATTTTTCGCGTAGCCACTGCTCGACGGCCTCGCGGGGGATTACGACCCTCCGCCCAATCCGAAAAGACTTGATCTCTCCCCGTTTGATGAGCTCATAGGCCAGGCTGCGCCCAATCCCCGCCGCCACCGCAAATTCCGGTACAGAAAATGCCAGCCGCTCAACACCCTGATGATTTCCAGTCCGCTCGCGCATATAAGCAACCTCCCTTTGCAGGCTTGTCCTGTCATCATGGATATGATAAGATAGCGGTGGGCTCTGTCGCAAACTCGGGTAATGGTGTCGCTTTACGTTGAGCCCAAAGTGGCGCGGCTTACAGGCCGGAAAAAAAGATGGAGCTTGTCGAGCGACAATGTGGAGTGTTTCGTTTAACTTTCATGAAAGATTTGAGATTGTTACTCCTGTAAATGTCGCCAGTATGGAACTGGGGCAGGTCGCTTTCCATTTGCTTGCCCTGGACAGTGCCGATGCAGCTGAGGTTAACGGGTTTCTCGAAACATATCGCTGCGGCGTGATTTTCCATGATGGCAAAAAAGTAAGTGCGGACCGACTTCCGGCGATTCTTCCGCTTGAGCAAGCCATTTTGCGACAATTTGTGAAGACTGTGCTTTTAGTCCCACCCTCCGAACGATGGGCGGTGGACGTGCCACCGTCAAAACGGCTGGCCGTATTCTGCCATTTAAACCCCCACCGCGAACTGATACGGCGGCGCTTTGAAAGGATTATCATGACCCCATCCACCACTACCAGGCGGGAAGTGTTTGGATGGAAAAAATCCCGCATAAAAGAGCAGCTTGAAGAATGGAGCAGTGCATGGGAGAAACGGGAAGAGCAGCCGGATCTCTTAAAGCAGGTTTTGACAGAGTGGGAAAGCTACGCATGGCGTTACCGAACGAACGATTTACTGGCCATCCCCTGGCTTGAACTGCACCTGCTGGCCGAGCACAACATATTCGTTAGGGAGTGTCCATCATGCAGGAGGTATTTCGTTCCCAGGCCGGTCAATACTATGTACTGCTCAAAATGCAGGCAGGACGGCAGCAGGCAAAGGAATTATTGGCAACAAAAATGGATGAATATGAGTGATGAAGAAAAGGAGGCCAAGCGCAAGAGGGATAGAGAGCATAAGCGGTTAATGCGGCAAATAAAGCGGCTCCACGCTGAAGGATACTCCGGGCAGGAGATAGCCCGGCTGGTTGGCAAAGAAGAATGGTGGGTGCAGCAACGGCTTCGGGGAAAACGCTCATCACGGAAAGGCCAGTAACTGCGCGGGATGACGGGAAATTTTTTGCTAACATTTTGCTAACAAACACCGCGAAAATGTCAGCATGTTATGGATGGAATAGAATGACAAACCCAGTAATCATGAGGCTTTGAAGACAGGGTAAAACTGGATAACACCAATGAGAGGAATTCGATCCCCGTCACCCGCTCCAGTAAAGTCAAGGCTTCCGTGGTTGGAAGCCTTTTTCTATTGGTCGGTTACTGAATCGATGGAAGAACCGGAAGAACCAGGTTATCAAGGAATTACCCCACACTTTTCAGGGAAGTGTA
>DYEX01000047.1 GCA_020725525.1 Desulfovirgula sp.
CTTGCCTCGGAGCGAACCTGGCAGCGCTGCATATGCGCCGGAAGTCTCTTCTCCTTATGGATAGTTACAGCATAAGTAGCTCAATCATTCAATCGATACTGTTACCAGCGCGATTCGCGCTGCCGGTTCGCTAACCTCGGCCCAGCACTCACCGGACGCAACTTACTTGACAGGTAGTCAAAGCTCAGACCCAAGTTAACGGCCTATGAAGGTTATGGGTTCTTGTGAGTGCTGGGCGTGTTTCGTATCCGGCCCTCCAGCCCAGCACTCACAGGTTAAGCACTCCTTCGGAGTAACGTGATACACACATGTTCAATGGCTATTCTAAAAGAAAGAGGTGTTCCAGTGAGTGCTGGGTCGCTCCTTAAGGGACGACCGCCGCCCGTTTCGTTTCTGGTTTTGCGACAGTACCTATGCGTTTGGCCATAACCTCATTATTACCCCGGCCCATGACGTTTATACATCACCACATTTGAGTAGCGGACGGAAAAAACCGGCCGGGTTACAGGACTGTAAAACCACCCTATTCCAGCCGGTGCATTTCTTTCTTCAGCCGCTTGATAATCTTCTTTTCCAGCCGGGAAATATAGGATTGGGAAATGCCCAGTAAATCGGCCACCTCCTTCTGCGTCTTTTCCACCCCGTTGTTCAAACCGAAACGCAGTTCCATAATCTTGCGTTCCCGCCCACTCAATTTGTTCAGGGCCATATACAAAAGCTTTTTATCTATCTCTTCTTCAATGTATTTGTAAATAATATCGTTTTCCGTACCCAGCACATCGGACAGCAGAAGTTCGTTGCCTTCCCAGTCAATATTCAGAGGCTCGTCAAAGGATACCTCGGCGCGGGTTTTACTGTTGCGGCGCAGGTACATGAGAATTTCATTTTCAATGCAACGGGAAGCATAGGTGGCCAGCTTGATTTTTTTTGCAGGGTCAAAGGTATTCACCGCCTTGATCAGCCCAATGGTACCAATGGATACCAGATCCTCTATCCCTACGCCGGTATTTTCAAACTTGCGGGCAATATATACCACCAGGCGCAGATTGCGTTCAATGAGCACGGTGCGTACGGCATTGTCTCCGGCCTCCAGCTTGTTAATCAAAAAGGATTCTTCATCGGTGGAAAGGGGTGGCGGGAGTGCCTCGCTGCTGCCTACATAATGGATTTCCCGCTGGTAGCCCAACCAGGCCGCCAGCCTGATCAGTAGCAAGCGGCAATGCCACTTCAGTTGCCCAATTCCCGGCAAAGACATACTTTCCCACCCCACCTTGAAAATTAATCGCCAACCGGTCAGGCTGCCCCGACCAGTGCCGGAGGCACCAGTGCCTGATAATTTCCCAATGAACTCCTGTAAATGCCTATTACCACCTGATGGGCCCCGGTACTGTGGCCGTTTTGGAAAATTTCCACCCGGTCCGGACGAATACCAATCAGCATCCCCTGCTCCTGGCCCAGGGAGCGGAAGGGAATCAGGCAAACACGGTTTGCCCAGCCGGTTCCGGCCAGGGTCTCCAGCAGGGAAAGGCCATCTGAATTGGCCTGTTCCTCAAAAATTTGCTTTACCGCCGGGGGGAGCATTGGGTGCAAAACGGCATACTCCACGACAATCACCGGATGGCCGGTGAGGGGATCCCGCAAGCTGTTACCAGTATCCACCAGGCCATTCACCTCTATCCGGCACCCCTCCACTTCCACCGCCAGGGCCACTCGATGGGTACCCTGGATCAGCCGCGACTGCATGAGCAGGGCCAGTACACGCCCTCCCCCCAGCATGGTTAAAAGGGCCAGCAACAGGCCGGACCAGAAATAACGATGGATAACATGCCACATCTGGTTCACCGTGTCAGCATAATCACCACTGGCATAAAGGAAATAAATGAAGCCCAGCCAGATACCTCCCAGAGCGAAGGAAGACAGGTAAAAGAAAGCCAGGCAGGTCAGAAGTCGTCGAGGGGACAAAGGGGCATAGGCCACCGCTACCATCAAGCAAGAAAACAAAACCTTCAATGGAAAACTAAATAATTGATTAAACCCGGGAACAAAAAAGAACAAAGCATAAACACTGCCCAGGGTGCTGGATAAAACAAGCCGGAATAAGGTTGCCCTCACCTGTGACAGTCGCCCGGCCGTCCACAGCAGAATATAATTGAGGAGCAAATTACCCGCCAGGACCTGATCCACGTAGACCACATAGCCGGTCATCAAAGCCACTCCCGCCCGGACATGTACAGCCTCTACCATTATATGGCCGCCTTAATGCCTTTATGACAGCGTTACAAATGAATGGGCAAAAAGAAAAGTCTGGTCTTATTATACAATACCAGACTGGTAAAATATGTCAGTCTATGTTTCCCGGGCTTTCTTTTTTCTCTTATTCTCCGCAAAAACAAAAAAGCCATGTCTTTAAGACCGGCTTTTGTAAAAAAAATTTGCTCAAAAACCTGCTGCTGAACTTTAACTGCGGCGGCGTAAAAAGGCCGGAATGTCCAGATCGTCGTGGCTGGTGAAGGGCTTAATTTCTAATTCATCTTTAGCCCGTTCTTTTCTCACTACTTTGTGATCAAAACCGGTGGCAATAACTGTTACCCGCACTTCATCTTCCATCCGCTCATCGATCACCGCACCAAATATAATGTTGGCTTCGGGGTCGGCGGCCTGGGAAATAATTTCCGCCGCCTCATTTACCTCAAAGAGCCCCAGGGAGGTACCGCCGGTAATGTTTAGCAATACACCCCTGGCTCCTTCGATGGAAGTTTCCAATAACGGGCTGGAAATAGCCATACGGGCCGCCTCGGTAGCCCGGTTCTCACCACTGGCCACCCCGATACCCATCAGGGCGGAACCGGTATCCTTCATAATCGTCTTCACATCGGCAAAATCCAGATTGATTAATCCGGGCACGGCAATCAGGTCGGAAATGCCCTGCACGCCCTGCCGCAAAACATCATCGGCAATGCGAAAAGCCTCTACGATGGAGGTATGCTTATCAATAACCTGCAACAGGCGGTCGTTGGGGATGGTGATCAGTGTATCCACCTTTCCCTTCAGATTCTGGATACCCATTTCGGCTTGATTCATCCTCTTGCGTCCTTCAAAGGTAAAAGGCTTGGTCACCACCCC
Organism: Desulfovirgula sp.; assembly: GCA_020725525.1. Lineage (GTDB taxonomy): Bacteria > Bacillota > Desulfotomaculia > Desulfotomaculales > Desulfovirgulaceae > Desulfofundulus. The sequence continues at coordinate 3,124 of DYEX01000047.1, forward strand.
TACGGTCAGAGCACCCAGCTCCTTGGCCACCTCGGCCACCACCGGTGCCGCCCCGGTGCCGGTACCGCCACCCATACCGGCAGTAACAAAAACCATGTCTGCCCCTTTTAAGGCCTGGATAATATCGTCCCGGCTTTCTTCGGCAGCCTTCTGTCCGATCTCCGGATTGGCACCGGCACCCAGCCCTTTGGTCAACTTGGCCCCAATCTGAATTTTGTTACTGGTTTGGGCCAGCTGGAGGGCCTGGGCATCGGTATTAACGGCAATAAACTCTACCCCCCTCAATCCGGCCATAATCATCCGGTTAACTGCGTTATTACCTGCGCCTCCCACGCCGATGACTTTAATATTGGCAAACTGGTTGTTTTCAAGCTCAAAATCAAGCATGACTATCCCCCTCTACGGTTTCTACCCTACCCTGCATAATCATTTAACCGTCAGTACCGCTTCCATGAGGGTAACCCCGGCGTAAATGGGTAAAAATTTCTCTCACACCCCCCGGCCCGAACCGGAACTCCCCGGCTGCCACTGCCAATCTACGGTTTTCCTGCCTGCCCACCCTTGATGCCGCATGCCTGGCCAGAAAGCAGGCCGCCTGCAGGTCCGGCTCCTCTGTGGCTACCCGTACGGGCAATTGCAGCACCCGGGATGCCAGCTCAGCCATTCCTTTCAGACAGGAGCCGCCGCCGGTGAGTAAAATCCCACCCGGCAATACCTCTCCCCGGGCAAGCCGGTCGATGGTTTGCTTAACCAGATCCAGAATCTCCAACACCCTGGATTCGATAATTTGCTTGATCGTAGACAGGCTGGCCCTCCGGGAAGACAGGCCACCCATGGAAGGCAATTCCACATAAACTGCTTCTTGCGGTAGGAGGCCGACCTCGCGTTTCACTTTTTCGGCCGCCTCCAGGGAAGTCCTCACGCCTATAGCCAGGTCGCTGGTGATATGTTCTCCACCTACAGGAATAACCGCCATATCCACCAGGGTCCCACTTTTGAACACTGTTACGGCAGTGGTCCCACCGCCTAAATCCACCAGAGCTGCTCCCAGTTCCCTCTCTACGGTGTTCAAAACTCCTTGTGCCACCAGCAACGGGTTGACAACAACCTCCTCGACCCGCAACCCCGTTAATTCTACACCGGCGACCAGCTGATCGACCAGTTGACTATCTACAGTCACCACCCGCGCCTTCAGTGATAGCTTAGAACCCCTGCATCCCACAGGATTATCTTTCATGGGCACACCGTCAACCGCAAATTCCACCGGCACCACTTGCAAAACCCGTCTTCCGGCAGGAACTTCCACCAGCCGCAAGATTTCCATCAGGTCAGCCACATCACCGGTGGTAATTCTTCCACCTTGACCTATAGATATATCGGCATATTTGGTGAGCACATTTACTCCATGACCGGAAAAACCCACACATATAGTGCTGATCCGGACCCCGGCAGCCTCCTGGGCCATCTCCACGGCCCGCCGTACCGATTGGGCTACTCCTTCCACGTCAATGACTATCCCCTTGCGCATCCCCAGGGAAGGACAACAGCCCACTCCGGCTGCCCGTTCGGAATCGCCAACCCGGGCCACCACCGCCACCATACTGGACGTACCCACATCCAGGCCGGCCACAACTTCCTTTCCAGTCAAGCGGGGCACCCCCTACCAGTTACTAAAAATGTAAAATTCAACGCCAAAAGTTTTTTCCCTTTAAACTTTATTTCAATTTTCTAAACAGGTAACGCCGGATAATGGCGAGATTTTGAAACAGCCGCACTCCGAAGGCCACTACGGCAGCCAAATAAAGATCAATCCCCAGGCGTTCCCCAATGAAGGCCAGGCCGGCAGCCAGCAGGGCATTGCTAAAAAAACCGGAAATAAATACGGTGTTGTCAAACTGGTCCTCCATAGCTGCCCGGATGCCTCCAAAAACCGAATCCAGGGCTGCCAGAGCCGCCACGGAAAGATATTTGGCGTAGACCTGTGGTAACACCAGGGGAATATTCAGCCCCAACAGCACTCCCAGAGCCAGGCCGGCAACAGCAAGCCAGATACCCATCCACATTTTTCCTCACCCTTTTACCACTGGTTTGGCATAGCGAAACTCCATCGTGCGGGAATAACCCGGGATGGTAAGCCGGTCATAGGACTGGATTTTTACCTGAACCCCCAGATCCCGCAAGTATTCAACCAGTCCACCGGGGATTTCCAGGGCACTTTTTAAATTGTCCGGCTTGCCAATGGCCAGAATATGATAGGGCGGCACCACTCGCGTCAAATTAACATTAATAAAGGGGGCGGCCCAGCGGATTTCACTATGGGCCACAATGCGCTGACCGTTAATGGAAAGGGCCTCGGCTCCCGCACCCCGCAACTCATTGACCACCCGCAAGAGATCCTCGTCCCGGATGACATAAAGGCTGACGGGCCCGCCTTCCCTGGCCTGCTGGGGAGGATTATCCAGGGTCACCTCTATACCGGGCCCGGTAACGGGAACCAGCCCGGCCAGCAATCTGGCTTTGGCCAGCTCATCCTTCAGGGCCTTCTCTGCCTCGGTTTGTCCCCGGGTAACCTGCTCCAGTTTAATGCTTAAGTCGCTGGCTTCGGCCTCAAGCTTGGCCTTATCCTTTTCAAGCTGGCGCAATTCCAGCGCCAGTTCCTGTACCCGGCCGGACGGAATACCCTGTTCAATATGTCTGGTCACCCGGAACTGAAAAACTATCAGCATACCCAACACCAGGGCCACCAGACCCAGGGAAAAACAGGTGGACAGTTTCATTGACTTCCTCCTTCCTCCAGCGGACGGGCATACTCAAAGCGCACCCCTCCCGTGTATGCCGGCACGGTTACTTGCGCCACCTTTTTAACCTCCACCTGAATACCCCAAAAGCGCAGCTGTTCCACTACCCCACCCCGCATCTGCAGGGAATTAATTAAATTATCCTGATTACCGATGGCGGATATGACAAAGGGCGGGGTCAGGCGCTGGTTGCGGTTGGTTAAAATAGTAGGACCAATGCAGCGTATTTCACTGGTGGCCAGCATGCGCTGTCCGTTGATGGCCATAGCCTCGGCCCCGGCAGCTTTTAATTCATTGATAATTTTAAGCACATCCTCATCGTGTAGAACATAGAGGTTTGGATTCTGCCCCGGCTGCAGGACCTGATTGCTATCGTTCAAGGTTACTTCTACCCCCGGTCCGGCAACTTCTACCAGCCCGGCGGTAATACGCACCCGGTTTAACTCCTCTTTCAACGCATTTAACCGGGGATCGGCAGCTACTTCATCCAGGCGCGTACGCAGGTCATTTACCCGTCGCAGGAGATCGTCCCGTTCTTTTTTGGCCTGATTAACCTGGGCAGCAAGGGTTTGGGTTTGCTTAACGGGAGGTGTTTCCTGGATATCCCTGGTCAGACGAAACTGCACTGCCAGCATTAAACCCATAACCAGCCCGACCAGGATCAACGCCCAGTGAAATCCTCTCATTTTCACTACCCATGCCCCCTATTTCTACCTGGCATATTTGACTACTGGAACACCGGTTAGATCCACATAAGCTATTTGCTGACCCCGTACCTGATCCAGGACCTGCAGGAGCATACCGGCCTTCTTGCTAATATCCACAGGAGCACCCAAACGGCATTCCACCCCGTCCAGGGTATACAACACCACCTGCCCCTGTCCATTAACATGTACCTCAGAAAGCTTCCTGAGCAGCGGTCCGGGCAGCTGGTTGATCACCTGCAAGGCAGTGCCCAATCTCGCATCCCGCACCACCTGCCCCGGGGCAGGTGCAGGAACAACCACTCCCGTCACCACCGGCAGAGAACCGGCTACCCCGCTTTCCTGCAGGCACACCCCTTCCCCGTCCACCTGCATAAAACCATCCCTGACGGGAAGCAAAGCCACCGGTTGCCTTTCCTGCACCGCAATTACAATCCGGCATGGAAAATCACGGGTGAGACAAACATCTTTGACGAGCGGCAGTGTGCGGATCCTGGCTTCAGATTCTTTTAAATTAACCTTAAATATATTCGTGCCGGCAGTAATCCCCGACAATTCAATAATTTTCTGAGCCGGCAGCAACCTGTTGCCGGTCACGGTAATCTGGCGCACCTCAAACAGAGGCGAACCCAGAAGAATAAAGGCGGTCAGCAGGATTACAAAGGCAAACAAAATCCTTTCGGCAAGAAATTTTCCGGTATGCCGCGGTATGCCCAACCTCACCACTCCTAATATTTTGTCCTGGAACCGGTAGAATTGATGCCCGCGGATACCTGGCATCCTTTGTATCCGGCCAACCTCCCGGCTGGCCTTGACAAGCGATAATACCCGGTTTTCCCGTTCCCGGATTATTATACCAACA
>DYEX01000048.1 GCA_020725525.1 Desulfovirgula sp.
CAAGCGCAAATTGCCGGTACACCTGCGAGAAGAGGTGGAACGCGTGCTGGAGGAAAACGATCCCCGGGAGGTGGAAAAGATGATCACCAACATAGAACGGGCACTGGATGAGATGAAGAGGCAAGCTGTGATGGAAGGCGTATTGAGAGGGAAGGCCGAAGGCAGGGCTGAAGGCAAGGTTGAGAAAGCGCAGGACGCCATCTGCAAGTACCTCAGGAGGAGGTTCGGCGATGCATCTGCCGGCCTGCAGCAGGAAGTCCGGGAGATGACCAGCCTGGAAGTGCTGGACGGCATCATGGAGGAACTGTTTGCCGCCAACACCCTGGAAGAGGCGCGGGCCATCATCGGGGACGGGATTAAATTAAGTTAGAAAGTGCATGCAACAGATGCTGGTAAACAAGAAACACCTTACATACTTTTATTGCAAGGTTCGCAGGGTCTTTTTGCATTATCCCGGCGGGTCGCTGGGCCTGGGTCGGTTATTAAACTTGCTTTTCTCCGTTGGTATGTTATAATGTAGTCACGGAGGTGACTACAATGGAATTTGCAAGCGTAAGGGAATTCAAGACCCACGCCAGCGAATTTATCCGCAAAAAAGAGGCGGTGATGGTTTTCCGGAGCGGCAAACCCGCAGGTGTTTTTATTCCTTGGGAAGATATAAACGTCGAAGATGAGGTGCGCCGGGCAGCCTTAAAAGCCTTGACGGCGAAGATTGCCGGAGAGCGGGTGGAGAAAGGGATAACGGAAGAAGAGGTGTTGGAGGACTTTGCGACTTTCCGGAATGATCGCCGTAGACGCGAACGCGGCGCTTTCGGCGCTGATCGGCGGGAAAGCAAGTAAAGTGTTTATTGAGGTGAAAGGTGTAAAGTTCATTACAACAGCCAGGGTTGTCAGTGAAATTAGAGAGTATATTCCGGTTTTAGCCAAAAAGAAAGGTTTAAACAGGGATGTCATGGAAGCGGCTTTTTCTTTATTGGGGCTGGAAGTCGCAAAGAAAGAAGCTTATTCCGAACAAATCCCGCTGGCCCTGGACCTGATCGGAAGGCGCGACCCGGAAGACGTTGAGCTTGTGGCGCTGGCTCTGGCAATGAAGTGTCCGGTATGGACGAATGATGACGACCTGGTAGAATTGGAGCAGGTAAAAACATTTACAACAGCAGAAATTTTGTGTTTGTTGGAAGGATAATTTGGCCCGCAGGCCTCGCACACCTTACAGTGCGGGGCCTTTTTGCGCCCCGGGCGGGCCGGGCCAGGGCGGTGCGGTGGGAAGGAATACGAGTTCGACTCCTACCGGGCATGGCGGTAAAATCGCTGAAAAAGGCCGGGTTTAGGGTTCCGCAAGGAACCCTTATTTCATGCGGGTTTCCGGGACGGTGCAGACCAAAAGGCAGACCGGAGGCAGACCGAAAGGCAGACCGAACACGGGAACGATCATGCCAGGAATGGCAAGGGTTCAAGACAAGAAAAGAATAAAAGATACACCGTGAACATTGCGGTGCGGGTTTTTATGTGTTAATTAAGAACAAAAGGATATAGCAGACGATATGATGATATTTGCTAAGTAATCATCACGGCTTAGACCAGGAATGGCGCGGCTTGTGACGGTGTGACGATGTGACGATATTTTTTTGGGTATTGTATTGACATACCATACCCAATCATCTAATGTTATCGATGATAAGGAGGGAAATGGTCATGGAATCACCGATTTTCCAGGAGTGGGTCAGGGAAGAGCGCCGAGGCAGAGGCCAGGGGCAAGGTTGAGAAAGCACAGGACGCCATCTGCAAGTACCTCAGGAGGAGGTTCGGCGATGCATCCGCCGGCCTGCAGCGGAAAGTCCGGGAGATGACCAGCCTGGAGGTGCTGGACGGCGTCATGGAGGAACTGTTTGCCGCCAACACCCTGGAAGAGGCGCAGGCCATCATTCAGGGACGGCATTGAGAGGTTTATGCAGTGAGGGAAAGACATAATTGCATAATTACATACATAATTGCATAATTGCATAATTGCAGGGAGAGCTCATCCCCGCAGGCCGCATGTTATAAGGCTTGCGGGGATTTTATTAGGAATCGATGGTGCCAGGCACTTAACCTGTTAACTTATTATTAACGGAGCAGGGGATTTTGGCCATTCGCAAAATCTGGTATAATAAGGTTGACGAGCACCCGCGTGAAGAGCTAATTTTTTAGAGGCTGGTGGGGATCTTACGAGTTATCCAGAAAAGGGTGAGCGAACGTAAATGCCCAGGATAGACATACCAAATAAAGCGGCTGAGCTCACTTCCAGACCATGGGACCCCTAAAAGTGCCTAAAAGTGCCACGCGAAAAACCAAGAAATATCTTTCCGCGATCGCCTTCAAGCTGGAAAGCAAAAGTCCCTACCGCCCGCGGCTGGCAAGGGAGGCGGGAGGCATGCGCAGAAAACCCGCAACTTCGAAATGAATGTCGAATGCCGCTGCTTCGGTGATTCCCAGGCGTCGCATAAGTGCAAAACTCGTACAGTCCGTAAAACTGAATTTCTGATCGCTATACCTGGAAAAGATTTCCCACGCCGACTCTTCGTCTTCCGGCGTTATGCGTAAAATATTTACAAGTTTACTTTTTCGCAGGCTCTGCCCATATGTAACCGCCACGCGGTGACCAAAATTATATCGCAGAATGGTTATCAATTCATCAAAAATAAAATTCGTCGTCACAAGAGGAACCGGGGGGTTCTCCAGGAACTGGACTGCTTCACGATGATGGGGGTCGTCTGCGTAGGCGTGGGCGTAAAAAAAGCTGGTATCCACAAAAATCTGCCGCAACATATCACGTCCTGTAAAGAGCTTCATCTAAACTTTCGCTGATCAAGTTTTTGAGTAATGGCTCACGGGCGATCCCTGCTACTTCGAGAAGAGGTTCCTTTGCGTTTTGTCCGCTTTTATTTGCCTTGCTGGCAATGAGTTCCCGTAAAACGGCTGATATGGAGCGGCCCTGCCGGGAGGCCAGTTCACGCAGGAACTGGTACTGCCACTCTTCCACTACCACCTGCATGCGCCTCATACAAGCATCACCTTAAGCTTATAGTTATTACACACTTAATTATTACACATTACACATCTGTTGTCAAGTAAGGTGCCAGGCACCTAACTTATTAACTTATTGAGTTATCGAGTTCCCCCGGCCCCGCACCGGTGGGGTTTTTTCTTTTCACTGCCGGTGCACGATTCAGTATCCGGTCCAGTTCCGCCCCATGTCAATCCCCGGCCGGATGTGGTATAATACAGCCACAGGAGGAATGAACCCGTGCCGGACAAAAGACAGCCCCACCACACCCACGACAGAGGATACAGGGAGCTTCTCTCCAGCAAGCGTGCATTTCTGGAATTGCTCAAGACCTTTGTCCATGAAGACTGGACGAAAGACATAGACGAAGACAGCCTGGTACGGGTGGAGAAGTCCTATATCCTGCAGGACTTCAGCGAGAAAGAAGCAGACATCGTCTACCGGCTGAAGACTAAAAGTGGCGATGTAATATTCTACGTCCTGCTGGAGCTGCAGTCCACGGTGGACTACCTGATGCCCTTTCGGCTGCTGCTGTACATGGTGGAGATATGGCGGGACATTTACCACAACACGCCGGAGGACGAGCGGGAGCGCAAGGGATTCCGGCTGCCCGTCATCATTCCGGCGGTACTGTACAACGGAGCAGACAGCTGGACCGCCGCCCTGCACTTCAAAGAAATACTGGCCGGGTACCGGCAGTTTGAGAAGCACGTATTGGACTTCCGGTACATACTGTTTGACGTAAACCGGTACGATGTAGAGGAACTGTACCGGGCGGCCAACCTGGTTGCCAGCGTATTTGCGCTGGACCAGAAGATGAGCGCGGAAGAACTGGTCAGGCGGCTGTGGAAGCTGGC
>DYEX01000049.1 GCA_020725525.1 Desulfovirgula sp.
TCCGCACGGCCTGGGAGTGGCACCGGCGGCACCCGGAGGGCTATGGAGACGGGACTAAGACGGGCTTTCATGATTGACCTGCGCGCGTCGGTTGGATAAATATCGTTCTGCCGTTTTAACATCTCGTATACTATTTACGGTGGTACATGGGAAGTGACTTTACAGCGGTGTAAATACATGAGATAATTCTATTAGTGAAAATGAAAAGAATCAACTGGAGTAAGGCAACTCTAGGAGAGTTTAGCGGGTTATGGGAGGAAGTCACAATTTAGCCGAAGGATAATCTTCAGGGGTGTTCGCTATGTTCAGTCCCAAAAAACAAAAACAATAGGAAACCACCTCCAAAAAATCTGTATATATTATTGTAAATCCCTGGAAGCGGAGGCAGATTGCCCGGCGGAAAGCAGCTGCCGAAGCACTAAAGGGTATTTGGGCTGATAAGGATGATACCTTTTTCTCGGGGCGGTAATTCATGCGAATTTTGCTGGATACCAATATTTTGGTTGATTATTTTCGTTCGCAAAGAAGTTCCACAAAGAAAGCGGTCAGACCCGGCAGGTGTAGAGTTGCCGGCGTTTTCTTTTACGTATACCTGGTGAGGGGGAGTGTTGTTTGGGTAAAATCGGCAGAAATGACCCCTGCCCCTGCGGGAGCGGAAAGAAGTATAAGAAATGTTGCCTTTTCGTAGAGAGAAGAAAGCCTTGGAGTTTGGAAGAGGTTCGCTCGCATCAGTGACGCGGAAAAAGTCTTTTCAGGGCTGCAGAGCCTTTTTAACTGGTGCCAGGATCTGGAGATGGAGCTGGGCAACGCTGGTTTAAAAGAACCTTCTTTCTACGAGAAGAGGATAGAATACTGCCGGGAGTTCTGCAGGCTATTCCCGGAAACAGATAGACTGATTATCGAAAACATGAAGCGAGCGGAAGCGGAATCTTACTTCATGCTTGGTATGGTTGAAGAAGGAGACAGGGCCTTCCGGGATCTGGTGGAAGAGTTCCCCGGTTCTGCGTGGGTGTACATTGGCTGGGGGGATATGTACTGGCTGTACGCGGGCAGCAAGGCACCGTGCGATTACGACAGGGCGGAAAACATTTATCGCATGGCCCTGGAAAGAAACGTTGACGGGAGAGATGATGTCCTGGAGAGGTTGCAGATGCTGGAGGAAGAGAGAACAGGGAGATGATATAATGAAACAGTTGTTTGACGACAAGGCTGGCAGCTACGACTCATGGTACCAGACTGCCGCCGGCCGTTTCGTGGACCGGGTGGAAAAGGAGGCCGTACTGGCCTACCTGGAGCCGCGGCCCGGGATGAGCGTGCTGGACATAGGTTGCGGCACGGGCAATTATTCCCTGGAGCTGGCCCGGCGGGGGCTGAGAGTAACGGGGCTCGACATTTCACCGGGAATGCTGGCGAAGGCGCGCGCCAAAGCGGAGGCTGAGGGATTGCCGGTGGAATTTGTCCTGGGGGACGCCGGGCAGCTGCCCTTCCGGGACAACAGCTTCGACGGCGTTATTTCCGTGTCCGCCCTGGAGTTTCTGCCTGACCCGGGCGCGGCCCTGCGGGAAGCCTACCGGGTTCTGAAACCGTGCGGCAGGCTGGTGGTGGGAGTGATCGGCAGGGACAGCAGCTGGGGCCGCTTTTACGCGGGAAAGGCCTGCCGGGATCCCGGCAGTGTCTTCAACCGGGCACGATTCTATACTCTGGATGAGCTGCGGCGCGCCATGCCGGGAGGTTCGGTGCGGGTTTGTGCGGTGCTGTTCACCCCACCGGACTTTGACTACCGGCAGGAGCAGGCTGCGCAGGAACTGGAAACCGCCGCCGTCAAAGCCGGGCGCACCGACGGCGGGTTTATTTGCGCGGTGTCGGTCAAGTAGAAAAAACTAAACATTCGCGAAGGAGAATGACCGCGCTTCTTGAAACCCTTCTGGACCTGATGTAAACGATGCTGGATTGAAACCTGCCTGGAGGTAGAAAACAGTTAGGTCGCCCTGTACCTTTGCGGAGCAGTACCTTAATGCGGCATGAATTCACACCCCAGTTTGAAGAGGGAGTGCTGAGAAAAGGTGATTGACCTGCACGCGCATATTCTTCCCGGTCTTGACGACGGTGCACCGGATCTGGGCGAGGCTTTGTCCATGGCCTGGCTGGCGGTGGAGGACGGGATCGAATTCCTGGTGGCCACGCCCCACGTCACCGAAGGAGAATACCGCACGGACCGGAAGACGATTCTCAGTGCCGTGGAGCAGTTGAACGGGCATTTGGATAAATACGAGATTCCCCTGAAAATATTGCCGGGCGCCGAGTACCGCCTGGAACCGGACCTGCCGGACCGCCTGGCCCGGGGGGAGTTGCTCACCTTAAACGACGGGGGCCGCTATTTGCTGGTGGAACTGCCGGCCGCTTTTGTGCCTCCTTATACGGAGCGGGTGCTCTACGAGCTGCAGCTCCAGGGGGTTACGCCCATCATTGCCCACCCGGAAAGGAACGCCTCTTTCTGCCGTCGCCCGGACCTGCTGCAGGCCCTGGTTTCCCGGGGTGTGCCGGCCCAGGTTACCGCGGGCAGCCTGACCGGGATGTTCGGACGGGAAGCGGTCAGGATGGCCTTTTATTTTCTGGAGCGCGGCCTGGCCCACCTTGTGGCTTCCGATGCCCATTCCTCCACCGGGCGCGCCCCCGTGCTTTCCCCGGCCCTTGCGGAAGTGGAGCGCCGGCTGGGGGCTGACGCGGCCCGAAAGCTGGTGGACAACTCCCGGCGGGTGCTGGACGGGCGGGCCGTTCCCATGGAGGCGGCCGGGGAGGTGCGAACGGGCAGGAAGGGGTTCCTGCAGGCGATTCTGGGGAAGTTCGCGCGTTGAAAAGAAGGTCCGGTGGTCGTGGCTTTGTGTACCGCGTTACCGCAAGGGGCTTCGACCAGGGCTTTCCGTGGATGGCCGGAGACACCTGGAGGGGGCGGCGGCGCCGGCCAGGCTGTCGAGGTCGAATGAGGGCATGGAAAACACCCCCGCGACATGTTATAATTGTTCAAAAATGGAAGGGGGGACGCGCGGCACCCGCGCCTGCGGGACCGGTGATAACTTTGTTTACGGTGTTCTGAAAGGGGGAGGAGCAGTTTGAAAGCCCTGGTACTGGCCGGCGGGAAGGGCACGCGCCTGCGGCCCCTTACCCACACTACGGCCAAGCAGCTGATCCCCGTGGCCAACAAGCCCATCATTTTTTACGTGCTGGAGCAAATCGCAGCGGCGGGGATAGATGATGTGGGGGTAATCATTTCACCGGAAACGGGCGAAAACGTGAAAGACACCGTAGGGGACGGCTCCCGCTGGGGAATAAAGATCACCTACATACTGCAGGAGATCCCCGCCGGGCTGGCCCACGCCGTGAAGACGGCCCGGGAATTCCTGGGAGAGTCGCCCTTTTTGATGTTTTTGGGGGATAACCTCATCCAGGGCGGTGTCGAGGCCTTTGTACGGGACTTTGCCGCCGGCGAAGCCGGCGCCCTCATCCTGCTCAAAAGGGTAAAAGATCCCCGGGCCTTTGGCGTGGCCGTTCTGAACGGCCGGAACCACGTTGTCCAGTTAATTGAAAAGCCAAAGGAGCCGCCCAGCGATCTGGCCCTGGTGGGCGTGTATCTTTTTGGGCCGGTAATCCATGAGGCCGTCTCCCGCATCAAACCCTCCTGGCGGGGGGAGCTGGAGATCACCGATGCCATCCAGGAGCTCATCCATATGGGCTGTCCGGTGGAGGCCCGCATCCTGGAGGGCTGGTGGCTGGACACCGGTAAAAAGGACGATATCCTGGAGGCCAACCGGGTGGTGCTGGACGAGTTCGCCCGGCGGGACGTCCGGGGAGAGGTTCACGGCGACAGCCAGGTGGTGGGCCGGGTGGAAATAGGGGAGGGCAGCCGGGTGGTGAACAGCGTCGTCCGGGGGCCGGTGGTCATCGGCAGCGGAGTTAGCATCATTGACTCTTTCGTCGGGCCCTACACAGCCATTGCCGGCGGCAGCCACCTGGAGCGGGTTTCCCTGGAGCATGCGGTGGTGCTGGAAAACTGCCGCCTGGTGGACGTGGAGCGCATCGAGGACAGCCTTATCGGGAGCAACACCCGCGTGGTCCGGGCCGGCGGCCGCCGCCGTGCCCTGCGCCTCTTTGTGGGCGACGACGCGGAAGTGGTAATTTGAGAGCAGGAGGGGTTTTTTATGGAGCTGATCGACGGCGTGCAGGTAAGGAAGCTGCGCCTGATCCCCGACGAGCGGGGTTTTCTCATGGAGATGCTGCGCAGCGACTGGCCGGAATTCATGAAGTTCGGGCAGGCCTACATCACCGCCTGCTACCCGGGGGTGATCAAGGCCTGGCACTACCACAAAATCCAGTGGGACCACTTTGTCTGCGTGGGGGGCATGGCCAAAGTGGTGCTCTACGACCCGCGGGAGGGCAGTCCCACAAGAGGGACGGTCAATGTGTTCCACCTGGGCTACCTCAACCCCTGCCTTTTGAAGATCCCGCCGGGGGTTTATCACGGTTTTACCGCCGAGGGCAGCCGGACGGCATTAATCGTCAACTTCCCCACGGAACTGTACAACTACGAACAGCCCGACGAATTCCGGCTGCCCTACAACGACCCCTCCATTCCTTACTCCTGGGAGGTGCGGCATGGTTAGGCGGGTGCTGGTCACCGGCGCCGCCGGCATGCTGGGCCGGGCGGTGACCGCGGAGTTCGGGCGGCGCGGGGAAGAGGTGCTGCCCCTTTCCCGCCGGGAACTGGACATCACCGACTTTGCGGCGGTGCGGTCCGCCCTGTGGAGGCTGCGGCCCCGGGTGGTGGTCAACTGCGCCGCCTTCACCGACGTGGACGGCGCGGAAGCCAGCCGCGAGCAGGCATACCTGGTCAACGGCCTGGGGCCTAAAAATCTCGCCCTGGCCTGCCGGGAAGTGGATGCCGTGCTGGTGCATGTGAGCACCGACTACATTTTTGACGGCGAAAAGGGCGAACCCTACGGCGTGTACGACCCCCCGGATCCCCTGAACGTCTACGGTAAAAGCAAGCTCTGGGGCGAGCGGGCGGTGGCGGAGGCCGGCGGCCGCTGCTTCATCGTGCGCACCAGCTGGCTCTTCGGCCCCGGGGGCAGGAACTTCGTGGAGACCATGCTCCGGATCGGCCGGGAAAGGGGTGCCGCCCGGGTGGTCAGCGACCAGCGGGGCTGCCCCACCTATACGGTAGATCTGGCCCGGGCCATTGCCGGCCTGGTGGAAAGCGGCCGTTACGGCACCTACCACGTCACCAACAGCGGCAGCACCACCTGGTACGAATTTGCGGCGGCAATATTCAAACTGGCCGGCCTGGAGGTGGAACTGGCCCCCTGCTCCACGGCGGAGTTTCCCCGCCCGGCCCAGAGACCGCTCTATTCAGTGCTGGACCCGTTCCCCTTGAAGGAAACCACCGGATACCTGCTCCCGCCGTGGGTGGACGCCCTGGAAAGGTACTTATCGGAAAGACAATAAATAACTTAATAAGGAGCAGTGTAATCAATGAAACTGCTGGTTACCGGCGGAGCCGGATTCATCGGCTCCAACTTCATCCGCTATATCCTGCAGGCCCGCCCCGGAGTTTCGGTCATCAACCTGGATAAGCTCACCTATGCGGGCAACCTGGAAAACCTGGCCGGTCTTGCGGGCCACCCCCGCCATGCGTTCATCCACGGGGACATCTGCGACCGCCGCCTGGTGGGGGAGATTTTTTCCCGCGGCGTGGACGCGGTGATCAACTTTGCCGCCGAGTCCCATGTGGACCGCAGCATTATGGACGCCTCGCCCTTCATCGAGACCAACGTGCGGGGCACCCAGGTGCTGCTGGACGCGGCCGCGGAATACTGGAGGGAGAGGTTTGGCGGGCGGGCGGCTGCCGGGTCTGAAAGGCCCGTGATCTTCATCCAGGTCTCCACCGACGAGGTTTACGGCTCCCTGGGGCCGGAGGGGCGCTTTACGGAGGAGAGCCCCTTGAAGCCTTCCAGCCCCTACTCCGCCAGCAAGGCCGCCGCCGACCTTCTGGCCCTGGCCTATTACCGCACCCACGGGCTGCCGGTGGTCATCACCCGCTGCTCCAACAACTACGGGCCGTACCAGTTCCCGGAAAAGCTCATCCCCCTCATGATCACCAGCGCCCTGGAGGATAGCCCCCTGCCCGTGTACGGCGACGGCTTGAACGTGCGGGACTGGCTGCACGTGGAGGACCACTGCCGGGCGCTGGAGCTGGTTCTCTTCCGGGGGAGGCCCGGGGAGATCTACAACATCGGCGGCCACGGGGAGCGCACCAACCTGGAAGTGGTGCGGGTAATCTTGAAACTCCTGGGTAAGCCGGAAAGCCTTATTCGTTTTGTCAAAGACCGGCCCGGCCACGACCGCCGCTATGCCATCGATCCCTCGAAGATCACCCGGGAGCTGGGCTGGCGGCCCCGGCACACCTTCGAGGAGGGGCTGGCGGCAACAGTAGAGTGGTACAAACAAAACCGCTCCTGGTGGGAGCGGATTAAGTCCGGTGCCTACCGTGAGTATTACCAGAAGATGTACGGGGCAATAAATGCCTGAACCAATTTTTCTCTGCGGGTTATACCCGGCGCTTTGGCTGGTGCAGAAAGAAGTGCAGCTGGGTGAATACCTGGAGGAAGACTACATCGTGCGCTCCGACGGGAAAGAAGGTCAGTAATTTCAACGACTTAAACCACTAAACATTCCCA
>DYEX01000050.1 GCA_020725525.1 Desulfovirgula sp.
TCCAGCTGGCTTCTTATCTTATCATCAAAGATGAAAGTTTCGGCAACCTGCCGCCAGGCCCAATCACCAATACCCTCCAGAGTGGCATCCACGAGGAACATGTTGGCAACGTGGTCGCCAATCTCCCGGGCCCCGGCGTAACCTTCCTTAAGCATCCCCTCGATCCATCTGGGGTTCAACAACCTGCTCCGCAATTCCGTACCCACAAACTCACTGAAAGTCTGCACCCGGGCACTGCCTGTACGTGTGTTAACTATATACGACTGCACTTTCTCGCCCGAGGCCGCTTCCGCTGCCAGTTTCAGCCCGCCCAGATACTGGGCTACGTCATCGTTGTCCAGCACGCCCCACAGAGAATCCCGCACCTGGGTAACCACATCCACGCTTTTCAGGATTTCCCGGAAAACATCCCGCGCCGGCACGCCATAAGCAGTCTTGCCGTAAATGTAGGACATGCGGTTCATGTAAGTATCCACCAGGTCCCCTTTGTCCTCCCAGGCGCTGGTGGCCTGGGCCAGTTCTGAGACACCGGTACCGTAGGTTCCCGGAGCGTCGCCAAAGATCCTGGCCAGCGCCAGAGCATCCGCATCCTGTTCTGGTAGACCTTGTTCCTGCAGCTTGTCCCGCAGGTCCAGGTAAACCTTGCGCACCAGGTTGCTTTCCGGGTCCTCGTTCAAAAGAGCCACCTTCCTGAAAGCCTCATCCAGCACACCCACCACATGGGAAAAGGTATCCCGGAATAATCCGGAGATGGTCACCAGCACGTTGATCCGCGGCCTTCCCAGTTCCTCCAGGGGGGTGACTTTCACCGTGCTCACCCGGCCGCTTTTATCCCATACCGGCTCAGTGCCGATTAACCGCAGGATCAGGGCCACAGTTTCTCCCTGGGTGCGCATGGTTTCGATGGCCCACAGCACCACCCCCACCGTTTCTGGATACCGCCCGTTTTCCGCGTAGTATCTTGCCACCAGCTGATCGGCCGCCTCTTTACCCGTTTTCCAGGCAGCCGCATCGGGCACCATGCGCGGGTCAAAGGAAATCAGGTTCCTGCCCGTAGGCAGGGCATCGGGTACCCGCACCGGGTCCCGGCCCAGACCGGGTTCGATGAATTCACCTGAAAGAGCCCGGAGCAAATTAGTTATCTCGTTGCTGGTCAAAAGCAGGCGCTCTCTGATTTCCTCACGGCTGCCCTCTCTGGCCGCCTTATCGTAGGCCACGATGGACTCAACCATCAAATCCAGCATTTCCCCCTGGGGCGGTACACCGAAGGTATGCAGGCCGTAGGGCATGAGCTCCGCTGCCAGCTCCTCCAGATACTCATGGAGAAGGGAAGCCACCCGGGAAAATTCAGTCGCCTGAAGATCAATGCCCAGATCCTGGTCGAGACTATTTGCCTTAACCTTTTCAATAATCTGTTCCTGCAGGCTGGCCGCCCTGGCTGTATTGCCCCCGCTTAAGGCATTCTGATATTCCACCACCAGCTGCTGCAATTCGGCCAGCTCACCGTAGAGCCCGGGCTGGATCATGGGCGGTATCAGGTGGTCGATGGTTACTGCATACCCCCGGCGTTTGGCCTGGGTTCCTTCACCAGGGTTATTCATAATATAAGGATAAATGTCCGGCATGTTTCCGATAAGGACATCCGGCCAGTCATCTTCTCCCAGCCCCACGCTCCGTCCAGGCAGCCATTCCAGCGTGCCGTGGGTACCCAGGTGGATTACCGCATCGGCCTGGAACTCCTTCTGCAACCAGAGGTAAAAGGCTATATACTGGTGGGGGGGAGGCAAAGCCGGGGAATGGGCAATCTTGCCGGGATCATCCCCCCACCCCCGTACGGGCTGCGGGCCAAGGAAAATGTTACCCAGCGTGGCACCGGGAATAACCAGGTTGCCTTCGTAAACCATGATGTTACCCGGAGGTGGACCCCATTCCTTTTCCACCTGCGCCCGCA
>DYEX01000051.1 GCA_020725525.1 Desulfovirgula sp.
CAAGACCCTTGTTGACCTTGCACTGCACTTCACAACTGCGGCAGGAAATGCATCTCTTCTCGTCCTGGTACAGGTAATACTTGCTCATGGATTAACCTCCCAACAGTATCAGTTAATTGGCCTTACGGTGACGAAGACATGCTGTAAAGCCGGGCTGCCTCCCACCATATCGGAAATATTCTCCTGCAGCAGGGCGTCCATGGCACCCTTGCCGTAGCACCTGGACTGGACGGGCACCTTATGCCCGAAACCGTGCAGCATGAAAACGGCTTCGGGGTGAATGAGATCCGTCACATAAGCACGGATGGTATCCCGGCCCCGGGAGGATACAACTTCCACCATCTGGCCGTTTTTGATGCCCAGCTTTTCCGCCTGGCGGGTGTTAATCCATAAGACGTTTTCAGGCACCAGTTCGTTTAAAAGCGGGTTGTTTTGCGTCGATACATGGGTATGGGCCGCGGCCCTGCCGATGAGCAGGCGGAAATAACCTTCCGGTGGAGCCGGCACGGGCTCATACGCAGGGAAGGACGGAAACCCGTTTTGTTCTAAAAGGCTGGACACAAATTCAATTTTCCCGGAGGGGGTTTTCAATTTGATCCCGTCCTTCCGGTCCCAGTAAATGGGTTCGTCGCTCAAGGATACGTAGCCCCTGGCGTCAAAGTCGCTGATTTTGATGCCGGTGCCCTGCAGCTGGTAAGCCCACAGGTCTTCCAGCGTGTGATAGGGGAAGTACTGGCCGATGCCCAGCCGGTCGGCCAGGTTTTTCATGATTTCCCATCCCGGCCTGGTGTCATAGCGGGGCGTCACTGCGGGCCGGCGCAGGTATAATGCGGGCTTTAAGCCGTTTGCTTCCTGGATGGAGTCGCCCCTTTCCAGGTAAATGGATTCGGGCAGGATGACGTCCGAATACCAGGCAGTTTCACTGAAGTGGATATCTATGGTAACGACGAAGTCGAGCTTTTCTAAAGCACGCCTGGTGTTTTCGTAGTCGGGAATGGAAAGCAGCGGGTTAAAGCGCCAGACTATTAACGCCTTCACCGGGTAGGGATATTCTTCCAGTATGGCTTCAGGCAGCATCTGCACTACCCCGTGGGCCGGGTCGGGCAAAGGCAGCCTGGGTGTGCCCACTCCGTCGCATCTTTCTTCGGTTACCCCGGGCAGGTCTTGATCCGTTAACTTGTTGAGGGGCTTCTTGCCCACATCCCTGGCGCCTTTCTTGAAAAAGAGTCCTCCCGGAGCTTCAATGCTGCCCATGAGGGCGTTCAGCATGATAATGGACCTTCGGAAGTAGATTTCGTTGAGGTAGTGGGCACAGCGGTACCCGTAGTGGAACACCACCGCCGGTTTGGCCTCGCTGACCTCACGGGCTAAAGAAACTATTTCGTAAGCGGGAATGCCGGTTTCTTTTTCCGCCCATTCCGGGGTGTAGGGCTCGACAAACTGCTGCAGTTCCTTCAAGCCAAGGACCCAGCGATTGACATATTCCTTGTCGTACAGGCCTTCCTTTAAGATGACGTGCATCAGGGCATAGTTCAGGGCCAGATCCGTTCCGGGCCGGATCATGAGGTATTTGTGGGCTTTTGTGGCCGTAACGCTTACCCTGGGGTCGATGTAGGTGAGTTTGGTCCCGTTGTCAATGGCCTGCATTAATTGTTTGACCTGCTTGAGTTCCAAAGATTCAAAAATATTGCGGCCGTAAAGGATCACATGTTTGGCCTTCCCCAGGTCCACTCCCACCTGAGCGTCGGTATACCCGGTCAAAGTCCGGAAGGCGGTGTTCAGGGAACCTTTGCAGCAGGAATCATGGGTAAAGTAGTTGGGAGAGCCCAGCGCCTTCATAAAGGTTTTGCTGATGTGGGAGTTGAGGTGCGCCCTTTCGGTGAGGGCAATGCTGCGCCCACCGTATTTTTCTTTGACTTCCGCCAGTTTTGCCGCCACGTAGTCCAGCGCTTCTTCCCAGGATGCTTCGCGCCATTGCCCGGAACCCCGGGGGCCGGTCCGGATTAAGGGCCTTTTGAGTCTTTCGTCGTCGTTTAAAAGGCTGACCCCGGCTGCGCCTTTGGGGCAGATGCTGCCTTCAATGCCGCCAACATAGGGGTTGCCTTCGATCAGCTTGACGTCGTCATTTTCCACCATTACTTTTATGGGACATCTTACCGTGCACATGAAACAAATGCTGTAGACAGTTTCCATAAGGGAAGCCTCCATGTTTTAGTTTTTAATTGTCTGAGCGTTTTTGCCGCTAATAGCGACATTGGGTGTCTTATACAACAACCTAGCTTTTGCCGGAGTTTTCTTCGTAAGCCATCAGCATCTGGTGTATGCCGCTGAAATAGGGGAGCCTGTGCTTGATCTTGCCGAAAAAGATGCGCGCCAGGATATAACAGATGATAAAGGTGAAGACGTAATTTACGGCCAAACCGGTAAAGGGTATGGGAAAGCCGATGCCGGCAAAACGCTGCTGCATCCAGGCAAGGGCAAAGAAAGCGGGCCATAGAGAAGCTGCCGACAGGCCAAACATGTTAAAGAATGCCCGGCCAAAGGCGTCGTTTGCTTCTTTGTTGCAGGCGTCATAGCTCTTCCTGTCCCCTAACTTCAATGCCGCCATGGTTAGTTGCTGTAGTTCGGCCAGGCGGGTGTTCAGCCGGTCCAGGTGGTTTTTGTTCACCCTGAATACTATGGAAACGGTGAATTCACCGACAATTACCGCCAGAAGGGCCACCGCAAAAGTCCCTGCAAAATAATCTACAACCGGGTGACCGCTGATTTTGTAAAAGCTAATCAAGAATTTATCCATCATTACCCAAAGGTCCATCTTTAAAAGCCCCCGTTTACGCGATGGTAAGGGTTACCAGGTTCCCCGGAACCACCCGGAGAACCTGGTATGGATTTGTTTGCTTTACATCGGCACCCAGGCTTTCCCGAAGAACCCCTTGCTGAAGTAACCAAGTCCGACGTATAGGGCGAGAACGACAAACAATCTCTTCAGCCAGATATCCGGAATATATTTTTGCGTGCGCGGGCCAATCATGGAACCAATAAATACGCCGATTAATTCCACACCGATCATGCCCCAGTCCATGGCGGCACCGGCTACGGTGATGTAGGTGGTGATACTGGTCATCATACTGACCAGAACGGCCATGGCCGAGGTGCCCGCCACCACAAACATGGGCAGACCCACGATACTGGTCAGGTAGGGTACGTATAAGAAACCGCCGCCCACACCAAGAAAGGCTGAAATGGCTGCAATTACCACGCCACCCACAAACGCCCAGATGGGGTTGAACTTAAACTCCACGCCGAAGAAGGAAAACTTAACGTTGGTAAGACTCCATTGGGTAACGGTGATCCCCTGGGCAGCTTCTTCTTTCTTTTCTTTGATGCTCTGTTCAAAGGCCCTGGCCGCCTCTTTGGCCGCCTTCTTGCTCGCCTGCCCCCTGGGGGTCGTTTCATACAAAAGTACGCCGCCTACCACAAAGACAAAGAGTCCGAACCAGCCCTGGTACTGGCTGAAGCTGACCTTGCCGCCGGTAAGAGCGGGAATGGCCACGGCCCCCACTATGGAGCCCAGTCCCAGGGCAATGCCCAGCGGCCAGGCCAAACGCTTTGCCTTCAGGTAGTTAATGGTACTTAAAAGTGCTGACAGGCCGACCAGCCACTGGTTGGAGGTGCGGATACTGTCGGTAAGCAGCTTGTTTAATTGAGGCGCTGTCTTCTTAAAAGGTTTCACCCAATCGCCCAGGCCGTAAACGGTCATGTGACCAACTCCGGCCATGATGCCCCCAAAGGCACCCACCGTGGAGAAGATCCAGCCTACCCAGATCGCCCACAAAACCGCCAGTACGTAGTTGATCTTTGGTGCTCCGGGAATGCCGAAGGCTCCCCTGGGCGCGTTGGGATCGATCTGACCCTTGCCCGTGCCCACCGGGGCTTTAGCAATCGCTTCGCCCAGTTTTCCCTTCAAGCCAAGGTCACTGCCTACCACCTGCACTTGAGCGTTTTTCCCTGCTTCCTGCTGCGCCCCCACACCGCTGGCCCCTAAAGCCAGAACGGCCAACATCAACAGCAGTGTGACCAGGGCAATTTTGTTGATTATCCCCTTCTTCATTTAATCCTCCCCCAAAAAACTTTGGTTAAAAACTAAATAATAATTTCAAGTACCACTTTGAATTCAAAAAACGAAAACATAAAAACTGAATTTAAGTTTTTTAAACAACCACAAACAAATGAATAAAGATTAATAAATCACCCCCTAATCCCAGCTTTTAGGCAAAATCACCTCCCTCATAGCATTTTTTAAAAACAACTATTTTTATGTGTTATAATTAAATATAATCAATGTAATAACTCGTTAATGTCAACAACAAGACAAACTAAAAGTCATCTTCAAGACAACTTATTGTCATGCAGCCGACATAATATAGACATATTCTCGATAAAAAACAGTTTCTAACTCTACTATCTATACCTTTACTAACGACTTGCCACAACAACCATTGACAGGAGTGGATAAATGAGAATATAATAGTTCCTAAACATATTAACCTTCTCCCCGGAAGAGGATTCTGTCCCTTATATGCTACCAAATATCTCCAAGAATTTTCTCAATAATTAACCAATTGTTAACCCCTTTTTGAAAACCCTTTCTAACCGGGAGGGATAGACGGCATGTCAATACCGCATTTGGAAACAATAGCACTAAACGAAGTGGAAAAGGCGATCATTCGCCAGGCAGGGTTTACCGTGCATTATCCCAAGGGTCATGTTATTTTTGCCGCCGGCGATCCGGCCGACCGGGTTTACCTGGTGGAAAGCGGCTGGGTAAAAATTTACCGCCTGAATGCCGATGGCCGCAGGGTAACTGTAGGGAGCATTCGCAGTCCCGGAGAGTTAATGGGTTTGGCAGAAGCCCTCTGGGGGGGAGAAAGAACCTGCTTTGCCGGTACGATCAGCAACGTTAGCCTGGTAGTTTTGCGAAAAAACAAATTTGAAGAGTTAATGGGCACCCATCCTTTTCTGGCCATTAAGGTGGCTAAACTACTGGGAGTACGGATGCGGGAAGCCGAACAGATCATTCACGAGATGGTCTGCTGGCAGGCTCCGGGGCGGCTGGCCCTGGCCCTGTTAAAAATGGGCGAACGCTGCGGTATGGAGACCAAAAACGGCATTAAACTGGGTGTACAGCTCACCCATGAGGAACTGGCCAATATGGTCGGAACCTCCCGGCAGACGGTAACCTCCCTTTTAAACACCTTCAAGCAGGAAAAAAGCATCGCTTACGAAGGAAGGACTATCAGCATTGTCGATCCAGACAAGCTGGCCCGGTGGATTATGTAAAGTCAGCCGACCTTACAGGCCGGCTTTTTATTTTAGCAGGTGCCATTCCAGAAGAAAAAAACGGCCGGAATCCGGCCGGTCAACTAAAGGTAGCTCACAATTTCTTCTATTTCCCTTCTTTTGGGCCTGCGGGCCGGATCGTCGGCCGAATAACCAACAGGAATAATGGCTACCGGTATACGCTCCGCAGGGATACCCAGATGCTCCCTGACCCGTCCTTCATCAAAAGCTCCCACCCAGCAGGTTCCCAATCCCAGGGCAGTTGCGGTGAGCAAAATATTTTGAACCGCAGCAGCCGTATCCTGATAACAGTAAAGCCGCCGGCCCCTTTCACCGTAAACCCGGGCCGATCGTTCCGGTTCCGCGCAAACCACAATCACCACCGGCGCCTGAGCAATAAATCGTTGATTTAAAGCCGCTTGTGCCAGGGCTTCTTTTTTTTCCTCCCGGGTAACCACGTAGAAAAACCAGGGCTGCAGATTACCGGCAGAAGGCGCCCAACGGGCAGCTTCCAGGAGTTGATCCAGAAATGCCTCAGGCAGCGGATCGGGTTTGTAGTGCCTCACAGAATACCGGCTCCTCACCAGGGAGAGAATCGTGGACATGATTGTTTTCCCCTGGTTCAAAAAACCCAACTGTTTTTAATCCAGTCAGGCGGCCTCCCCATGACCAGGCTTACGCTCCTTTCAGATTGGATTTGCCCACCCCTGGGAGCGGGCTTCGCGACAGGGAGACCTCGGCCCCGCCCAGCACTCAGATAAAGTTAAATCTCCTTAAAAATGTCTAAAGTCTAAAATCATGGGTTTACACCGTCGCTGCAAATTTAATTGTGAATCTCTGAGTGCTGGACGCCTCCCGCGATCTGTTGGATGCGGCCTACCGGTTTGTCCGCACTCCGGCTAACGGGGTCACTTACTCAGCAAAGCCAGATGCTTCATATCCGTGCCAGACGGAATAAAAGATTCCTGCCTGAAACGGTCTAAACCGTTGTATACGAAAATTTTTCCGTCCAGCCGATTGAAGAGCCGCTTCGCCTTTCAGGTCATCCCTCTTCCTTGCCCAGGCAAGGAATTAACCTTTTGGCTCAGCTTCTCTTTGATAGCTTGAACCTTTTCCATTAACTCTTTCGCGATGCATTCCTTAAAACCTATCGCCCGTCGGGCAATAACAAGAGCGGCGGCATGGTGAATAAGAACGCCGTACCGCTCCACGTACTTCCAGTATCCGACGGTAGACGTGTGCGCCGGCCAGTTTGCCCGGTGTATCCCACATTGGCCAGGGCCACTCCGCAGGGTTGGTGTCCCTGTGTAACCTTCCAGTAGCCGGTTGAAGGCCCAACGGGTACAGGCGCAAAAATTCTGATTGAGCATCTTCCGGCTATTTTTCTCTTCTACAACCTAATGGGAAAAACCTGCCCTCAGAGCAGGCCGGGCAAATTTCTGATTGCCTTCTTCCCCTTTAATCAATATAATATTGTTACAAAAATAAAAATGCGTGATGCTCTTACGGGTTGGGCAAACCGGGCGAAAGCCCGGGACGCTAAAGCCATGGGTCTAAGGTCCTTTTCAGGACTATGATCGCCAGGCTGCAACGGTACCGACTGCTGGGGGGGGTAGTCATTTGGCTGCCCCCTTTAAGTTTGCCTAAAATTATGCACAAAACTGCGCGGAGGTGGTTCCATTAAGTGTTTTACTAGCAACACCGGGTTTTCGAAACACTATTTTATGAAAGGGGATGAAAGCTTTGTCGGATCACACCCAGGTCATTATAGCTACATCTGTTTTTTTACTCACCTATGCGATAATTATTTCGGAAAAGATTCACCGCACCGTGGCCGCCTTCTGCGGTGCGGCGATAGTCATACTGGCCGGTATCATTACCCCGGAACTGGCCGTCCACTACATCGATTGGAACACCATCGGCCTTTTAACGGGCATGATGATCATCGTGGGCGTTACCCGTGAAACGGGAGTTTTTGAGTACTTGGCCATCAAGGCGGCCAAAATGGCCCGGGGAGAACCCCTGCGCATCCTGGCTTCTCTTTCCCTGGTCACCGCCGTCCTTTCAGCCCTGCTGGATAATGTGACCACGGTATTGCTCATCGTGCCTGTTACATTTGCCATCGCCCACAAGCTAAGGGTAAGCCCCCTGCCCTTTCTGATTGCTGAAATTATCGCTTCCAACATTGGGGGCACGGCCACCCTGATCGGAGACCCGCCCAACATCATGATTGGCAGTGCCGTGGGGCTCGGGTTTATGGATTTTGTGATTAACCTTACCCCGGTGGTGATAGTGATTTATGTCCTGACGATCTTTATCCTGCGCCTTATTTACCGCCGGGACCTGGTTACAAACCCTGAGAATCAAAAAAGCATCCTGGAGCTAAATGAATGGGACGAGATTAAAGACGCCTCTCTGCTCAAGCCCTGTCTTTGGGTTTTGGGTTTAACCATTGCCGGGTTTGCCCTGCACCAGTTCCTGCACCTGGAGAGTTCGGTGATTGCCCTGGCCGGGGCGGCCCTGTTGCTGGTAATTACCCGCTCCGACCCGGAACATGCCCTGCACGCCGTGGAATGGCCGGTTATCTTCTTCTTTATCGGCCTGTTTGCCCTGGTGGGAGCGCTGGAAGAAGTAGGGGTCATTGAAACTATTGCCCATTTTGCCCTGGAGGTTACCGGGGGCGAACTCCTGCCGGCCGGCCTTCTGATTGTCTGGCTTTCGGCCCTGGCCTCGGCCTTTGTGGACAACATCCCCTTTGTGGCCACCATGATTCCTTTAATCCAGGATATGGGCCGCCTGGGGGGAATAGAAAACCTCAATTTCCTGTGGTGGTCCCTATCCCTGGGGGCCTGCCTGGGTGGCAACGGCACCATCATCGGTGCTTCGGCCAACGTAGTGGTGGTGGGGATGGCCGAAAAGAGGGGTACCCACATCAGCTTCCTGGGTTTCTTTAAAGTAGCTTTTCCCCTCATGCTCCTTTCCATTATCGTTGCCACAGCATATCTGGTGGCCTGGCTGAAATTTAATACCACCCTGGTACTGGTGGCCACGCTGGCGATAGGGCTGGTTTTAAGCCTGCTGTTAAACCTGCTGCAAAGGCAGCTTAAAATAGAAACCACGGTAACAACAGGCAACCAGTAATTCCCCGGCACCCGTTCACTGTTGCAAAACCAGAAACTGGATGGGCGGCGGTCGTCCCATAAGGAGCGACATTGCGGAGGGCCGGATACGAAACACGGCGCCGCCGAGGTTAGCGAACCGGCAGCGCGAATCGCGCTGGTAACAGTATCGATAGAATGATTGAGCTACTTATGCTATAACTACCCATAAGGAAAAAAGACTTTCGGCGCATATGCAGCGCTGCCAGGTTCGCTCCGAGGCAAGTCGATGTTTCGTCCGGCCCGTAGCACGGAGCGACGGGGGACGACCGCCGTCCCGGGTAGTTATTCGACAGTATCTTATTAAATTCTATAAGGAGGGTTGGCGGTTGACCAGAAACCAGCTGGCCGCCATGATTGATCATACCCTGCTTAAGCCCACGGCCACCACCCGGGACATCCACCGGCTTTGTGCCGAAGCAATGGCCGAAGGATTCGCCGCCGTATGCGTTAATCCCGCGCATGTGGAGTATGCCGCGAAAATACTTGCCGGTTCCCGTGTGGCAGTGTGCACGGTGATTGGCTTCCCCCTGGGGGCAACCACACCGTACGCAAAAAAGAAAGAGGCCGGGGAGGCCATCAGAAATGGCGCCAGGGAAGTAGACATGGTCATAAACCTGGGCGCTTTAAAAGAAGGAAACCATGACCTCGTCGTGGCCGATATCCGGGGAGTGGTGGAGGCAGTGACCGCCAGTTTGCCCGACGGGCTGGTCAAGGTAATTATCGAAACGGGCTACTTAAATCACGAGGAAAAGATCACCGCCTGCCGGCTGGTGCGGCAGGCGGGCGCCCACTTTGTAAAAACCAGCACCGGTTTTGGGCCGGGCGGGGCCACGGTAGAAGATGTGGGGCTATTGCGGGAAAACCTCCC
This sequence comes from Desulfovirgula sp., assembly GCA_020725525.1. Taxonomy (GTDB): domain Bacteria; phylum Bacillota; class Desulfotomaculia; order Desulfotomaculales; family Desulfovirgulaceae; genus Desulfofundulus. The sequence goes on from DYEX01000051.1 coordinate 9,370, forward strand.
CCCGGAAATTGGCGTAAAAGCCTCGGGGGGCATTCGTACCACCGGCCAGGCCCTGGCCCTGATCCGGGCCGGAGCCGCCAGGCTGGGTACGAGCGCCGGCCCGGCCCTGCTGGCCGGCCTGGAATGAAGTTTATTCACCGGAACCCGAACAGCCGGCAAGAAAAATGATTTCCTCCACCATTAATAGAGCATGTGAAGGAAATCATTTTTTTCTGGACGAATATACTAAAACACTGCAGGAAGCAGGGGCCATAAGAAGATTTCAAACACCACAAGTTTTGAAAAACACCATAGAGGAAGCGGGGATTTTTCATGGGCAGTGTCAGGGATTATCAGAGTATTGTTGGTGATCAACTCGTTGAAGAAATTTATGATTTAGCCCGGCAGCTTGGCGGCTGCAGAATTCAGCACATTAATTCCACCCTTGTCGGCGGCGGAGTGGCGGAAATTTTAAAACGCCTCGTGCCCATGATGCAGGAAGCGGGCTTAGAGGTACGCTGGGACGTCATCAAGGGAGATGAGGAATTTTTCCGGGTGACTAAAACCTTTCACAATGCCTTTCACGGCGTGCCCGTGCAAATAACGCCCGCCATGCTGGACACCTACCGCCGGATATCCCGGGAGAACTACGACCTGGTAGACCCCCGGGCGGACTTTGTCATTCTCCACGATCAGCAGCCCCTGGGCCTGGCCGAAGTCCGTCCCGGCCACCCGGGCCGCTGGCTGTGGTACTGCCACATTGATCCGGTAGACGTGGACCGGGAGGTGTGGGATTTTTTGAGCCCCTGGGCCAGGCGTTGTGACGCCGCCATCTATCATATCCCGGCCTACGCCCGGAATTTAGGTCACCGGCAATACTTCATGCCCCCGGCCATTGACCCCCTGGCCGAAAAAAACCGGGAGGTTTCGGCACAAGAAATTGATGCTGTTATGGAGCGACTGGGGATACCCAATGATCTACCCCTGGTGGTGCAAATTTCCCGGTTTGACCGCCTCAAAGACCCGTTGGGGGTTGTGCAGGCCTTCCGCCTGGTACGGCAGGAAGTGCCGTGCCGCCTGGTGCTGGCGGGGGGTGGAGCCTCCGACGACCCCGAGGGCATCCAGGTGCTCCAGGAGGTACAGCAGGAAGCCGCCCATGACCCGGACATCTTTATCCTGGAACTCCCCCCCACCAGCGACCTGGAAATCAATGTGCTCCAGCGGGTTGCCGCAGTGGTTGTCCAGAAATCGATACGGGAGGGTTTCGGGCTGACCGTAACCGAGGCCATGTGGAAATCCCGCCCGGTGGTAGCCTCCCCTGTGGGCGGTATTACGGTTCAATTAATCCCCGGGGAAACGGGACTGGCCGCTGCCACCACCGGAGAAATGGCCCGGGCACTGGTGAGGATTTTACGCGACCCGGCCCTGGGAGAGAAGCTGGGTCAAAACGCCAGAGAACATGTCAGGAAGAATTTTATCCTGCCCATTTATCTAAAACGGTGGCTGGAAATACTCACGGCCGAAAAGAGTTACCCGGTATGACCAATTGTTCGGCCTGGTTGAAATAAGCCCGGTAAAGGGTAAACCCCAGGGCAATGCTGGAAATGGCCGTGGCGCTGCTGAGCATCAGCATAACCATGATCTGGTACTTAACCGCCAGCAGGGGATCGGCCCCGGCCAGGATGGAGCCGGTCATCATCCCCGGCAGGGTAACCAGCCCCACGGTTTTCATGGAATCAATGGTGGGCAGCATGCCCCCTTTAACGGCCGCCTGCAGAACGCCTTCCACCGCCTGCCGGGGAGATGCACCCAGGGCCAGGGCGGCTTCCACCTCCCGCCTCTGCTGGCGAATGTCGGCTTGAAAACGGTTGAGCACCAGGCCGGCGGCCACCATGGCGTTGCCGACAATCATCCCCGCTACCGGAATGACAAAGCGGGGGCTACCTTCGATGATGTGGAGTGAGAGCATCAGGCCAAGGGTTATTACCTCCCCCAGCCCAATGGCCAGGATCACCCGCCAGAATATCCCCGGGATCTTTTTGCCCTTTCCGGCCGCATTGTGGGCGGCCACCAGGGTCATCAGCAACAATACCCCCGCGGTAAAATACCAGCGGTCCTGCCTGAACACAAAGGTCAGCACATAGCCGATAGCCAGCAACTGCAAAAAGGTGCGGACCGTCCCCACCAGCAAATCCCGCTCCAGGCGCAGCTGCTGCCACAAAGACAAAAGCATGGCCACCAGCACCAGGGCCAGCGTGGACAATAGGGCTGTATCGGTCAAGGGATTTCACCTCTCCTCACGACCGGCAGCACCCGTGCGGGGTGTGCCGGCCCTCCTGGAAGAACTGGCGCACCCAGGGATCGACCTCGCCGCGCATGAGATCTTCTTTCGGGCCACAGGCCGTAAGGCGCCCCTTCTGCATGACGGCCAGTACCTGGGCTACCCGCAGGGCCTGGGCGGCATCGTGGGTTACCCACACCACGGTGAGGGCATTTTCCCGCTGTAGCCGCGTGATTAACAGCTCTATCTCATCCCGGGCCTCCGGGTCCAGGGCTGAAGTAGGTTCGTCCAGCAAAAGGGCCGCCGGCCGGTTGGCCAGTGCCCGGGCCAGGGCAACCCGCTGGGCCTGACCACCGGAAAGACCGCTTACCTCCCGCCGCAAAAACTCGCCGTCCAGCCCGACCTGTTCCAGCAACTCTGCCGGTTCTACGCGCGGGGCCGAGCGGGTAACCCGGGGACCGTAAAGGAGATTTTCTTCTACGGTACCGGGAAAAAGGACCGGGGTTTGAAACAACATGCCCACCTGACGCCGCAGTTCCCGCACGGGATACCTTTCCAGGGGTTTGCCCTGCCAGTAAAGCCTGCCCCGGCTGGGTTCATCCAGACGGTTTAAAAGACGCAGCAGGGAACTTTTACCCGAACCCGACGGCCCCACCAGGGCCGTGATGGCACCCCCGGGAAAATGGGCCGTAATGTCCTCGAGTATGGTGACCAATTGCCCATCATAGCCGGTAACCGTCCGCCATACCCGATCAAGAAAAAAGCCTTTGGCTGGGATCACCACTCACCATCACCAAACCCCAAAAATCTTGAAATCTCGAAACTTCTATCCTTCGTACTATACTTTGTGTTCTTCTGCCGGTCAAGTCCGAATTATGCGGGCGCAAACAAAGAAACTCCCCCGATCTGCGAGGGAGTTTCCTTATGTTACCTGCTTTTGAATAAAACTTCATAATCAACGAGGGGATAAATTAATATACATGCTTTATTAACCTATTTCGTCCCGTCAAAGGTAAACTCCAGATTCTCTTCCGGCTTATAGGGGACGCCCTTGGTACCCCGTTTGGCGTACCTGGAAAGTTCAAGGTCAAATTTATCCGGTACCTGTACTCCAGCTTTCACCAGAGCTTCCCGGGCTTTCATCAGGGCCTGGTCGGCGTAATACAGGCCGTCACCCAGAACGCGCAGGGCTTCTTCCGGGTTGTGGAAGCCCATGCTGTTTTCTGCGCCAACAAAGGTCACCCGGTAGTAGGCCTTTTCATAAAGCTGCTTGGCCTGGTTCAGAAGCTCCTGGTTCACCCCGGCCGTCTTGTTGGCCAGTTCGATGGCTTTGGCCGCCTGGGCGGCGGCGTTGCCGGCCCGGGTATACATATTGTTCACCCGGTCCTGAATCAGGATCACCTGCTCCCGCAGCCACTGCGGGCTCTGGTTATGGCACTGGGTGCATGCCCTCATGTTGTCCTTCAGCGGGCTCTGCACGTGGTGGGAGGAAATCTTGCTGCTGCCCACCCGCTCGTAGGGCATGTGACAGTCGGCGCAGGCCACCCCGGCCCGCCAGTGGACGCTGCCGTTGGAATATAGCTCAAACTCAGGGTGGCGGATGTGCCCGAGCTTGATCCCGGTGGGGTTGTGCTTCCATTCCAGATTGGCCGGGTCGGACTTGAGCACGCGTTCAATGTCTTCAACGGTGATGTGACCCCACTGGGATTTCTGCCAGGGCAGGAACAGGCCCACGGGTTTCATATTCTGATCCCTGGGAATGACGTAGGTGTTATGGCACTGGGCGCAAACCAGGGTGCGCTTTTCCTGCCTGGTTAAACCCGCCGGATCCTTACCCAGGGCTTTCAGGGCATCGTTCATAAACCAGCGGCTTAACTTCAAATCCATGTTGGCCGGATCATGACAGTCAGCGCAGGACAACCCCAGTTCCGCATGATTCTGCGGGATCATGGCGTGCACCTGGTCATAGGGTTGCTGGAAATAGGCCAGGCCCATTTGCTCCTTTAACCGGGGTGCATAGGGGGACTTGCAGGAAAGGCATACGCCCCCCGGCTTGCGCCGGGACGGGTCAATATCCAGCTGGTCCTTGAGCATGTACACGTGGCCCCGGGGTTCGTTGAATTCAATACCAAAACCCCATCCCTCCAGCAGCACCAGCTGGAAAGGATATTCACTCAATTTGTCCTTCAGCTCCGAACCCTTGTACTTGCTCTCGCCCTGCCCCCCCTCCTTCGTCTTCATGAAGCTATCGTATTCCAGGGGGTAGACCTTTCCCCAAACGGCAGGGTCCAGTTCCCCGGAAGGTATGGAAGCCGTCTTGACCATTTCGGCCCTGGGCGGGGCGCATCCGGCCAGAAAAAGCAGAATGAGTACCGGCAACCAGGCCCACCAGGCTTTTTTCAAGAATATCTCCTCCTTTCACAGTGGTTAATTGATTAATAACCGTGTCCCCTGCCCGTGGGGCACCGAACGGTGACATTCCCAGCAATCCCTGTCTTCAAGATCAATCACGTTCTCCATCAGATTACCATGACAGCGCAGGCAGTTTTCCCGCACTATCCGGCCGCCCCGGTCGCTGAGGTGTATGGGATCCGGCACCTGATTGGTGTAAAAGAGATAAAAATCCCGTGTGCCGTCGATACCCTTGCCCACCAGTTTGGCCGCCAGGTTCTGGTGTGGTACATGGCAGTCGCTGCAGGACGCCCACTGGCGGTGGGACGAATGGAACCAGGTTTCATACTGTGGTTCCATCACGTGACAGCTGATGCAAAATTCCGGGCGGTCGGTGTAAGACACCACGGCCTTTGTCCCGGCGGTCAGGAGCACCACCATCACCAGCAGGCCGGTCAGGAGGGACCAAATACGGCGGCGCAAGCGGTAAACGGCACTTTTCCAGGCCGGAGGGTTCTGCCGGGGGCCGCCGGCTCCGGTATCCCCACCATTTGTCCCCCCGGCACTGCCTCCCGCCGGCTGCGAGGTATCACCGGCACCGGATGGCGGCATCCCCCGGGTGTCACTGATACCGGAGCTTTTTCCCTCATGCACGGCATCTTCCCACATTGTTCCCACCCCCCTTCCCCCGAAAACCACCCGCCGGACGGCAGCCGGCCGGGAATGTTTCTAAAATATTTGCACAATGGCCCTTCCATGATATCCCGGAGAGTCCTCAGACGTAGCTATGCTGGCCGGACATTAAAAAGGTAACGCCCACAAAAGTAAACATGACCACGATAAAACCGGCCACCGCCAGGTAGGCCGCCGGCCGGCCTCGCCAGCCCAGCATAAACCGGGCGTGGACGTAGGCGGCGTACACCAGCCAGGTGATCAAAGACCAGGTTTCCTTGGGGTCCCAGCTCCAGTAGGCCCCCCAGGCGTACTGGGCCCAAATGGCCCCGGTGACAATCAACAGTGTTTGAAAGGGCAGGCCGATGACCACTGCCTGGTAAACCAGCCGGTCCAGAACTTCCCGGTCCGGCAGGCGCCGGCGTAAGCCAGCAAACAGGGGGGAATCCCCGCTGGCGATCAGATAAAGCACCGCGCCGGCAAAGGAAAGAGCAAAGGCACTGTAGGCCACAATGGCCGTTAATACATGATAGGTCAGCCAGTTGCTGCGCAGGGCCGGCATCAGGGCGCCGGTCTCCCGGGGCAGCATGGATATCAGGGCAATTACCAGAAAGCCCATGAGGGTCGTAAATACTCCCAGTCCCTTAATCTTTACCTTCAGCTGCAGCAACAAATAACCCAGCATGATCCCCCAGGCAAAGCACAACCCGAACTCGTAAAGATTGGCCAGGGGCAGCCTGCCGGTAGCGGCAATCCTGGCCCCCAGGGCGGCGGTATTGCCCAGCAAACCCAGCCAGGCCACCGCTGCGGCCCAGCGGGCGGCAACCGGTTTGTCCGCCATAAAATCGGCCAGGTAAAGAATAACCGCCCCCAGATAGGCACCAAAGGCAATTTTAAAGGCAAGCGGTTCAAGCCACATCCTGTTCATCCCCTTTCCACAGGGCCAGACTGGATTCTATTTCACGGACCATTCCATCAAACTCCTCCCGGGCCAGGGCGCGGGTATGCATGGAAGCCCCGCTGCCCAGAATCAGGCTCAGCGCACCGTCCGCCGTCTCTTCCATACGCAGCCAGTACCGCCTGTGCCGCACAAACAGGGTCAGGAAGAAAAAGAGACTCATCAGGGTTAAACCGGCAAACACCAGGGGGATGCTGGGATCGTGCTTTACCTGCAGCACCGAAAAGGGGTTGGTTCCGGTCAGGCGCAGGATTCCGGCACTTTCGGGCAGGGTAATGCTTTCCCCCGTGGAGAGAGTACCCGCAGCTATTTCCTGGTGCCCCTTGTAAAGGGCATAGTCCACCGTACCGTTTTCATTCCAGGAACCAAACCATATGCCATAGTTCTCCAGGCCGGGCAGCCGGTAAAACCGGTTTGGGGAAAGGACCGCCGCCTGGGGCGTTCCCTGTGCTCCACCGGCAAGCTCCACCTTTAAAGCCTGGCCGTAGGAATACTGGTATAAATGATAGCCGCGATAATTAAAGGGGTGGTTGACCATGACATCCCCCCTTTGCACTTCCTGGCCATTGGCAATGATGGTCACCCTGCTCACCCAGTTATCAATGGCCCCGCTGGCATCGTAAAGGGTGGTAAAGTCATCCAGCCTGATGGTAAAACGGTCCACACCGGAAGACTGCTGGGAACCCGTGACCACTTCCGCCTGCTCGCCCACGAGAAGGACCACCCGGGTTTCCGACCGGGCCACTCCCCCCCAGGCAAAACCGGCCACCACTACCACCAGGGAGATGTGCAGCCCGAAGCTGAACCAGGGGCCCGCTTTTCCCCGGCTGGCATAGAGCCAGGTGGTGGATCCATCGCGGCATTTGCGTACGGAATAATGGCGCCGGCGAAAAAAATCAACCAGGCGGTCTTCTGCCGGAATCCCGCCGGTTTCCAAGCTGGTCCGGTAAATCAGGGGCATTTGTTCAATGTTGCTCTTTTTGATCTGTTCCGGGGAGGGGAAAGTGGTTATTTTTAACATATATAACCGGTTAATTGAACAGGCAATGAGATTCAGGCATAAAAGAGCGAAAAGGAGGCGGAACAGGAAGGAACGGTATATGTTATCCAGGCCCAGCACCTGCACCAGCCAGGCCGTCTCCCCGTATCCCTGACCGGTGCCGGGGGCGAACAAGGAAGCAAAGGCCAGGGCTGCGGAAAGGATACAAAGCAGAATCAAGCCGAAACGCATGGAAGTAAACAAGCGCCAGGTACGATTGAAAAAGTTTCGCTCTGCCACGGACATTCATCCTTTTATGAATAGTGGTTTTGGTTTTGCGGAAAGCGCATTTCCCCAAAATCTTTTTATGTAATCCGGTAAAGGACAAGTGCTTGTGACTACTTTTACATTAAATTAACATAAACTTGTTAATACATAAGAAACGTTTTATTAACAAATTCTTAAGGAAAACTTAAAAGCTGTTAATAACCAGGGGTGTTTATCCAGTGTGAAATTAAGGGTTATTCGGCGACAAATTTGTAACCCACGCCCCAGATGGTTTTCAGATACCGGGGCTTGCGGGGATCGGCCTCGATTTTTTCCCGCAGCCGGCGCATAAATACGGTGACCGTACTCAAATCGCTTAACACGTCATCGCCCCAAACGTGTGCAAAGATTTGCTCCCTGGTAAATACCCGTCCGGGGTGGCGGGCCAGAAACCACAGGAGGTCAAATTCCTTTGGCGTGAGCTCCACCTCCCTCCCCTCCACCCACACCCGGCGCTGAAAGGCATCTATTTGCAGGCCTGCCGCTTCCACCCGGTCCGAACGGTCCGTCCGGCCCTGCCGGCTGCGGCGCAGCAGCGCCTTGACCCGCAAAGCCAGCTCCACCGGGCTGAAAGGTTTGGTTAAATAGTCATCGGCACCGCAATTAAACCCCACACTTTTATCCACAATGTCCCCTTTGGCGGAAAGGATGAGGATGGGCACGTCGCTCACCTCCCGCCAGCGCCGGCAGAGCTCAAACCCGTCAATCTCCGGCAGCATGACGTCCAGAATGACCAGATCCGGCCGCCGGCGGGCAAAGAGCTCCCGGGCCGCCAGCCCGTCGGCGGCATAGTCCACCGTAAAACCCTCCCGTTCCAGGGTCTGCTCCACCACCCGCTTGATACTGATCTCGTCATCTACCAGCAGAATCCGGGCCAAAATTCTCCCCCCTGCATTAAGGTACATGCCTTAAGTGCAATGCCAATCAAAAAACCACCATACTGCATAATCATGTCAGGGTACAAGCGTTCTAACGAGCTCCCTCAGGCATAGCCCTTGCATCATGCAACTGAGAGGGCAACCGGCTCCCACGGCGCTTAAGCTACGGGCAGGTGAATCACAAAGGTACTGCCTTCCCCCGGTTTACTGGTTACACTGATATATCCCCCGTGCAGTTCCACCAGTTCCCTGGCCAGAGACAATCCCAGGCCGGACCCCCCGTATTTATGCGCCCGGGAATTGCCGGCCTGGTAGAATCGTTCAAAGACCAGGTCCAGCTCTTCCGGTTCGATGCCCATACCATTGTCGGCCACCCGGATGAACACCTCTTTCCGCCCGGGGTCGAATCCGGCCCGCATCTCCACCCGCCCGCCGGGAGGGGTGAACTTCACCGCATTGTGGGCCAGGTTTAAAATGGCCCGGCGAATCTTTTCCCCGTCCACCTCCATCAGGGGCACATCCGGCTCCACCTCCCAGTACCAGCCGAGACCATTGGCTTCAATCAAGGGGCTCAAGGTTTTATCAATGGATTCGAAAATATCAGCCAGGTCCACCAGTTCCCGGTGCAGCTGGAAACGGCCGGCCTCAATTCTGGCCAGATCCAGCAGGTCCTCAATCAAAGCCAGCAGACGCCGGGCGCTGGCTTTGATTTCCTGTAAATTCTGCCTTTGTAACCTGTTTTCCTCCCTTGTTTCCTGTAGCAGCAATTCGCTGAAGGCAATGATAGAAGTAAGGGGGGTGCGCATCTCATGGCTCATCCCGGCCAAAAAGCGAGACTTCATCTCACTGGCCCGGGCCAGCTCCCAGTTGGCATTCTCCAATTCCTGCCGCTGCCGCTCCAGGAGTTCATTGGCCGCCTGCAACTGGGCCGTACGCTCCTGCACCTTTTGCTCCAGGCCGGTATACAGGTCGTGTAACTGCCGGGCCATCCGGCGGAACTGGGCCGCCAGCTGGCCGATCTCCGCACTACTATCCAACCTGGGAAAAGACAGATCCAGTTCCCCTTCCCCCAGGCGTACGGCGGCCAGGCGCAACTGGTTCAGCGGCCCGGTGACCAAACGCTGTATTAAAAAGTAAACCACGCCAAGGATGACCAGCAAAAGAATAAAAAAGAAGCCCAGGTGGCGCAGCAGGTTGTGCCACAGGGCGGCAAGCAAATTGTTCACCGGCACTATCAGGCTGATGGCCCCTCCCAGATCGCCCACCCGGTAACCTTCCCTGGGGTAACCGGAAATATCCAGCCGTCCCGCCGGTTCCCCGTGGCACTGCAGGCAGTATTCCTCCACCCGCAAAGGTACCATATACCGGAAAACCTTTTCTCCGTTCAGCTCATCAAAACCGTAAAACTCGGTCAAAGAGGGGTTTTGGGCCAGGGCTTCCAGTCCTCTTATTTCAAAGGCATCGGGGGCATTCCCGGGATTGCGGGGATTGAGGCGGGTCTGTTTAATGTGGTAACCGGTGGATTGGTTGAATATCTCCCCCACACCCCGCCCCACCGCCGCCGGGTTGAGGCCTTTAAATTCAAAATGGCCCCGGGAATCGTAATTGATCCGGTCCTGATTACGGGCGATAAACTCCCGGGTGGCCAGAAGCTGGCCGGTAATCACCCGGGACTTTTCCTTTAACTCCTGCAGGATCTGATTTTTCTGCTCGTAATAATCCAGCCCAAGGTTTATGCCGGTAATCAAAAGCAGGATTGCGGTGATCCGGATCATAAACTTCCGGCTCAAACTACCCCGCATAATCATCCCACCCGCATTACTTCAGGAAATGAAGGACGTCTTTTAGGACAACGATACCTACCACCTTCTTGCCCCCATCCACCACGGGAATTCTACCGTAACCGTGTTTAATGATCAACTGGCTTTTTTGAATGGGGTCTCCGGGGAGGAACCTCCAGTGCATCTCATCCATTCCGGTAACGCATAAGTCGCATGGCGTTCAGGATGACCAGGAGTACACTGGCTTCATGGATAAGCATGCCGGAAGCCAGCACCACCTTTTGGCCCATAACACCCAGCAGCAAAACTGCCACCACCAGAATGGCAAAGGTGACATTTTGCTGGATATTTTTCAAGGTCTGACGGCTGAGGCCGATGGCGTAGGGGAGTTTATCCAGGCGGTCGGACATGAGGACGATGTCCGCCGTTTCCATGGCCACGTCGGTCCCTGCCGCCCCCATGGCAATACCCACATCGGCAGCCGCCAGGGCCGGGGCATCATTGATCCCGTCCCCCACCATGGCCACCACCAGCCCCTCCTGCTTCAAACGGCGGATGGCCTCCACTTTCCCTTCCGGCAAAACCTCCGCCTGGTATTCGTCCATCCCCAGTTCGCGGGCCACGGCCCGGGCCACCCGCCGGTTGTCACCGGTGAGCATGACCACCCTGCGTACTCCGGCAGCCTTTAACCGGGCCACCAGATCTTTCGCTTCGTCCCGGATCTCGTCGGCAATGCTCACTGCTCCCCATATTTCCTCCCCTATGGCCACCAGGACGGCTGTCCGTCCGGCAGACTCTTCGCCTGCCAGGTAATTTTCCACATCCACCGGAACGGGGATGCTGGCTTCCTGCATCAACCGGCGGTTACCCACCCGGATAATCTCCCCGTCCACCGTACCGGTTACCCCGCAACCGGGGTGAACCTGAAAATTTTCCGCCGGGGGGATTTCACCCAGGGACTCCGCCCTTTCCACCAGGGGTTTGGCCAGGGGATGTCCGGACAGTTTTTCCACGGCAGCAGCTTTAAGCAGCATTTCCTTTTCCGACCCGCGCCACACCCGCACTTTTTTTACCAGCGGCCGGCCCCGGGTGAGGGTGCCGGTTTTATCCAGAACCACCGCCCGGATCCGTCCGGCCTTTTCCAGGTGCTCCCCGCCCTTGATCAGAACCCCGTGGCGGGCGGCATTTCCCGTAGCGGCCACAATGGAAACGGGGGTGGCAATCACCAGCGCCCCGGGACAGGCAATCACCAGCAGGGTCAGGGCCAGCAGGGCATCCCGGGTTACCAGATAGGTCAGGACGGAAACCGCCATAATCCCGGGAGTATAGTAACGGGCGAAGTTTTCCAGCCAGCGCTGGATCCTGGCCTTTTCCTCCTGGGCCTCTTCCACCAGTTGCATGATCCGGGCAAAGGTGGTTTCCTCACCGGTTCGTTCCGCTTCCACCTCCAGGTAGCCGCTTTCATTCATGGTGCCGCTGAATACATAATCCCCCGGCTCCTTCTGCACCGGGAGGGACTCCCCGGTGATGGCCGCCTGGTTGACCGCCGCCCGTCCCCTGACCACCCTGCCATCCACCGGAATTTTATCCCCGGCACGGATGAGGACCAGCTCACCGGTTTCCACCTCTTCCGCCGGCACCTCCACTTCGGTTCCCTCCCGGCGCACCCGGGCCACCCGGGGCGCCAGCTCCATCAGTTTCCTCAAAGCGGCACGGGTTTTGTCCATGGTCCGGGCTTCCAGATAATTTCCCAGGGAAAACAGAAAAGTGACCACGGCCGCCTCCCAGTATTCGCCGATAATGGTGGCGCCCAGGGCAGCCAGGGTAACCAGGGCATTGATGCCCACCACCCGGAAGCGCAAAGCCTGCCAGGCTGACGCAGCAACCCGGTAGCCGGCCAGGAGAGTGGCCAGCACCATCAACCCGTTGGCCGCCGCCGGCCAGCCCAGGCGGCCGGCCAGGTAACCCAGCAGGATGAGCAGTCCAGAACCCAGGGTGATCATAAGCTTGTCATAAGCCACCCACAGCTCCCTCAAGCGTTCCAGGCGGAACAAGCCACCAACCGGGGCAACGGGAACGGCACTTTCTCTTTGTGACGGGAAGCTGAACATAACTAACCCCTCCCGGTAATCCGGTACCCGGTTTTCGCAATGACCTGTTCGATTTCCCCGGGAGTTATAACCGCCGGATCATATTCCACCTTTACCTTTCCCGTGGCAAAGGTCACCACGGCTTTTTTAACTCCCTTCTGCCTTTCCAGGATCATCCCGGTGTTCCGGGCGCATTCGGGACAGGCCAGCCCTTCCAGGCGGAAAACTATGGTTTGCATAATTGCTCCAACCCCCTGTAATGTTTCATGTTCAGGCTCAAGACCGCCCAGATGCTTCTTTCACCCAGTTCATGAGCTCGTGGCGGGCCGGCACCCGTCCGCTGGCCTTCAACTCCCCGTCTATCATCAAACCGGGTAGCCGGTAAACCTCGTACTGCAGCCGCTCCCCGGGATCGGTGACCTTATTGACCGCTGCGGCCACCCCCATCTCGGCCAGGACATCGAAGACCGTTTGTTCCAGCTGACGGCATACCGGACATCCATCCGCACCAAAAAGTTTGATCTCCATAATTTACCTGCTCCTTTCGTAGTTTTCCCTTACCCTAGCACATTTCTGCCGCCAAAACATTGATCCAGATCATAGTTCCGGAATGATTTTTTTCGTGACAAGTAATGTGGCCAGCCCGGACGGTTCCTGCTTGTTCACGGGCTTAATTCACACCGGTTTCCATATTTTTAACCCCTGCCGGTTTAAATTGAGCTCTGTCCACCAGATCATCAAACAGCGAATACACCACCGGTATGACCACCATGGTCAGCAAAGTGGCCACCAGCATTCCCCCGATAACGGTTATGGCCAGGGGGGAAAACCTTTCCGAACCCAGCGCCCATTCCAGGGCCAGAGGAAGCATCCCCACCACGCAGGACAGGGCGGTCATCATGATGGGCCGGAAGCGCACCCGCACCGCCTCCACGATGGCTTCATCCCTGGCCGTGCCCGCCTCCCGGGCGCGGATGATGAACTCCACCAGCACAATGCTGTTGCGCACCACCGTACCCACAAGCAGAATCAGTCCCAGTATGGCCGGCAAAGAAACGCTCTTGCCGCTCAGCAGCAAGGCCAGGGCTACCCCGAAGAGCACTAAAGGAATGCTCATCATAATGGTTACCGGGTGAATGAAGGACCTGAACTGGGCCACCAGCAGCAAATACACCGTCACCACGGCCAGAAGCAGGGCACGCTTTAAATCCCCGGCGGACTCCTGCAGGTCCGCCTTTTCACCGGTCACTTCCAGCGTGTAGCCCTCGGGAAGTTTCACCTCCCGGAGTGCCTTTTCCACATCGGCAATCACGTGGCTGAAGGGCCGCCCCTCAGTATAACCCAGAATATCAATGGAGGGCAGGAGATTTTCCCGGGTAACCACGCTGGCCGCCGGGTTGATCTCCACATGTACCAGCTCCCGCAGCGGCACCTGCACGCCCAGGGGAGAGGTGACGGTGACGGACAGCATGCTTTCCAGGGAACCCCGGTCCTCGGGCCGGTAGCGTACCACGATATCGGTATCCTTGCGGCTTTCCACCTGCAGGGAGGACGCCCTCATTCCCTCCAGAGCGGCATAAACCTGCCGGGCTATTTTTTCCGGGGTCAGGCCCAGGGCCGCCGCCCGGGTTTCGTCCACCACCATGTTTACCTCCGGCGTGTTTAGCGACCAGCTCCGGTAGAGGTTGACCGCACCGGGTACGGTTTTTAACTGCGCAAGCACCTCACCGGCCAGGTAATCCAGCACCCGCACATCATCCCCGGTGATGCGTACGTCTATGGGCGCGGCGGTGCTGCTTTTAGCCGTACCGCCGACTTCCTTCACCACAAAGGTTTCAATGTCGGGAATGCGGGCCATTTCCCGGCGCAGCCGTTCTTCGATTTGCCAGATGGTTTCCTTCCTTTCCTTCCGGGAGGTAAGGGTTACGGTGATTTCCGCCTGGGTTACCCCCAGGGCGCCGGTACCGCCCATGTAATGCGACCCCGGTTCATAACCGATGCGGGTGCTGTAGGCAATTACCGCCGGCTCCCTGTCCAGCAATTCCTCTACCCGCGCCACCACCCCGATCGTCTTCTCCAGGGAACTGGCGGGGGAGGTTTGCAAACTGATCAAAAGCGACCCGGCGTCCATCTTGGGCAGCACTTCCATACCGATCAGGCCCAGGAGTTTGATACTCAGCAAAATTAGCCCCAGGGACAGGAGCAGGGTCATCTTTCGCCTTTTCAAGGCCCTGACGACCAGCAGGGCGTAAGAGTCTTTCAGGCGGTTCATGGCTTTCGTAAAAGGAGCAATTGCCGCGTTTAACGCCCTTTCAGCCGCCGCCCAGCGCCTGCCGCCCAGCATAACTGTGAGCAGGGGGATAATGGTCAGGGAAACCAGTAAAGAACAGCTGATGGCGTAAATGAGCGTTTTGGCCAGGGGGCTGAACATTTGACCCACGAACCCGCCTACAAACAAAAGGGGAATCAGCACCGCCACAATGGTGGCCGTACCGGCCACCGCGGGCAGCATGATCTCGCTTGTACCGTCAATGGCCGCGGTGCGGATGTCCTTCCCGAGCTCATGGTGATGGCGCATGATATTTTCCACCACAATAATGGAGTCATCCACCACAATGCCTACGCTCAAAATGAGGGCGGAAAGGGTGATAATGTTCAGCGACAGGCCGGAGGCCTTCATAAGGACAATGGCTCCCAGCAGGGACAGGGGCATGGAAAAGGCAACGATGATTGATTCATTCAAGCTGATGAGGAATAGCAAAATAATGGCCGTGGTGAAGATGAGGGCATCCCTGACGCTGGCGGTCATGTTCTCCACCACCTGCAGGGTGAAAATGGAATCATCATCAGCTACGGCAAACTTTATTTCGGGAAATTGCCTTTCCAGTTCAGCCAGCTTTTCTTTTACCCTCTCAACCACTTCAACCGTGTTGGCCTCACGCTTTTTGATGATCTGAACGGCCAGGGAATTCTTGCCGTTAAAGTTATAGCTGCTGCGTTGTTCCTGGCTGGAATCTTCAATCCGGGCCACGTCTTTCAAGTATATGTTGTGGCCGCCGCGGTTTTCGAGGAGGATGTTGGCCAGCTCCCCGGGATGCAGGCGCTCCTGCGTGATCCTGATTAAGTATTCCTGCTCCCGCTGGGTAACCCGCCCGGCGGGCAGGCTGATATTTCCCCCTCCGATGGCCGCAGCCACCCGGTCGAGGGAAATATTAAGAGCCTCCAAACGGTGCCGGTCCACGTAAACATTAACCTGCCGCCGGTGGCCGCCCAGCACGTCCACGGCCCCCACCCCGTCCACCAGCTGCACTGCGTTTTTAATTTCGTTATCAGCCAGCGTACGCAAGGCGACCAGATCCAGGCTATCGCTGCTTAAGGCCAGGGTGAGCACCGGCTTATCCTGGGAGCTGAACTTGAGCACCTGCGGTTCCTGAATGCCTGCGGGCAGGCTTCCCTTTATCCGGCTGATGGCATTTTGCACGTCCACCGCCGCCTGGTCCAGGTCTTTTTCGTAGTTGAACTCCACCCTGACCACGGAAAGTCCATCCTGGGAAGACGAGGAGATCTTCTTAACTCCCTCGATAGTAGCCAGTTCTTCCTCCAGCGGTTTGCTCACTTCCCTGGCCACATCCGAGGCGGCAACCCCGGGGTATACCGTGATCACGTTCACCATGGGAGGAGACGTATCGGGAAACAGCTCCAGTTTAATTACGTTTTTGGCGTAGAGGCCGAAAAACACTATGGCCAGGACCAGGGCAAACACCGTATATTTGTGCTTGATGGCAAAGGCGGGCCAGTTCATGACTTTCTCCTTTCCTGGTACACAAGTACTTCTTTCCCGTCATAAAGCCTGGTCAAGTCGGACACCACCACCGGCTCGCCGGGCTTAAGGTCTCCTTTTACTTCATAGTGCGTTTCGTTCTTTAACCCCGGAGTTACCGGCACCTGTACCGCCCTGCCGTTTCTGACGGCGAACACCCAGGCCCTGCCCTGTTCCGTTTTCACCGCCCGGCGGGGGACCAGCAGGGCCCGCTCGCTTTGGCCGACTACAAAGGAAACCTCCACGCTCATCCCCGGCCTGACTCCGGGAGAAGAAACCGGCACCTCCACGATGGTGCTGCGGGTGAGGGGGTCTTCTGCCGGGTAAATCCGGGAAACCTGCGAGGCGGTTTCCCGCCCCCCGGGATAGCGCAGCGTTGCTTTTTGCCCTACTTTTAAAAAGGGTAGGTCTGCTTCTGCTACTTTTATCCGCGCAACCATTTTTCCAGTATCGTCCAGGGTAAGAATTGGTTTACCCGGCACGGCCAGATCACCGGGATAGTTATGTACGGCTGTAACCACACCGTTAAAAGGCGCCTTGATGGTTGCATCCTGATAGGCTGACCTGGCAAGTGCCAGCCCGGCTTCGGCCTGGGCCAGCTGGGCCCTGGCCGCCCTGACCTGGGCGGGAGCGGTGCGTTCCGCCGATTCCTTCGCCTGCTGGTAGGGGAGTTCGTACTGGTTTTCAAAAACGGACGGGGCTATAGCTCCGGCGGCCAGCAACTCCTGCCCGCGTTTGTAATTGGCCGCGGCCTTTTCCAGATTGGTCCGGCTGACGGAAAGGGCACCCTCGGCCTGTTCCAGAACCGCTCTGGCCTGGTCCACCGCCGCTGCCGCCTGGTTTAAGCGCTCTTTTAATTCTTCATCGTTTAAAACTACCAGAACCTGGCCCCTGGTCACCCGGTCTCCTTCTTTAACCGTAAGCGTTCGAATTTCCGCCATTACTTTGGAAGCCAGGGACACCCGGTGGGCGGATTCAATGGTCCCCGTATAGCTCAGGCTCTCCGTGATGGTACCGGCGGTAACCGGCACCGTCTCCACCGGCACGCCCGCCGCCTGTGCCGGTGGCGGCAGCTGGCGCAGGGCCATAATCTTTGTGCCTACCACCAGGCCAAGGGCTGCCAGGATAACAACCAGCAGAACCGCTTTGACCTGTCTTTTAACGGTAGAAAAGATCTTTAGAAAGTTCAGTGGAAGATTCACGGCTTAAGCCCCCTTAACATCAAGAGTATCCAGTGTCAACTTGCCAGTAAAAGTCCTTCCTCAGCGAAAGCCTTTAAGACTGCTGGAAACCCTGTTGACCGGTGCCAGAAAAGCAACCCTTTATGGCTACCGGCATTATTGAACCGGCGACAGGCCGGCCGGAAAGCATGATGGCCGGGCAAGCAGGGACGGTTCTTGCGTACCCACGGACTTAACGTGCACAGCAATTGGCCGTCATTATCCTGGAGTAATGCCCTTACAGCCGAAAGCAAGCAAGTATTCACTCGCTAAATAACATAAAATTAATTTTGCAGTATTGTGGATAAAAAACGTAAAATCCGCCCGTGTGTTTCAGTAAGGGATGATTGACACCCTCTTAAAGACCAGCGCAACAGGCTTACCTGCACCAGGCCCAGGTAGGCAGCAACGACCATGGGTACATCCAGGCCGGGCCTGAACTGTCCCTTCTCCATACCCTCCCGGATAATGGTCCCTATAAGCTCCATGTATTCGCCAATGGTCTCAGATATCAACTGACGCAGCTTTTCGTCGTGCAGATGCACCTGCTCGGAAAAAATAATTTTGGGAATCCCCCTGTTTTGTTCAAACAGCTCCAGGTGGAAAAGCAAAATATCACCAAGCTTTTCCAGGGGTTCACCTCCCCCGGCAACCCTGGCCCGGCTCCAGCCCAGGAGGGTGTCCCGTATATAACGTACGGTGGCCAGCAGTATTTCATTTTTACTGGCAAAGTGGCGAAAAATGGTTCCCTCGGCAATGCCCACTTCCCGGGCAATTTCGGCAGTGGTCAACCCGGAAATGCCCCTTTCGGCAACAATCTTCAATGTGGCCCGGACGATTTGCTGTTGCCTGATCTGCGTATCGTATCGCTGCGCCATGAAAATTTGCCTCCTGAACAATTATACTCCATTATATTAAGTGATTACTCACTTGTAAACTAACATACCCGGTATAGTTTGTCAAGGATGCCACCTTTTCCTTAAAAATTGCTGCCTGCCCGCCATTATACCCCGCCCTTTGCCCGCCGGCAGTGAGCAATATCACAATTACACTATGCCCGCAGGCACCAACAGCCGTAACAAATAACTCATACCCCAAGGCAGGATCCTTTTCTGAACAGGTAGAATAACTTAACATGACGACCCTTTGGTAAATGTTTACACCTGAATCCCGAGTGGGTCTTCTTGCGTTTATGATGAATTGGGAAAGGAATGTTTACTGGTGCCAGATTACACCGGATCAAAAATGATTCACTCCCTGGCGCCGGGTGAGTTTCTTTTTCGCCGGGGCGAACATAAAAGGGAAATGTATGTAGTATTACAGGGCAAGATCGAGCTCAGCAAAGTTGCCGGCGGTCAAAGGAAAGTGCTGGCCCTTGTGGGACCGGGAGAATTTATCGGCCAGAGCTCCCTGCTGGAAGGTTTATCGCGGCAAAGCGATGCCCGGGCGGTGGAAGATTCCCTGGTGTTGGTGATTAATGAGGAAAATCTGGAACAGGTAATCAAGATGCACCCGCAACTGGCCGCAAAAATCATGCGGGCGCCAGGGGACAAACCACCCGCTAAAAAAGAAACTCTCCGCACAGGATCAGGACACCCCTTTCTTTACCAGTCAGAGGTTAAATGCCCGGTGTGCAGCACCACCTTTACGGTGCTGAAAGTATTTGAACACAAATTATCCTCCACCGGCCAGGATAGTGATTTCCGACAACGTTACCGTGATTTCGAACCGCTTTTGTACAGCGTCTGGGTTTGCCCGGGCTGCTTTTACGCCAACCAGCGCACCGATTTTCCAAATCTTTCTGCCAGGCAAAAAAAGCTGCTTCAGGACGGGAAGGCAGAAAGGCAAAAAGCTTTTTCCGGAACGATGGCCACCCTGGGAACACTGGAATTTGCCCTGCAGGCACACCGGCTGGCCCTGTTTAACTCAGAACAGATGGCCGCGGAACCGGACAAAATAGCCCGCCTGTGGTTGCACCTGGCCTGGCTGTATGAGGACGGAAAACAGAAAGAAGCTGCGTTAGACGCCCGGGCCCGGGCACTGGAATACTTCCGGCAGGCTTACTTTAACAGTTCCCGGACACTGTCCACCAAACAGGAACAGCAGCTGGCCTACCTCATCGGCGAACTGCACTTCAGACTGGGTCAGTATGCCAGAGCACTGGATTTCTTTCGCCGGGCGGTAGTCGTGCGTGGGGGCAGCGCCGCCCTGAACGAGCAGGCCCGGGACAGGATTACCTTGACCAGGAAACTGGCTAAATCAACCAGCCAACCTGCCGCCGGTTCATCCGGCGTGGAGGAAACAGGTCTTTAACGGGTACTGTCGCAAAACCAAAGACGGTGCGGGCGGCGGTCGTCCCTTAAGGAGCGACCCAGCACTCACTGGTACAACTCCTTCATTGGCACAGTCATTGAGCATTATGTAAATAACATAACTTCGAAGGCATTTCCAATGAACGGGAAGGTATCAGGCATGGCTTTAAAAGCATCTCCTGAAAACACCATCTTTGCCCTGGATATCGGCACCCGCACGGTAATCGGGCTGGTGGCCGTCCCCGAGGACGGCCGGTTAAGGCTGGCGGCGCAGCGGCTGGTGGAACACCGCCGGCGAACCATGCTGGACGGGCAGATCCACGACATTCCGGGAGTGGCGGAAGCGGTACGGGCGGTGAAAAAAGAACTGGAAGGGGAACTGGGCTTCCCTTTGCGATATGTGGCCATTGCCGCTGCAGGACGCTCCCTTATTACCAGGTCCTGCCACATCGAGCAGGAAACCAGCGGCCAGGAAATTGACTGGCCTGAAGTGAATGCCCTGGAACTGGCAGCCATCCAGCAGGCCCACCGGGAACTGGCAGCCGAACCGCCGCCCAACGGACAGGATTTCACGTGCGTAGGTTACAGCATCGTTTCTTATTACCTGGACGGCTACCCCATCTCCAGCCTGGTGGGCCACCGGGGCAAAACCATTGGAGCCGATGTGCTGGCCACTTTTTTGCCCGGCTCGGTGGTCAACAGCCTCTACGCCGTGCTCCAGCGGGTGGAACTGGAGCCTTTAAGCCTCACCCTGGAACCCATTGCCGCCATCGAAGCAGCCATTCCCGAAAACTACCGCCTTTTAAACCTGGCCCTGGTGGATATCGGCGCCGGCACCTCCGATATTGCCATCACCAGGGACGGAACCATCACCGCCTACGGCATGGTCCCCGTGGCTGGAGACGAAATTACCGAAGAAATTGTCCAGACCTGCCTGGTTGATTTTGATACCGCCGAGCGCATGAAAAGGGAGCTGGTGCGGGGTGAGGATATACGTTACACGGACATCGTGGGCATGGAAAATACCATCTCCTGCCGGGACCTGCTGGCCCGCATCGACCCGGTACTGGAAAGATTGGCCCGGGAAATCAGCACCCAAATCCTGGCCCAAAACGGGGGGCGACCGCCCCGTTCGGTATTTTGTGTGGGAGGCGGCGGGCAGGTTCCCGGCCTGACGGAAAAGATTGCCCGGCATCTGGAGCTGGACAAAAACCGGGTGGTCCTGCGGGACCGGCGCAGCCTGGGACAGGTACTCATGGTGGAGGGTGACGATCAAATTCCCGGACCGGAAGGGGTAACGGTGGCGGGCATTGCCCTCGTTGCTTTACGCAAACTGGGCCATGATTTTATCCACATCATGGTGAACGGAGTGGAACACCGGCTCTTCAACGCCCGGGAATTTACCGTGGGGAATGTGCTGGCTTTAACCGGCTTTAACCCCCGCCTGCTGATCGGGCAAAACGGGAAAAACCTGGCCTTTACCTTAAACGGCAAGCGCCAGATCATTTACGGAGAGCTCTCCCAACCGGCCAGGATTCTGGTAAATGACCGCGAAGCCAACATGCAAACCAGGGTGGCCCACGGGGACCGGATTGTGGTCCACCCGGCTGTAAACGGTGCAGACGCACGGGCTACAGTAGCCGACCTTCTGCCACCCCCGGGCACCATCACCGTTTACGCCAACGGCAAGGCGGTGGAAATAGCGGCCCTTTGTTTAATCAACGGACAGGCGGCCGAACCGGCCCGGGAAATCACCCCGGAATGCGAGGTGGAAATATGTTCCGTGAAACCCCTTTTTGAGTGGCTGGCAGAGCACTTGGCCGCCTCTCCGGTAGAATTCGACGCATGGGAGGTGCTGGTGAACGGCCAGGCTGTCCCCCCTACCTACCGCCTTCATGATGGAGACAGGGTGGACTACCGGCCAAAGGGCAAGGAAAACCGTCGTTGGCCGGTAGATAAACTAATAACGGTTAAACCGGGGCAAAACGCCCCGGTTGATGAAGACCGCGGGGAAAATCAGGGTACCCAAGAAATATTGCCCCGCCACCCGGGAATACCCGGGGGTAATTTTAGTTCGGAGCTCACTCAAAGCATCACCGTAACGGTAAACGGATCCACCGTCAACCTGACGGGACGTTCCAGTTACATCTTCATCGACATCTTCAATTACATCGACCTGGACCCCGGCGGGCTTAAGCCGCCCATCCGCCTGACCCTCAACGGTAAAGAAGCATCCTTTACCGATGAGTTGCACGACGGGGATATCATTGAAATCGGCGTTTCAAACCTTAAACCGGGCAGCCATGGCCTTTAGCTTCTCGGCCATGCTGGAAAGGGTGGCAATGCTGCTGGCGGTTTCCTGCAGCAGGGCGCTTTGCTCTTCGGTGGAGGCGGCGATATTTTATACCGCCTCCGACACCTGCCGGGAAGCCGTCGCTACATCGGCCACCTGGGAATCCACTTCCTGCACCGCACCTAATATTTCCTTAAAAGCGGCACCGGCCTCCTCAACCACCGGCAGGCCCCGGTCCGCTTCCCGGGCCGATCCTTCCATCAGGGCAGTGACCTCGCTAATCTCTTCCCGGATGGCGGAAACCAGGTTGCCTATTTCCTCGGCTGAAGAGGCCGCTTACCTGATTATATATCTGAATTGATATAACCAACAACACATGTTTCGATTAAAGCTTAACTTAATCGTAATAAACGGCAGGCATTCATACAGGGGCCTGCCGTTTATTAATTATTAATATCGAAAAAACCAAACTATTTTGCTGCAGGGGCATAAGGAACCGGCTTGCCGCTGGCATCCTCACGGGGACCGTAGATGGGAGCATCGGCCTGCCTGGTGCCTTCCCAGGCAATGGCGTAGCCAAAGCGCAGGTTCTTCACATTAAGACCCTCGGCGCCGAGGACACCTGCCGCCAACCCGGCAGTATGGGCGGTAAAACAGTACAGCACAATTTCATTCTTGCCGCCTTTGGCCACATGAGCCTCAAGGGCCTCTTTAAGGGCAGTCAGGTTAGCCGGAGCTGCAATTTCCTCAGCGGGGGAGATCCAGATGGCTCCCGGAATGTGCCCGGCATCATAGTCTTTCTTCAACCGGGTGTCGACTACCAGGGGATCGTTGGCTATGCTGTCACCCCCGCTGTGCCCGTCGCGATAATCGCAGAGGTCGCCGTCCTTATCGTCATCCAGAACGGCAAGCAAGTCGGCGGCTTTAACAAAGTTGGTATGGATGCTCGGATTCTGCTGGGCGGGATCATTTTTACCCCTGAGGAACTTGTCCCCCGAGTTCTTAGTTATAACCACGGCATTTTTTGCTTCATCCCACTGAACGTCACATCCGAGGGCTTCTGCTACGAACCTGATTGGAACCAGAACCCTGTTTTCCTGCTTGACCGGGGGGACGTCAGACTTAATCTCATTGCCGTTCACGTACATTTTTATCCCTTCCACATTTGCCGCCGCAACGGTTGCCAGTAAAACCAGTGACAGGGCAACAACCAGGAAAAACACCTTCTTTTTCAAAAAATTCACCTCCCCCGAAATTCTAAGATTTACTACTGCTCATTCAACTACTGTTCACTCATTAAATCTCACATCACCTCCTCGTTAGTAACTCGTTAGTAACTCCAGTATTATGGAGAAACCCGGCACTGCGGCCACTCCCCTGCCACTCCGGTTCGCTCATAATGAAAACCCTTTCTCTACTCATAGGAAATTCTAACAAAAGAATGTTGCCACACCTACAGCCGCAGCACATATTTACGGTTTTTGGTCCTGTAATTACGAATTTATGGAATGAAAAAATCATAAAACTTACGCTGGATAACCAGATAATCAGTATACTGGATGGATACCTCTCCCTTCCTCAGGAACGGCCGCCTGTTCCTGCCGGCCAGGTGAGTTGCCGAGGCGCCGGGCTAGAGTTAAAAGCTGACTGGAAGGTAACGGGACAGGTAAAACTATACGGTTACAGAGAATTAAAAAAGATCTCCAGGTATTGACCAGGCTTTATCCTCAGATCAGGGTTGCCAGCATCGGCGTATCTGTTTATGGCCGGAAAATACCGGTGGTATCCCTGGTCAGCGGGCCAAAAGAAGTCTTTGCCAGCGCAGCCTGGCATGCCGTAGAATGGATATCAGCCTGCTTAGGCATTTAACTTTTGAACCTCCGGGGCGCTAATCTTCCCTTAATGCCTTCACATACCTTGCCAGTTCTTCCTTCCGTCCCTCGCTGAGGAGGGCCGTGATGATCTGGACGTGGTTGATGAAGTCGTGGCGCTGGCCTCTAAGGACATCGATTTCCCGGCGCATCTCCCCGGCCAGTTTCTCCTGGGCGGTTAATGCAGCTTCATGGGCGGACGTCTTCAAACAAATTACGGATGGGCTCGTCATCATCGGCAATTACTATCTTTCTTTAATACTGAGCCCGACATAGGAACCTCCGCTGAGCAGTAGGGTTTTACCCAGACCACTCCTGACCAGATCCGCTCAGGTGCTGCTATTACCATTTAAACAATTACCACTTCATCCGGGAATGTAGTAAGCCTCTCCAGCCCCTGCTCCCCGACCACAAAGGTATTTTCAATGCCAACTGCCCCCCGGCCCGGGAAAATAAATTTCGGCTCTATGGCCACCACCATACCCGCCTGCAGCTTTTCCTTCACCCCCCGGGCCAGCACGGGCAGCTCGTTTAATTCCAGGCCGAGGCCGTGCCCCACAAAACGCACCTGGTCGCCGCAGCCCAGAAAGTGTTCCGCCAGACCAGCCCCGGTGGCCATCTCCAGGGCCAATTCGTACAATTCCCCGCAGGTCACTCCCGGCCGGGCCGCCGCCACCAGGGCGTTCTGGATGCTTACCGCCGTCTCATGGGCGTCAAGCAGGTCTTTGGGCAGGTACCCGAGGGCAAAAACCCGGGTCATGTCCACCTGGTAGCCGTTGGCCGCTCCCACATAATCCACTATCACCGGGTCGCCCGGAGCAATAATGTGTTTGCCCACACCAAGGGGAAAGGCCGGCGTAAAACCGGGTCCGCCCAGCGGTCCGTCAAAATAACTGGGCACGCCGCCGCTGGGTCCGGCCAGCAGGCAGCCCCAGAAGAACTCCTGGTTAAACCCCCGTACCCGGATCAGCCCCATATGGCCGGCACAGCGGGCTACCGCTTCGAGCCGGGCGGCCAGCTCCAGTTCGCACATGCCTTCCCGGAGCATTCCTGGAATCCGGGCAAAGACGCCGTCTATCATGGAGGCAGATTCTTTCAAAAGGCTGATCTCGTATGCCGACTCCA
>DYEX01000052.1 GCA_020725525.1 Desulfovirgula sp.
CGGGATTATCGTGGGCGGGGAAAATTACGGCCAGGGCTCCAGCCGGGAGCACGCCGCGCTTGTTCCCATGTACCTGGGTGTGAAAGCCGTGCTGGCCAAATCCTTTGCCCGCATTCACCGGGACAACCTGATCAACTTTGGTATTCTGCCCCTCACCTTCATTGAGCCTGCAGATTACGACAGGTTGGAGCAGGACGACGTGCTGCAGATTGATCAGGTACACCAGGCCCTGCAGGAAGGAGCGGAACTGGAAGTTAAAAACGTCACCCGCAACATAACCTTTAAAGTCCGGGCGCAGATGACGCCCCGGCAGGTGGAGATCATCCTGGCGGGAGGTTTGCTTAATTACACGCGCAGGGGCTAGAACATGCGTAACTGGAAGTCAGCCGTGTAACATTTAAGTTGATACCCATGACGATTTTGGTCCTACCAACACAGGATGAAAATGGCTGCCGTTTTGCACGGAAGCGAGCGACCTTGAGCCGAGCAGATGCCAAACTTAGCGAGACCGAGGGCGGAGGCGGGGCCGAGGGCATGGATGCCCGAGGCCGGCCCCTGAGGCATGGATGCCGAATGGGCCGGGAACCCCGCCGGAGCCTGAGGTCGAGCGCTAGTTTTGGCCTGCGAGGCGAACGGAGCGAGCGCGTGCAAACGGCAGGCAAGTGCTATTTTCTCGGGATAGAGTTACCTGCCGAGTCTTGACACCAGAGATCATCAGTTCTTGGCATGAGATAAATACGGAACGTTATCCGGAAATAACTAAAGGAGCCCGATGCCAATGGCTGTGGAACTATCAAACAAAATGAGCCGGGAGATTATTGAGCGCATTAAGGAAATCAGCGGGCAGGATCCGTATTTATGCATGCAGTGCGGCACCTGCAGTGCGGGATGTACGGGCAGGGAGGTCATGGAACTGTTACCCCGGCAGGTCATGCGCCTGATCCAGCTGGGCAGCGCCCAAGCCCTGCACTGCCGCTCCATTTGGGTCTGCAGCACCTGTTTGCTCTGTACCGCCCGCTGCCCACGGGGTATAGATCTGGCCCGGTTAATGGAAGCCCTGCGGGTAATCAACCTGCGTTCGGGCGGGGAAGTGCTGGTTGCAGAGAAAATACCGGTGGAATTGCTCACCCGGGTTCCCCAGATGGCCTTGACCAGTGGTTTTCGCAAGCTGAGCGCTTGAAAAGGGGGGCATAGGGATGAAAATACCATACTTTCCGGGATGTACGCTATACAATAAAGCAAGAGGTCTGGATAATTCTACCCGGGCCTCCCTGGCCGCTCTGGGGGTGGAGCTGGCCGAGTTGCCCCGGTGGACCTGCTGCGGAACGGTGTTTCCCCTGGCCCGGGATAATTACATGGGCATGGTCGCAGCGGCGCGTATTCTGGCCGGTGTCGCCGGAGAAGGAGAAGACAGGCTGCTTACGGTCTGCTCCTTCTGCTATAACGTTCTAAAACGAGTAAATTATGAAATGCAACATAATCTGGAGGCCAGGCAAAAGCTCAATGATTATTTAGAAGAAAATTATGGCGGGGAAATACAGGTGGTCCATCCACTGGAAATTTGCAAAGAAGACGTGGGGTTTAACGCTATCCAGGCTAAAACGAGCCGTAACTTGAAAGGGCTTAAGGTGGCCTGTTATTATGGTTGCATGCTTGTGCGGCCTGCTCTGGAGATGGGTTTTGACGATCCGGAAAACCCCACCATCATGGAAGAGCTGGTCGCCGCCCTTGGCGCGGAAGTGGTGGAATACCCCCATAAAACAACCTGCTGTGGCTCCTACCAGGTGCTGCACGAAAATGACCTGGTGATGCAAAGGGTACAGGACATTATCAACTCCGCCGCTGCTAAAGGGGCGGAAGCAATCATCACCAGTTGCCCCCTGTGCCAGTTTAACCTGGACTGGCTGCAGGAAAAAATCCTGGAACAAGACGCCGGCTTTCGCCAGATTCCCGTCCTGTATTTCACCCAGCTTCTGGGAGTGGCCCTGGAACTTCCCCGGGAAAGCCTGGGACTGGAGCAGCATTACGTAGATCCCCGGCCTTTATTGCTGTGGGCATAAAATTGCCTCGAAGGAAGAGCACTTCAAACGGATGTGAGGTCCCGTGTCCAGACTGGATCAGGTGAAAGAAGATTGCCAGCGGGCCGCCGAAGCCATTGCCGCCGCCCTGGGGGTCGAGGTCGAGGTAATCGACCTCGACCTGGTGCGGGTGGCCGGCACGGGCAAGGTGCGCAACGACGTGGGCTCCCGCCTCCTGCGGGGGTTTGTGAATAAGCATGTGCTCAAGACCAGCCAGCCCATTTTTATCAAAGAAGCAGGCTATCACCCCATCTGCATGTCCTGCCCCCTTACGGGAAGCTGTTTTTACAAAGCTTCCATTGTTTACCCCATCATTGCCGGGCAGAATGTCATCGGCACCATCAGCCTGATTGCCTTTAGCGACGAGCAAAAGGTCACCTTGTGCTCCCGCACCGAATCCCTGATGGAATTTATCGGGCGCATGGCCGACCTGATCGCAGCCAAGGTCCTGGAAACCGAGGCCATGACTGAGAAAATGATCATGGCCAGTCAGGTGAACGCGGTCATGGATGCGGTGGATGAAGGGGTCGTTGCCATCAACAGCGACGGGGTGGTGACCCACTTCAACCTCTCCGCCGAACGGATGTTTAATGTACCCAAAAACGAAATTCTGCAGCAACACCTGGAAGAACACTTAGCCGGCCTTCCCCTCCTGCAGGCCCTGCGCCAACCAGGGGGCTTCACCTCCCGGGAGTGTTTTGTCCAGGCCAGGGGACGGCGGCTGCATCTTCTGGTTACGGCCCGCCCCATAATGGGCAGCGACGGCCGGCCCGTGGGAGTGGTGGCCTCGGCCCGGGACTTCAAGGAGACGCAAAAGCTGGCCTATGAAATTATGAGCGCCCAGAAGGTCTTTACCT
Source organism: Desulfovirgula sp. (assembly GCA_020725525.1). Taxonomy (GTDB): domain Bacteria; phylum Bacillota; class Desulfotomaculia; order Desulfotomaculales; family Desulfovirgulaceae; genus Desulfofundulus. Next base: position 2,936 of record DYEX01000052.1, read on the forward strand.
TTGACGACATCATCGGGGAAAGCCGGGCCATAAGGGAATTGAAAGCCAAAGCAGCCAAGATTGCCGGCAGCCATTCCACCGTCCTGATCACCGGGGAAAGCGGCACGGGCAAGGAAATTTTTGCCCGGGCCATCCACGCCGCCAGCCCGCGGAAAAACAAGCCCTTTGTGGCCATCAACTGCGGGGCCATACCGGAAACCCTGCTGGAAAGTGAACTGTTCGGCTATGAAGAAGGAGCCTTCACCGGTGCCCGCAAAGGGGGCAAACCGGGCAAGTTTGAGCTGGCCAATCACGGGACCATTTTCCTGGACGAAATCGGGAACATGTCCCTCTACCTGCAGGCGAAGCTGCTGCGGGTACTGCAGGAGCGCCAGGTGGAACGCATCGGCGGCAACCGCCTGATCCCGGTGGATATACGCATCATTGCCGCCACCAACAGCAACCTGGAAGAAATGATTGCCAAGGGCCATTTCCGGGAGGACCTCTATTACCGCCTGAGCGTTATACCCCTGACCATACCCCCTTTGCGGGAAAGACCGGAGGATATCAAGCTGCTCCTGGAACACTACCGGGAGCACTATAACAACCTTCTGGGCAAGAATATCCGCGGCTATACCCTCCAGGCGGAACGGGCCTGCCTTACCTATAGCTGGCCGGGAAATGTGCGGGAACTGATCAACGCCGTGGAATATGCCGTAAACCTGGAAGAAGGCGACCTGATCGATACCGGCAGCCTGCCCCGTGCGGTACAGGAGGGCGGTCACCGGATAGCAGAAATCCCCG
>DYEX01000053.1 GCA_020725525.1 Desulfovirgula sp.
CGGGGATTTCTGCTATCCGGTGACCGCCCTCCTGTACCGCACGGGGCAGGCTGCCGGTATCGATCAGGTCGCCTTCTTCCAGGTTTACGGCATATTCCACGGCGTTGATCAGTTCCCGCACATTTCCCGGCCAGCTATAGGCAAGGCAGGCCCGTTCCGCCCGGGAGGTGTAACCCCGGATATTCTTGCCCAGGAGGTTGTTATAGTGCTCCCGGTAGTATTCCAGGAGCAGCTTGATATCCTCCGGCCTTTCCCGTAAAGGGGGTATGTAGAGGGGAATCACACTCAAGCGATAATACAGGTCGTCCCGGAAACGCCCCTTGGCAATCATTTCTTCCAGGTTGCTGTTGGTGGCGGCAATGATGCGTATGTCCACCGGGATCAGGCGGTTGCCGCCGACGCGTTCCACCTGGCGCTCCTGCAGTACCCGTAGCAGCTTCGCCTGCAGGTAGAGGGACATGTTCCCGATTTCGTCCAGGAAAATGGTCCCGTGATTGGCCAGCTCAAACTTGCCCGGCTTGCCCCCTTTGCGGGCACCGGTGAAGGCTCCTTCTTCATAACCGAACAGTTCGCTTTCCAGCAGGGTTTCCGGTATGGCCCCGCAGTTGATGGCCACAAAGGGCCGGTTTCTCCGCGGGCTGGCGGCATGGATGGCCCGGGCAAAAATTTCCTTGCCCGTACCGCTTTCCCCGGTGATCAGGACGGTGGAATGGCTGCCGGCAATTTTCGCCGCCCTTGCTTTTAGCTCTTTTATGGCCCGGCTTTCCCCGATGATGTCGTCAAAGGTGAAGACCTTCTGGGCGCTCATAATTTCATAGGCCAGCTTTTGGGTTTCCTTGAAGTCCCGGGCCGAGGCCACCACTCCCACGGGCCGGCCGTCACTGCCCATGATTGGCCTGGCCGTGACCAGAAGATGCAGCCGCCGCCCCCTGGCCTGGACAAAACACTCCCGGGAAGTGAAGCCTCCGGGTTTGCGCAGGGCCTGGAGGAGGGGAAGGCCGGTTAAGTGTTCTTCCAGGCGCTGGTGCAGAATTTCGTTTTTGGGAATGTTGAACATACGCTCCGCCGAGAGGTTAAAATGGGTCACCACCCCTTCACTGTCAATGGCAATGACCCCTTCATCCACCGCATCCATGACCGCGTTGACCTGGCTGGCCATGATCATTTTCTCGGTCATGGCCTCGTTTTCCAGCACTTTGGCTGCGATCAGATCGGCCATGCGCCCGATAAATTCCATCAAAGATTCGGTGCGGGAGCACAGGGTGACCTTTTGCTCCTCGCTGAAGGCAATCAGGCTGATGGTGCCGATGACATTCTGCCCGGCAATGATGGGGTAAACGATGGAAGCTTTGTAAAAACAGCTCCCCGTCAGGGGGCAGGACATGCAAATGGGGTGGTAGCCTGCCTCTTTGATGAAAATGGGCTGGCTGGTCTTGAGCACGTGTTTGTTCACCAGTCCTCGCAGGAGGCGGGAGCCCACGTCGTTGCGCACCTTGCCCGTGCCGGCCACCCGCACCAGGTCGAGGTCGATTACCTCGACCTCGACCCCCAGGGCGGCGGCAATGGCTTCGGCGGCCCGCTGGCAATCTTCTTTTACCTGATCCAGTCTGGACACAGGACCTCACATCCGCTTAAAAACGTTCGGAGATAGACTTGGCTTGCATGAACAGTTTCAGGTAATCCCTGCCGCCGGCTTTGGAGTTGGTGCCGGACATTTTGAAACCGCCAAAAGGCTGTACTCCCACCAGAGCACCGGTGCACTTACGGTTGAAATACAGGTTACCCACATGGAACTCCCGGCGGGCCTTTTCCAGGTGGGCGCGGTTGCGGGAATAGACGCCTCCAGTAAGACCGTATTCCGTATCGTTGGCAATGGCGATGGCTTCATCAAAGCTTTTAGCATGAATTACCGCCAGTACCGGTCCGAAGATTTCCTCCTGGGCAATGCGGGCCCGGGGTGCCACGTCGGCAAACACCGTGGGCCAGATAAAATAACCCTGGCTGTTGTCGCCCCTGCCGCCCACCAGCAGCCGGCCTTCCTCCCGGCCGATCTGGATATAACCCATGATATTATTATATGAAGTTTCGTCAATGACCGGCCCCACATCTACGCCGTATTCCTCGGCAGGTCCGGTTTTCAATTGAACTACCCTTTCGGCCAGTTTGTCCAGCACCGGCCGGTAGGCTTTGCCCACCACAATCAGCCGGGAGCAGGCCGAACATTTCTGACCGGAAAAGCCATAGGCGGAGGTAATCACGCCGGCTACGGCTTCATCCAGGTTGCATTCTTCGTCAATAATGATGGCATTCTTGCCGCCCATTTCTGCCGCCACCCGTTTGATCCATTTCTGGCCGGGGGCGATCCGGGCGGCCAGGCTGTTGATGTGCAGGCCCACATCCCTGGAGCCGGTGAAATTAATGAAGTGCACCAGGGGATGCCCCACCAGAAAATCACCAATTTCCCCGCCGCTGCCGGGCAGGAAGTTGATTACTCCAGGAGGCAGGCCGGCTTCCTGCATGATTTCCATGAACATGTACGCGATTACCGGTGTATTACTGGCCGGTTTCAAAACCACCGTATTGCCGGCCACTACCGGTCCTACGGCAGTACCGGTGAGGATGGCCAGGGGGAAGTTCCAGGGAGGAATAACGACCCCTACTCCTAAGGGTAGATATTCCAGGGTGTTTTCCTCGCCGGGATAGGGAGTGACCGTCTGGGGTTGGGCCAGGCGGATCATTTCCCGGCCGTAAAACTCCAGGAGGTCAATAGCCTCGGCGGTGTCGGCATCGGCTTCGGCCCAGTTTTTCCCTGCTTCCAGCACCATCCAGGCCGAAAGCTCATGTTTTTTGCGGCGCATGATGGCAGCCGCTTTAAAGAGATAGCGTGCCCTGGCTTCGGAGGACACCTGGCGCCAGCTCAAGAAAGCTTCTGCGGCCGTTTCCACCGCCCGCTGGGCTAAAGCCCGGTCGGCCCGGGAGACCCGGCCGATAACCTCACTGTGACAGGAAGGGTTGTAAGATGTGATTTTTTCTTCGGTGTAGATTTCCTCTCCCCCGATGATTATGGGATACTCCCTGCCCAGGCGGCTTCTCACCGCCAGCAGAGCTTCCTTCATTTTCTTCTGGTTTTCTTCCCGGGTGAAATCGGTTAAAGGCTCGTTAGCAAAGGGTATGAGCATATTTTTTCACTCCTTATTATAGGCATGGCTTTCCTCCGGAACAAGATCCGCAGGGCAAAAGGGGTGGTAGTAACCTTTGGTTAATTACCTAGACAACTGACGGTTCCACAAACAGCTCGCCGGTGGTGAAGCGGGACAGGCTGAACATATCCACGGGCAGGGTGGTGGGCAGTCCTAGAATGATTTCCGCCATCAACTGGCCGGTCATGGGGGCAATCATAAAGCCGTGGCCGGAAAAACCGGCGGCGACATAAAAGCCGGGCACCTCAGGTACCTCGCCCAGCACCGGCTGCCGGTCGGGACTCATGTCGTACACCCCGGCCCATTGCCGGACCACCCGCACATTTTTCAATACTGGCAGGAGCCAGACCACTTTTTGGGCCATCTGGGAAAGAAACTGCCAGCTTGAACGGACGTTGTATTCCTTGGGTTCGTTGGGATCTCCCAGACCCATAATAAAGCTGCCGTGGGGCGTTTGCTGGCAGTAGAGGTTGTGGTAAAAACTCATCACCATGGGACCCAGGACCTGTTCCACCGGTTCGGTAACCAGGATCTGGTGCCTTTCGGGCACCACGGGCAGATCTACCCCCACCATGCGGCCGATTTCCGCCGCGTGGCCGCCCGCGGCGTTGACCACCACCGGGGCCTGGAAAGTTCCCCGGCTGGTGATGACCGTTTTCAGGGAACCTTCAATTTTTATATCCTGTACTTCCGTATAGGTGTGGATTTTTACCCCCAGCCGCCTGGCTGCCCGGGCATAGGCATCGGTGACCTTAAAGGGGTTGGCGTGGCCGTCTTTGGCACAGAAGGTGGCTCCCAGAAGGCCCTCGGTGTTTAAAAAAGGTACAATTTCCCGGGCTTCCCGGGGTGTTACCCAGCGGGCGTCAATGCCCAGGCTTCTCTGCAGGGCCAGGTTTTTCTTGAACTGCTCTTCCATTTTGGGGGTATAGGCCAGGATCAGGTAACCCCCCTGCTTGATTTCCACGCCTCCGGGATAGTCCAGCTCTTCCGCCAGGCGCTCCAGCCTGGCAATGGCGTGTTTGGCCAAAAGGCAGTTGGTTTTGGTACCCCACTGGTGGCGGAAACCGGCCCCGCAGCGTCCCGTGGCGCCGGAGGTGAGGTAGGCCCTTTCCAGGACGGCGACATCCTTCATGCCCCGGGCGGCCAGGTGGTAGGCAATGGAACACCCGGTTACGCCCCCCCCAATGATAATCACTTCATGCCTGTTCATTTTTAGCACCCCCCCGGGCCAGGGTACCCAGCTTTAAGGGGATTACCGGCGGCCGGAAAGTGGGCAGGGTCAGGCTGGCCTGGTCCTGCCCGGTGATCCGGGAAAGTTCGCCGGCAATCAGAGGCCGGCAGGTGCGTCCCTGGCAGGGCCCCATGCCGCAGCGCTTCAGCCGCTTGATTTCATCCAGAGTGCGGGCACCCCCGGCAATGGCCTGCCGGATTTCCTCCAGGGTCACGTCCTCGCAGCGGCATACGATGGTTTTATCTTCCATGGCTTTCACCCCCGGAACGTTAAATATCATCCATTTTAAACATGTGTTATAACGAAGTGCCGTACCTCCATGGCCAGCTCTTTGGGTACGGCCAGCCAGACGACCGCGGTTTTATCCATCTTTTCCGTGGCCACCACTTTAACCACCCGTGCCCGGCACACTTTTTCCCCCGCCCGGTTCATACCGGTTACTTCCTGGCCCTCCGCAGGCAGGGGGAGGAACTCGTAGGGCAGCTTGACCAGGGCTTCCTTTTCGCTGTAAGTTAGATCTACGACGAAAAGGGCCAGTCCGGGGCAGCGGGTGATGCACTGGCCGCAGCCGTTACATTTGTCATAATCCACCTGCGGTATTTCATTGATGTCCTCAAAGGGTCCGATGGCCTGGCGGGGACAGGCGTGGCTGCAGGGATCGCAGGGAATGGGCTGGAAGCATTCCGCTATCACCACCGGCCCTTTGGCCAGCCGCTCCGGCGGGGGTATTTTTGCCGCCAGGTCCTCCGGAGTGGGGATGCCGTCCACAGCCAGCATAACCTTCACCTCCCAAACTCTAGCCGGCCAGCACCCTGGCCAGCCCGGTGCGAATCTTTTCGCCCACGGGGCCGGAACGCAGGCTGTCCAGCTGGTGTTGCAACTCCCGGCGCCGGTCTTCGTAGCCGGCCCGGCCGTAGCCCAAACTGTAAGCGGCATGCAGCCCGGCCAGGGCGCCTTCCATCATCGCTGCCGAGGCTTCTTCCACCCCGGCTGCATCGCCGGCCACGTAGACTCCCGGTACGGTGGTCTGGAGGTTGGCATCACGCAAAGGTACGTGCCCGCCCAGCTGGGGCACGTAGGCCAGCCTGCAGCCGGCCTGGGCCAGCAGTTCCACCAGGGGTGAAAGGCCTACGGAAAGACAAATGGTGTCTACGGCGAAGTCCTTTTCCGTCCCCGGTACGGGTTGGCCCTGTTCATCCAGTTGCCAGATCACGGCCTCTTCCACTTCCTGCTCGCCGTAAGCCCGCTTGATGGTATGGCTGGTATAGATGGGCACTCCCGCCCGGCGTACCTTGGCCGCATGAACCCAGTAGGCCCCAATGCGCGGGGCGGCCTCTACAATGGCGGCCACCTCCATGCCGGCCTGCAGCAACTGGTAGCTGACGATAACCCCGATATTGCCGGCGCCGACCATCAGGACTCGCTTTCCGGGCAGAATGCCGTAAACATTGACCAGTGTCTGTACCGCACCGGCACCATAAATGCCCGGCAGGTCGTTGTTGGGGAAGGCCAGGTTTTTTTCCGATGCTCCCGTGGCCACAATTACCCGGGAAGGTTTGAGGTAAAAGACTCTTCCTTCCTGTTCCACCCCCAGCACGCCGTCTTCGTAGAAGCCAAAGACGGTGGCACCGGTCAGGGCTTCAATTAGGGGATGGGATATAACCTGGCCGGTGAGTTCGGCGGCGATATTGATCCCCCGTTCCGAGGCCCTGTGGCTGCGGGAACCGAAAAAGCGGTGGGTTTGCTTAATTAGCTGGCCGCCAAGCCGGTCCTGGCGGTCCAAAAGGATCACCCGGGCACCGGCGTTTGCTGCTTCCAGGGCGGCACAAAGTCCGGCCGGACCACCGCCAATGACTGCAATCTCTACAAAGCTAATTTCCTGCTGCATAAACAACTCCCTTTCCTTTCTGGCTTTCCACCACCATGCCCGGGCGCAGCTTTTCCACGCAAATACGCACGTTGGGTTCCCCGTTTACAGTCATGAGACAGGAAGAACAGTTGCCGATGGCACAGAAAAGACCCCGGGGGCGGTGGAGCACCGGGCTTTCCCGCATGACCCGGATGCCGGCGGCGTGCAGGGCCGCGGCAATGGTTTCCCCTTCGTAGCCTACATACTCTTTGCCGTCGAAGGTGAACTTTATTTTTTTGCCCCGCCGGAATTCCAGGACCGGGTGTTGCTCTATACGCATGGCCATACCTCCATTTCAATCTGTGAAGGTAAAATAACGATTTACGAGGGCAGAATTATTAGTTGCAAAAGAAGTGCCAGAACAAAACCGGTGTTTCAGCCCGCTCTGGCCGGAGGTAAAAGTCGTGTTGTATAATAGATTGGACGGATTGTTTAGACATTTAGACAATATTTAGGCATGACCAGACGATTTGCCAGTCCTTCTTTTGTAAGGGATACCGGCAGGAAAGTGCGGTTTTGTCGAGAATACTATCTTGAGCGGCCTAACACCGAAGGAAGGTGCACATTTTATGGAAGATCGTTATCAAAGGGAGATCAACTACCTGCGGGTTTCAGTCACCGACCGCTGTAATTTACGCTGCCATTACTGCATGCCTCCCCAGGGTGTATCCGTCGTGCCCCGGAAGGAAATCCTTACCCTGGAGGAAATTGTCCGGGTGGTCGAGGCATCGACAAAGGTGGGGGTGAAAAAGGTGCGCCTGACCGGAGGAGAGCCTTTGATACGCCGCGGGATAGCCGATCTCGTGCGGGCACTGGCTGCCATACCGGAAATTGACGACCTGGCCCTCACCACCAACGGCATCCTGCTGGCCGCCTGCGCCGGCCAGTTAAAGGCTGCCGGCCTGCGCCGGGTGAACATCAGCCTGGATACATTAAAGCCTGAGCGTTACCGGTACATCACCCGGGGAGGGCGTCTTGATGCGGTATGGCAGGGAATTGAAAGGTCGCTCGAGCTGGGACTTAATCCGGTTAAGCTGAATGCGGTGGTAATGCGCGGTTTTAATGATGATGAAATTTGTGATCTGGCCCGCCTTTCACTAGACCGGCCCCTGCACGTGCGTTTCATTGAATTGATGCCCTTTGGAGCAGTTGCCAGTGTTTCCAGGGAAGGCTATGTTTCCACGGCGGAAATCAGGGGCCGGATTGAGGAGGAGCTGGGCCAGTTGCAGGAAGTGCGCAAGCTGACGGGCAGCGGGCCGGCGCGCTACTACCGCCTGGCGGGGGCGATGGGGACCATTGGGTTTATCAGCGCGGTGAGCGATCATTTCTGCAGCCGGTGCAACCGCCTGCGCCTGACCGCCACCGGTGCTTTAAGGCCCTGTCTTTTTAATGAATACGAAATTGATTTAAAAGGCCCCCTGCGCCGGGGTGCCACCCTGGAGGAACTGGCTGCCCTGGTGGCCCGGGCCGTCCGGGACAAGCCCGGCCAGCATCATCTAAGCCAGGGGCTGTCCTGCTCCCGGAAAAACATGTCTCAAATTGGCGGGTAGGAGTTGGTATTTAATATTATGGACGGCATGCATTTGAACCATTTTGACCCTCAAGGAAAGGCGCATATGGTGGATATAAGCGGGAAAGGGGACACCGCGAGGGAGGCGGTTGCCCGGGGGGAAGTGCTCATGCGCCCGGAAACCTTAAACATCATTGCCGGCGGCACCGCAGCCAAGGGAGATGTGCTGGGGGTGGCCCGGCTGGCAGGGATCATGGCCGCCAAAAAGACACAGGAGCTTATTCCCCTGGCCCATCCGATTCCTTTAACCAGCGTACAGGTGGATTTTCGCCTGCAACCCCCCGACAGGGTGGAGATCCAGGCCCGGGTACGGACCACCGGCAGGACCGGCGTGGAAATGGAGGCCCTCACGGCCACAAGTGTGGCCGCCCTCACTATCTATGACATGTGCAAGGCCGTGGACCGGGCCATGGTAATCCAGAATATCCGGCTGGTTAGCAAAAGCGGCGGCAAAAGCGGGGAATTCCGGCGGGAGGGAGAAGAAGAATGGGAGTAATAATAGCGGTGTGCGCAAGCCCGGAAAAGGGTACGCGTAAAAAGAACATTGGTTCCGGTATGCTGGTGGCCAATCACGGCCTGGAGGGGGATGCCCACGCCGGACCCTGGCACCGGCAGGTCAGCCTTCTGGCCATAGAAAGCATTCAGAAAATGCGTGAACTGGGTCTGGATGTTAATCCTGGTGATTTTGCCGAAAACATTACCACCGAGGGGATAGATCTGACCAGTCTGCCCGTGGGTACCCGGCTGGCCATCGGTCCGGTAGCCGTTGGGGAGGTAACCCAGATCGGCAAGGCATGCCATTCTGCCTGTGAGATCCGCCGGCTGACCGGGGACTGCATCATGCCCCGGGAGGGCATCTTTGTGCGCATTCTTGCCGGCGGGCCGGTGAAGGTGGGAGACCGGATAGAAGTCCTTGAACCGGGGAGTAGTTCCGGGAGATGAAGAACATGTCCGGCCCGCCAGGAATATGCATCGTAGGATCCTCTAACGCAGGCAAGACTACCTTTTTGGAGAAGCTGATTGCCGAATTAACCCGGCGGGGTTATCGCGTGGGAACCATCAAGCACCACTATGGTGATTTTGAAATGGATAAGCCGGGGAAGGATACCTGGCGCCATGCCCGGGCCGGTGCCCGGGCGGTATGTCTTTCTGCTCCCCGGAAAATTGCCGTCATCCGCCAGGTGGAGGAAGAGTTGTCCCCGGAGCAAATTGTTCCCCTGCTTGGCCCGGTGGATATCGTCCTGGCGGAAGGATACAAAAAGGTAGACTGGCCGCAGATTGAGATCTGTCCGCCGGATGGCTGCCGTGCCCTGGTGGGGAGAAAGGACCGGTTGATTGCTCTGGTGGGTGATGGGCCCATGGAGACACAGCTCCCCTGTTTTGGAACGGATGAAGCAGGGGCGGTGGCGGATCTGATTGTCGGTTTTCTAGACCTGAAGTAATATTGTTGGAAAGGGTGGATGGGCAATGGCCGTGGTGGAAGTAAGCGTCGTACCTATCGGGACGGACGGTCCCAGTTTAAGTGCCTATGTGGCCCGGTGTGTAGAGATATTGCAGGGTGAGAAGGCTCTCCACTATCAGCTGACCCCCATGGGGACCATTATAGAAGGAGATCTGGATGTCATCCTTCAGGTGGTCCGCCGGATGCACGAAGTGCCTTTTAACCAGGGGATTGCCCGGGTGGTGACCACCATTCGCATTGACGACCGCCGGGATAAGGAATTGACCATGGCTGGCAAAGTGTCAGCGGTGGAGGAAAAGCTCAAGTAAATATTTAGTACAGCCGTTATGATAAGGACCCAGCACTCACTGGGATACCAGCTCTTCCTGAAACCGGATGTGTCAATTAAACCTGAAACACCAGGAGCAAAAGCCATACTTTGGTGAGTGCAGGGCCGCATCCCACCGGGTTCACTGAATATTTACAGTCAGGGGGGGGTGGGCTTGAAATACTATCTTGATTTAATTAACGATCTGGAGAGAGGGAATATTGCCCCGGTCTACCTTTTTTACGGCCCGGAAGCGTTTCTGCAGGAAAAGGCCGTCCAAAGGTTCCGGGAGAAACTTTTGACACCGACGGCAGGGGATTTCAATCTTGATATTCTGGACGGGGAAGAGGTGACCGAAGGGGATATTGTTTCGCGGGCGCAAGCCCCCCCTTTTATGGGCGAATGGCGCCTGGTTATTGTTCGTCATGCCCCCTTTTTTGCCGGTTCTCCCGGCAACTCCGGCAAAAAGGGAGCAAAAAATTCCTCCCGGGATACGGAAACCCCTTTACTGACCTGTTTAAAACAACCTTTGCCCACAACCTGCCTGATCTTTACCACCACCCATCCTGTGGACCAGCGATGCCGCCTCTTTAAAACGCTTAAAGAAACCGGTCGGGTAGTGGAATTTACCTACTTGAAGACCAGGGAGCTGGTACGCTGGCTTGAAAAGCAGGCACGCCTGGCCCGGAAGACTATCACCCCGGCCGTGGCCGAGTTACTGGTGCGGCGGGTAGGGCCCAGCTTGTTTATTTTAAGTCAGGAGATCGCCAAAGTCATTGCTTATACCGGTACGAGAGAAACCATCCTGAAGGAAGACATATACCGCCTCACCGTGCCTGTGGTGGAAGAAAATATTTTTCATGTGGTCGACGCCATCGGGGAACGGCGGATCGGGGCGGCGCTGGAGGGCATCCGGGAATTATTACAGAAGGGGCAGACGGGGCCGGCCATTCTGGCCATGGTGGCCCGGCAGTTCCGGCTGATCCTGCAGGCCCTGGAACTAACTGCAGAAAAACGACCGGCGGGTGAACTGGCGGCGCAGCTGGGGGTACATCCCTTTGTCGTCCGGAAGGTTCTGGCCCAGACGGCTAATTTCACCCGGGAACAGATAATCATGGTCTTACAGAAACTTTTGGAACTGGACCGGGGGATTAAAAGGGGCAAATTGGAGTTTTATCCGGGCATGGAAATGTTCCTGCTGGAGCTCAACCACTAAAAAAACCACCTCTATTACCGGGTGGTTTTTTGTTCGCTTTAAGGTTGCTTGTTCGGGGAGGAGTGCTTGGGTTAGCTTACCTGGCGGTTAAACCGTTTGGTCAGGCGGGATTTTTTACGGGCAGCAGCATTTTTATGTAAAATACCCTTCGTTACCGCCTTGTCAATGGCCCTTAGCGCCCGGCGCAAGAGTTCCCTCGTTTCCTCCACATTGACACCGCCTGCCAGAGCCCGCTCAAACTTTTTAATGGCAGTGCGCAGGGCAGACTTCAGCTGCTTATTGCGGAGGGTGCGCCTGCGGGTAACCTTCACCCTTTTTATGGCCGACCTGGTATTGGGCACCTTTCAGTCACCTCCCAACAGCCCTCATTTTACCACGGGTTTAAAAAAATTGCAAGGGTAACCGGTATAGCCAGCCGTTTTTTTGTCAAAGCTATGTTCGTAGCAAAAAAGAGGAGGTGATGCCATGATGCAGTGGATAGGAGTGATTGTGCGGTTTATCGTTTCCGCTCTGGTGCTTATCGTGGTGAGCTGGCTTTCTCCGGGCTTTGTGGTACGCGGCGGGTTTATCGGGGCGTTGATTGCTGCCGTGGTCATTGCCGTGCTGGGTTATATTGTGGAAGCCCTGCTGGGCGACCGGATTTCGCCCCAGAGCCGGGGTGTGGTAGGTTTTATTACCGCCGCAGTGGTAATTTACGTGGCCCAGTTTATCATTCCCAACCTGCTCAGCGTTAATCTACTGGGCGCCCTTATCGCTGCCTTCGTTATCGGACTCATAGATGCTGTAGTGCCCACAGTATTGCGCTAGCAGTTCCAGACCCCTCTTCTACCGGCAGGCAGGGGTTGCCTTCATAAATATCTCCTCCCGGGCATAAAATGGTACGGGTGATCCGGGAGGGAATTTTTTTATGTATCACGTTCTTTACCGCTACCGCTACCGCTGGCTGTGGAGCAAACTTAACCGTCTCCTGGTGGTTACCGGGGTTATTTTTTCACTCATTATCGTGGCGGTTGGAATAGGGGTTTTGTTTTTCCGCTGGGGGGGACAGGTCTTTTTGATGAGGGATCCCCGCCTGTTCCTGGAGTTCGCTATGCCCCTGCATGTCGTCACAGAGCAAAGCGAAATTCCGGGCCCCTTTGTTAGTTTGTGGCACAGTTTGTTTGATTCTTTTACCCTGCCCGGGAAAGACCCCCGGGCATTACTTCGTTCGCAGATGCCCCTTCTGGCTTTAGTACAGGACAGGCAGGATGGAGATATGTTCCCGGTAGCTAACACCCCCCGTAAACTTCCGGGTACCAGCCGAACCTCCGGTGATTACCTGGTGGCCATTTATCACACCCACACCGGGGAAACCTACACGCTTACGGATGGTGTGGCCAGGCTGGAGGGGAAAGAAGGGGGTGTGGTTAAGGTGGGGGAGGTTTTACGCGAGGAGCTTGAGTCAAAATACGGTATTCCTACCCTGCATATTAAAAAGATTCATGACCTTCAATATAATTTATCTTATATGGAATCAGAAAAGACGGTGCGGCAAGTGTTGCAGGAAGAGCCACAGCTGAAAGTGCTCCTGGACATCCACCGGGATGCCGGAAAGCCCCGCCGGGACTGCCAGGTGAAGGTGAAGGATCTCGACGCGGCCCCCATCCTTTTCGTGGTCGGTTCGGACGCCAGGGCGCCCTTTCCCACCTGGCGGCAGAATGAGCAGTTTGCCAGGCAGCTGGCTGCAGCCCTGGACAAAAAGTACCCCGGTTTATGTCAGGGGGTAAGGATTAAGGAAGGACGTTACAACCAGTTTCTCCATCCCCGGGCGCTTTTGGTGGAGATTGGCAGCGCCAATAACACTACCGAAGAGGCGCTGGTTGCGGCCCGCTTTTTTGCCGGGGTGCTGGGGGAAGAGGTGCAGAAGCTGTTGGAAGCCGGGCCTGCCCAACCCGGCGCCGAACGTTGAAGTGATCTGGATCATAGCCCCATTTTCGTAATACAATATATCTTGTAGGGGAGAAGAATTTCCTGGAGGTGACCTCCTGTGCCGGCTCCCCTTCCTGAAAATGATCATGCCCCTCAATTGGCGGTTGAACATGTTGCCCCCCCGGCAGGGCTTGCTGGCCAGAATCCGGATTGCCAGCAAGTGCCCGGCCCGTCCCACCAGCCACGATGTGCTCTGGTGCACCCTGGGCAGTCTCCTGGGCCTGGGCACCGTTTCCTTTCTCGCCTTTCATTATCAACTGCCCCTGCTGGTTGCCCCCTTTGGTGCCACGGCGGTGCTCATTTACGGTGCCCATACCAGCCCCTTTGCCCAGCCCCGTAATGTCCTGGGGGGCCACGTAATCAGTGCGTTTGTGGGAGTGCTGGTCTACCAGCTAATGGGTACCACATGGCTTTCAGTCACCCTGGGCGTAAGTTTGGCCATTTTGCTGATGCTCCTTACCCGTACGGTGCATCCGCCGGGAGGGGCCACCGCCCTGACTGCCATTTTAAGTGGCCAGGGGTTTATGTTCATTTTGGAACCGGTATTGCTTGGTACGGTTGTGTTGCTTGTCGTCGCTCTGCTGGTGCACCGGTGCCGGGGAGGTGATTGTTACCCCACGTACTGGTTTTAAGAAATTTTAAGGGGTAAAGCAAAAAGACTACCTGACCGGTTTTGCCGGCGGGTGGTCTTTTTTTGTCCAGGTATAAACCCGCCTTTATTGATCAATACTGGAAAATGGGAAGTGATGCCATGGGTATCAGCTGGTGGAGGACGGTCATCACCCTGGGAATTTTTCTGGGTCTGGTCATCTTCGGCCTGGAGGTGGTGGTGGCGGGGTATAATCAATTTCTTTTGCCCCCTGAGCCCCTGCACCTGGGGCAGGCCGCGGAAGCTTTTGGGGAATATTTTCAAAAACCGGGGTTTGACCGTCACATGAACTTAATAAAGGAACTCATAATGACGTATCAGGACAGGCTACGTGCTTTAAGCACGCATGAGTAAAGTGTCCTTTTCACCATCAGTAATTGATGTTATAATAAGGCTTTGAGAGATCGGGGATGGTGATTTTGTATGGGGAGAGAACACATACGCAATTTTTGCATAATTGCCCATATTGATCACGGCAAGTCCACCCTGGCCGACAGGCTTTTGGAATATACCGGAGCCATCAGTCCCCGGGAAATGACCGACCAGGTGCTGGATCAAATGGACCTGGAACGGGAGCGGGGCATTACCATCAAGCTGCAGGCCGTACGCCTTACCTATCGAGCTGAAGATGGGGTGGAATACCAGTTAAACCTGATTGATACTCCCGGGCACGTGGATTTTTCCTACGAAGTATCTCGTAGTCTGGCGGCCTGCGAGGGGGCTCTCCTGGTGGTGGATGCGGCCCAGGGCATCGAGGCGCAGACCCTGGCCAACGTGTATCTGGCCATTGAAAACGACCTGGAAATTATTCCGGTGATTAATAAAATTGACCTGCCCGCGGCTGACCCCGAAAGAGTCAAGCGGGAAATCGAGGACGTAATCGGCCTTGATGCTTCCGGGGCCATTTTAGTTTCGGCCAAGTTTGGGACCGGAGTAAAAGAGTTGTTGGAAGCCATTGTGCGGCGGATACCGCCTCCCGGCGGTGATCCCGCCGCTCCTTTGAAAGCTCTCATTTTTGACTCCCACTACGACCCCTATAAAGGGGTTATTGCCTATGTGCGGGTGGTGGATGGCCACCTGGAAGAGGGTATGCACATAAAGATGATGTCCACCGGAAAGGAGTTTGAGGTCAGCGAGGTGGGCATCTTTAAACCGGCCATGACTCCTACCGGACGGCTGGATATGGGTCAGGTGGGATATGTGGCTGCCGGCATAAAAAATGTCAGGGACACCCGGGTGGGCGACACCATTACCGATGCCGCCCGCCCGGCGGCCGAACCCTTGCCCGGTTACCGCAAGGTCACGCCCATGGTTTACTGCGGCCTTTATCCCGTGGATACGGTGGATTACGGCGACCTGCGGGACGCTCTGGAAAAACTGAAGCTTAACGACGCATCCCTGGTTTACGAACCGGAAACCTCCGAAGCCCTGGGTTTTGGTTTTCGCTGTGGCTTCCTGGGGCTGTTGCACATGGAAATTGTCCAGGAGCGCCTGGAGCGGGAGTATGGCTTGAATTTGATTACCACCGCACCCAACGTGGTGTACAGGGTTATCACCACTTCGGGAGAAGAGCTTTACATCGACAACCCGACCAAAATTCCCCCGGCGGGTAAGGTGGCCCGGATGGAGGAACCCTTTGTTAACGCCACCATTATGGTGCCCAAGGAGCATGTGGGGGCGGTAATGGACCTGGCCCAGGAACGCCGGGGCACTTTTAAAACCATGGAGTACCTGGGCGAAAACCGGGTCATGCTGGTCTACGACCTGCCCCTTTCCGAGATCATTTTCGATTTCTTCGACCAGCTCAAGTCCCGCACCCGGGGATACGCTTCCCTGGACTACGAACTGGCCGGGTACAGAGAAAGCGACCTGGTTAAACTGGACATCCTGATCAACGGCGAGCCGGTGGATGCCTTGACCTGTATTGTACATCGGGACAAGGCCTATTACCGGGGCCGCCAGCTGGTGGAAAAACTGCGGAGCCTGATCCCCCGGCAGCTTTTTGATGTGCCCGTCCAGGCGGCCATCGGCAGCCGGGTCATTGCCCGGGAAACCATTAAAGCCCGGCGCAAGGACGTGCTGGCCAAGTGTTACGGCGGCGATGTAACCCGCAAGCGCAAACTTCTGGAAAAGCAAAAGGAAGGCAAAAAGCGCATGAAGCAGGTGGGCAACGTAGAAATTCCCCAGGAGGCTTTTATGGCGGTGCTGAGCATAGAAGAGAGGTAAATGGGGAGTGAGCCTGTGGCCATCAGCCTGTACATTCACGTACCTTTTTGCATACGGAAATGCCGGTACTGCGACTTTGTTTCCTATACCTATGACCCGGAAGCCGCCCGCCGGTACCGGGTCGCTCTTTTACGGGAAATGGCCCTGTACCACGAGCGGCTAGCCCCGCAGGAGAGGCAGCTAAAAACCATTTTCATCGGCGGGGGCACCCCCACCTGCCTGCCGGAGGAAGACCTGGCAGCCATTCTGGAAGGATGCAGTCGTTATTTTCAGTGGCTTTCCGGGGTGGAGGTGACCGTGGAGGCCAATCCCGGCACAGTGGATTTACAAAAGTTAAGGACTTTGCGCTCGGCCGGTGTCAACCGTCTTTCCCTGGGGGTGCAGTCCAGTTCCGCCCCCCTTTTAAAGTTACTCGGACGGCTCCATGATTTTAACCAGGCGGTAGAGGCAGTACACCTGGCCCGCCGGGCCGGTTTTGACAATCTCAACCTGGACCTGATCTTTGCCATTCCCGGGCAGACCCTGGCGGACTGGCAAGGCTGTCTGGAAAAAATTTTGGACCTGCAGCCGGAACATATTTCTGCCTACTCCCTGCAAATAGAGGAAAATACGCCCCTGGCCCGGGCGGTAGCTGAGGATGGTGTTATTCCCTGTGATGAGGAAACAGAGCTGGCCATGTACCGGGGGGTAATCAACATGCTGACGGCCCGGGGCTTTGAGCATTATGAGATTTCCAATTTTGCCCGCCCGGGCTACCGTTGCCAGCATAATTTAACCTACTGGTATAACCGGCCCTATCTTGGTCTGGGCCCGGCAGCCCATTCCTGCCTGGGTGATGAGCGCTTTTACAATGTCAGCTCACTGGAGGAATACGAATCGTGCCTTTTGGCGGGGGAACTCCCGGTGGCCGGCTGCGAGAAATTATCCCGGAGTACCATGATGGCGGAAACGGTTTTTCTGGGCCTGCGCCTGATAGAAGGACTGGACTTGGAGAAATTTGCGGCCCGTTTTGGGGAAAATATTGAAGAGGTTTTTGGTGCGCAAATAAAAAGACTGTGCAGTTTGGGATTGGTGGAAATCCGCTCCGGCCGCCTGAGGCTGACCTCTCGGGGTTTACCCCTGGCCAATACGGTATTCAGGGAGTTTGTGTTGCCTTGACAAATGTAGAGACCGGTGCTATGTTTTACTTAAAAGGGTTTAGCACTCAATACCCACGAGTGCTAACAAAGGGGGTGTTAAGGGTGAGAATGGATGCCCGCAAGCAGGATATCCTTCTGGCCATTATCACCGATTACATTGCCACCGCTGAACCGGTGGGTTCCCGCACTATAGCCCGGAAATACCGGTTGGGCATCAGTCCGGCCACCATCCGTAATGAGATGGCCGATCTGGAGGAAATGGGTTATATTGAACAACCCCACACCTCCGCCGGACGCATCCCTTCCGAGCTGGGATACCGTTATTACGTGGATTATTTGATGAAACGACAGGAATTAACCCCCGAGGAAGAGGAGTTGATCCACAAAAGCTATCATCAAAAAGTGCGGGATGTGGGAGAAGTAATTCAACGTACGGGCCAACTGTTGTCCCAGTTAACCCAGTATGCCGCTATGGTGCTGCCGCCCAAAATGGGAGCCAGTAGTTTTAAGTACATTCGCCTGGTGCAGTTAGGGCCGGAGCAGGCCATGCTCGTGGCCATCATGGATAGCGGCACCGTTCACCACCGGATCATCGATATACCCAGTGGCATAACTTCCGAAGACCTGGAAACTATTTCCGCAGTGCTTAATGCCAAACTCCAGGGCCGCACCATGGACAGCATTAAGCTCACCCTGGTAAAAGAAATATATTTTGAACTGGCCAAGCATAAACACATTATTGAACTGGCCATGGAACTTTTGCAGGATAGCCTGACCAGGCAGCCGGTGGATAGAATCTATCTTGGCGGGATACTTAATATATTAAATCAGCCGGAATTCCATAATGTGGAGAAGGTTAAAACCTTGCTCAGCCTGCTGGAACAGGAAAGCCTTCTGTGCAATTTATTAGCTGATAATGTGGGCCGGGAAGGCGTTACTGTGCGCATTGGCCGGGAGATCCGCTGCCGGCAGATGAGCAACTGCAGTATGGTTGTGGCCACCTACCGGTTGAAGGGCAGGCCCGTTGGGTCCATTGGCGTTCTGGGTCCCACCCGAATGGATTACGCCAAGGTGGTCACCGTGGTGGAATGTTTGACTAAAAACCTTTCCCGTGCTCTGGAGACACTCCTGGGTAGCGGGGATAAATAAGGGGGAGCACGTTTTGAGTCTCAAGCAGCAGGCCAGTACGGGCACGGAAGTGGATGAGCGGCTGGCTGCCCTGGTAACCAATGCCAACGCCATTCGGGCCATTGCTTCGGCAGTAGAAGGGACCCTGGGGCCAAAGGGCCTGGATACCATGCTGGTGGATAAATTTGGGGAAGTGGTTATCACCAACGACGGGGTAACCATCCTCACCATGATGGAGGCCAACCATCCGGCCGCCCGGATGTTAATAAATATCGCCAGGGCCCAGCAGGAGGAAATTGGTGACGGGACCACCACGGCTACCGTAATGGCCGGTGCCATGGTTGGTACCGGAGTAGAGCAGGTGGCCCGGGGAGTGCCGGTAGCACGGGTTATTGAGGGCATCCGGGCGGGAGTAAAGCGGGGCCTGGAGGTTATGATGCAAAAGGCCCGGCCGGTGGCAGATCTGGACGATTCCTTGATCTATCAGGTTGCCCTGGTGGCCGGCCGGGGACACGAAGATATTGCTACCCTGGTGGTTCAGGCGGCCAGGCTAATTGGCCGGGATAAGTTGCTGGACCGGGCCTTTCGCTTTTCCGATACGGTTATGGCTGAAGAAGGGGCCGATAACCAGGTTTTTATGGGCGTGATTGTGAACAAGGAGCCCATGAACCGCCAGATGCCCCGGGAACTGTTGGATGTTGGGGTACTGGTCATTGATGATGCTCTCGAACCGGAGGAAATTGAGGAGGAGGCTCTGGCCACCGAAGCCGGCTTTGCCCGTTACATGGAGTTGCAGAACCAGTTCCGGGAAAACATACAGAAAATTATTGACCTGCAGGTGGGGCTGGTGCTGGCCGACCGGGGCGTCCATGACGTTGCTGAAGAAATGCTCACCGATGCCGGCATCATGGTCGTTCAGAGGGTGGCCAACAAGGAGCTGCGCCGGGTGGCCGAACACACCGGGGCGCGCATGATCAAGCGCACCGGGTTGAAGAAGGATTTAGAACAGATCCGGCAGTGCCTCGGTCGATGCCGCCGGGTTTTTCATGATGAAAAGCTGGAGCAGGTCTGGATTCTGGAAGGTAGCGGTAAACCCATGGCCACAGTGCTGGTGGGTGCCGCTACTGCTGAGGTAGTAGGGGAAAGGGAGCGCATTGCCAAAGATGCGGCTTCGGCGGTACAGGCGGCCGTAAGGGGTGGAGTTGTTCCCGGCGGGGGAGCCTTAGAACTGGCCGTAGCCCGGGAAGTGGAGAAAGTCCGGGCTTCCATGCGCGGCATGACCGCCTACGGGGTGGATTGCGTGGTGGAAGCTTTAAAACGCCCCCTGGCCCAGATTGTGGCCAACGCGGGGTTTAACCCCCTGGAAAAGATTGGCGATGTAATGGCCGCGCAGGTGGAGACAGGCAATGACGCCCTGGCCGTGGACTGCGATACCGGCCAGGTAGCGGATATGTATGAGCTGGGGGTAGTGGATCCCCTTCTGGTAAAGACTTATGCTTTTAAAGCCGCCGGGGAGATTGCCGAAGCTATTTTACGGATTGATACCATCATTAAAAAGCGCGAAGATAAGGAGGCAAACCCGAAACAGGGACTCGACCTATAAATGGTGAGGTGACGGGGATGGAAGAACAAAAAGTCCCTCAAAATATAGAGGCTGAAAAAGCGGAAAATACCACTACTGCGCAGGAAGTGCCGGTAGAAAAGGCGGAAATGGCAGAGAAATCCGGGGATGAAGCTGAGAATGCCCTGGCCGCCCGGGAAGGTTTGCCGGCGGACGGGCAGGAGCCGGGAGGCGAGCCCCGGCCAGAAGGGACCCGGCAGCCGCAGGTGGATGTGGCCGAACTGGAGCGCCGTCTGGCCGAACAGACGGCCCTGGCCCAGGATTATTTCCAGCGCCTGGCAAGGGTGCAGGCGGATTTTGAAAACTACCGCCGCCGCATCAACCGGGAGCGGGAGGAGTGGTTTAAATATGCTTCGCAACCCCTGGTAGCGGAACTGTTATCCGTGCTGGATAACTTTGAGCGGGCACTGGCGGCCCGGGACCAGGACCCCGCCCAGGTGGTGGCCGGAGTGGAGATGATCTACCGCCAGCTGAAGGAAATACTCGCCAAAGAGGGGCTGGCTCCCGTCCCGGCGGTAAACGAACCCTTTGATCCGGCCAAACACGAGGCAATCATACAGGAAGAAACCGATGCTTACCCGGACAATACCGTGATTGAGGAACTGCGCCGGGGCTACTATTTTAAAGACCGGCTGCTGCGGCCGGCCATGGTCAAGGTGGCCCGGGCGATATCCGCGCCAGGGCAGCAAAAGGAAAAGCAGGAAAACAACCGGACTGAACAGGAGCAGGAAAAACAAAATCCAGAAAACAGCCAGACCAGCAGTGTCTGCTAAGGAGGGACTGATAGATGGGCAAGGTTATCGGGATTGACCTTGGTACTACCAACTCCTGCATGGCCGTCATGGAAGGCGGCGAGGTAATAGTTATTCCCAACGCCGAGGGGGAACGGATTACTCCTTCTGTGGTTGCTTTCTCCAGGACTGGAGAGCGTATGGTGGGACAGCTGGCCAAGCGCCAGGCCATAAGTAACCCGGAAAGGACCATCAGGTCCATTAAGCGGCACATGGGCACCAATTACAAGGTAAAAATTGACGATAAGGAATATACCCCCGAGGAAATCTCGGCCATGATTTTGCAAAAGCTCAAAGCCGACGCCGAGGCCTACCTGGGGGAAAAGGTGGAAAAGGCGGTTATTACCGTACCAGCTTACTTTACCGATTCCCAGCGGCAGGCCACCAAGGACGCCGGTAGAATTGCCGGCCTTGAGGTATTGCGTATCATCAATGAGCCTACCGCTGCCGCCCTGGCCTACGGGTTGGATAAGGAAGAGGATCAGACCATCCTGGTGTTCGACCTGGGTGGGGGTACCTTTGATGTATCCATTCTCGAGTTGGGCGACGGCGTCTTTGAAGTGAAGGCCACCAGCGGTAATAACCGCCTGGGCGGTGACGACTTCGACCAGCGGATCATGGACTGGCTGATCGAGCAGTTCAAGAAGGAGACGGGCATTGACCTGCGCAACGACCGCATGGCCATGCAGCGGCTCAAGGAAGCGGCGGAAAAGGCTAAAATAGAATTGAGCAGTGTCACCACCACCAATATCAACCTGCCTTTTATTTCCGCCGATGCCAGCGGTCCCAAACACCTGGATGTAACCCTTACCCGGGCCAAGTTTGAAGAACTAACTGCCGACCTGGTGGAGGCGACTATGGGTCCCACCCGGCAGGCACTGGCCGATGCCGGTTTGGAGCCCAAGGACATCCACAAAGTGATCCTGGTGGGTGGTTCCACCCGCATCCCGGCAGTACAGGAAGCCATACGCAAATTCCTGGGTAAGGAACCCTATAAGGGGATCAACCCGGACGAGTGCGTGGCCATTGGGGCAGCTATTCAGGCCGCCGTCCTGGCCGGTGAGGTTAAAGACGTGCTGCTTTTGGACGTAACACCCCTTTCCCTGGGCATCGAAACCCTGGGCGGCGTCTTTACCAAGCTCATTGAGCGCAATACGACCATTCCCACTTCCAAGAGCCAGATCTTTACCACTGCCGCCGACGGTCAGACCACGGTGGAGATCCATGTGCTTCAGGGGGAGCGTCCGATGGCGGCCGACAATAAGACCCTGGGTCGTTTCACCCTTACCGGTATTCCCCCGGCACCGCGGGGAGTGCCCCAGATTGAAGTTAAATTTGACATTGACGTGAACGGTATTGTCCACGTCTCCGCCAAGGATCTGGCCACCGGCAAGGCCCAGAGCATTACCATCAGCGGCACTTCCCGATTATCAGAAGAAGAAATTCAGCGCATGGTTAAGGAAGCGGAAAGACATGCTGAGGAAGACCGCAAGCGTAAAGAAGAAGCAGAACTGCGTAACCAGGCGGACAGCATGATTTACCAGGCGGAAAAAACCATTAAGGACCTGGGAGACAAGGCCGACAAGGCCAAGGTGGAAGAAGTGAAGAAAGCTGTGGAGAGGCTGAAAGAAGCCCTGGGCGGCAAGGACATGCAGCTCATCAAATCCCGCATCGATGAGCTGACCAGGCCCCTTTATGAATTGTCTGCCCTGCTTTACCAGCAGCAAGCCCAGGCCGGTAGTGGTGGTGGCACCGGTACTCAGGGCGAAAAAGTGGTCGATGCCGACTACGAGGTCAAAGACGATCAGAAGTAATTGGCAGCAGCCGGAGCAATATTGTATAATGCTAGAGGGTGTTATTTAACATCGCAATTTGTAGTTTGTAATGAATTCTGGCCGGTGGTTTCTTAAAACGACTGCCGGCCAGGTTTGCATTGGAGAACTGTCGTAAGCCAGGATGGTGCTGAGGGCGGCGGTTGGCCCGGATCGTCCTTCGCGACGAGGGACGACCGTCGCCGGAGGAGTTACCGAAAGGCGTTTAGCAGATCAAGGTCTAAATCGGGTGGTGGTAACGCCATGGCAAAGCGTGACTACTACGAAGTCCTGGGGGTGTCCCGGGACGCCACGCAGGAAGAAATTAAAAAAGCCTACCGCAAGCTGGCCCGGCAGTACCACCCCGACGCCAATCCCAACGATAAGGATGCGGAGGCCAAATTCAAGGAAATAACTGAGGCCTATGAGGTGTTGAGCGATCCGGAGAAAAGGGCTCAGTATGACCGCTTTGGTCATGCCGCCACCGGTGCACAGGGCTTTGGCGGGTTTGAGGGGTTTGGCGGTTTTGGCGGTTTCGGTACGGATTTTGGTGGGCTGGGGGATATTTTTGACATGTTTTTTGGCGGAACCAGCCGGCACAGGCGGGGTCCTGAGAAGGGCGAGGATATCCGGGTGGACCTGGAGCTGTCCTTCAAAGAAGCTGCCTTTGGTCTGGAGAAGGATATCCGGGTACCCAGGATGGAACCCTGCAGCACCTGCAACGGTACCGGGGCCGCCCCCGGCACCCGTCCCGTAACCTGTCCCGTGTGCGGCGGTTCCGGGCAGATTCAGTTTGCCCAGAGCACGCCCTTCGGTCGCATGTTCCAGACCCGTACCTGTGACCGCTGCCGCGGTGCAGGCCGCATTATCGAAAAACCCTGCGCCAATTGTCACGGCAGCGGGCAGGTTCGCCGTACCCGTACCATCCATATCAAGATTCCCGCCGGTGTGGACGACGGAACCAGGTTGCGGGTTGCCGGTGAGGGAGAGGCCGGTTTGAGGGGCGGACCGCCGGGAGATCTGTATGTCTATATTCACGTCCGGCCCCACAAAATCTTTAAACGAGAGGGCAATGATGTAATCATGGAACTGCCCATTTCCTTTGCCCAGGCTGCCCTGGGAGACGAGGTTGAAGTGCCCACCCTCGAAGGGAAGGCCACCATACGTATTCCCGAGGGCACCCAGCATGGCACCATCTTCCGCCTGCGGGGCAAGGGTATTCCCGACCTGAGAGGGTATGGACGGGGTGACCAGCTGGTACAGGTGAAGGTGGTCACTCCCACCAGGCTAACCGAGGAACAGAAAAAGCTCTTACGCCAGTTTGCCCGGTTGAGCGGGGAAAACCCGGCCGGCGTGGAAAAGGGTTTTTTTGATAAAGTAAGGGACGCTTTTATGGGTTAATGGGAGGCCGGTTAATTTGCAGTGGTTGGAAATTGCCGTCACTACGCCTGACGAGTGGGTTGAGGCGGTAAGCAATATGTTTATTGAGCTGGGTACCGGCGGGGTGGCCATTGAGGACCCCGCCCTCTTTTCTTTATATTTACAGGGACCACAGGATGAGGTGGCCCTGAACCCCCAATCTTTGCCGCGCGAGCCGGTGGTGAAGGCTTACCTGCCCGTGGATGAAAACCTGGACGCCCGTTTGGCCGCCCTGCAAGAAAGGCTGTCTGCCGTGGCCCCTGAAGTTTCCTTTGCCCTGAAAACCAAAAAGATCAGGGAAGAGGACTGGGCCGAAGCCTGGAAGGCTTACTACAAACCCGTTTGTGCGGGCAGGAAGCTGGTGGTGAAACCCACCTGGGAGGAATACCGGGCCCTTCCGGGCCAGGTAGTTATTGAAATGGACCCTGGGATGGCCTTTGGCTGCGGCACCCACCCCAGCACCCGCCTTTGTCTTTCCCTGCTGGAGGATGTCCTGGCCGGCGGTGAAGTGGTGGTGGATGTGGGCACCGGTTCGGGTATCCTGGCCATTGCTGCCGCCCTTTTGGGTGCCCGCCGGGTGGTGGCCGTGGACAACGACCCGGTGGCCGTGGCAACCGCCCGGCAAAATGTCGAGAAAAACCGGGTGCAGGGTGTGGTGGAGGTGGTGTGCGGCGATTTGTTAACCGGTGTTGATAGCCTGGTGGATGTGGTGGTGGCCAATATCGTGGCCGATGTGATTATCCGCCTGGCACCGGAAGCGGTGAAGGTTCTCAAGCCCGACGGCCTGTTCATTGCGTCTGGTATCATCAAGGGGAGGGAGCAGGATGTGGTTGACGCCCTGCATTCTCACAATTTTGAGATTATAGAAAGACGCCGCAGTGATGAGTGGAATGCCCTGCTGGCCCGCGGGGGGTGCCGGCCATAGGCTATTTCTTTGTTTCCCCGGAGCAAATTACCGGAGAGCGGGTGATCATTACCGGGCCTGATGTTATTCATATTTCCCGGGTGCTGCGCTATGGTCCCGGTGCTATCATTACGGTTATGGATGGGCAGGGTAAGGGATACCGGGTGAGGTTGACCAGCACCACCGGAAACACGGTGGAGGGAGTGATCCTGGAGCAGTTTATCCCCGGGGGAGAAGCACCCCTGAAGCTGACCCTGGTACAGGGTCTTTCCAAAGGGGACAAAATGGACATAATTATACAAAAAGGCACCGAGCTCGGCGTATCCTGTGTGGTTCCTTTAGCCTGCCGCCGTTCCGTGGTGCGGCTTACCCCGGCCAGGGCCCGGGAACGCCAGCAGCGCTGGCAGCGGATAGCCCTGGAAGCGGCCAAGCAGTCCTGCCGGGCAATAGTGCCCCGGGTCACCGAGGTTATGGACCTGCCGGCAGTGCTTGACCTCATATCCCCGGGTGCCCTGGCCCTGATGCCCTGGGAGGAAGAACGGGAGCTTTCCCTGAAAGCGGCTCTCAGAGGGCGGTCCTGCGGGGAAGTATTTGTCTTCATCGGTCCCGAAGGGGGGTTTGAAGCCGGCGAAGTGGCCATGGCCAGGGAAAGGGGTGTGATTCCTGTTTCCCTGGGCCCACGGATCCTGCGCACGGAAACGGCGGGAATGGCTGCAGTGACCATGGTTCTTTATGAACTGGGGGACCTGGGCGGATATCCGGGAAAGCCGGTCGGTGAAAATAACCGTGGGGGGTGAATGGCCATGCCCAGGACCGTAGCCCTGGCCACCCTGGGATGTAAGGTTAATCAATATGAGTCAGCCGCCCTGGCCACCATGTTTCGCCAGCGGGGATATAAGGTGGTGGATTTCAGCGAGCCGGCAGATATTTATGTAATTAACACCTGTACAGTTACCCACCTGGGAGACCGCAAGTCCCGGCAGCTTATCCGGCGGGCCACGCGCAACAACCCCAATGCCCTGGTGGTGGTTACCGGTTGTTACGCCCAGACGTCGCCAAAAGAGGTGCTATCCATTCCCGGCGTGGATCTGGTGGTGGGGACGAGGGACAAATCCCGCATTGTGGATCTGGTGGAGGAACTGGAAAGCCGTAAGGAAGGACCGCTGGCCGTGGTACGGGATGTTTTTACTGACCAGGATTACGAGGAACTGCCCGTACCGGCTCTGCCTTCCCGGGTGCGGGCTTTTTTAAAAATACAGGAAGGATGCAATAATTACTGTGCTTATTGCATCATTCCCTTTGCCCGCGGTCCTTTGCGCAGCCGGGATCCGGAAAATGTCCTGGCCGAAGCCAGGCGGCTGGTTGCCGGGGGCTTTAAGGAACTGGTGCTCACGGGTATTCATACCGGTGCCTACGGCCAGGACCGGCCCGGCGACCTGGATCTGGCCGGCCTGGTGGAGCGCCTGGCGGAAATGCCGGGGTTGTTGCGGCTGCGCCTGAGTTCTGTGGAACCCATGGACATAACAGATAAACTGGTGGAGATAATGGCTGCCAGGCCCAATGTCTGCCGCCACCTGCATATCCCCCTGCAAAGCGGCGATGATACGGTCCTGGCCCGCATGCGCCGTCACTATACCACGGCGTGGTTTCGTGAGCTGGTCCAAAGAGTGAGGGAACGCGTGCCCGGCATAGCCATTACCACCGACATTATTGTCGGTTTTCCCGGGGAAACCGACGGCCAGTTTGAAAATACGTTTAATTTTGTGCGCGAGATGGCTTTTGCCCGGCTGCATGTTTTCAAGTATTCCCCCCGGCAGGGTACGGCCGCGGCCTCCTTTCCCGACCAGATTAGTGCGCCGGTAAAAGAATCGCGGAGCCGCCGGTTGATTGCTTTGGGAGATGAGCTGGCCCGCTCCTTTGCCGCCAAACATATTGGCCAGGAGGTCCAGGTGTTGGTGGAAGAACAATTACCGGAAAAAGAAGCCTTCTTTGCCGGCCTTACCGATAATTACCTGCGGGTAATTTTTCCGGCCCGGGAAAATCTTGTAGGTGAGCTGGTACCAGTGCAGGTGGAGGATCTGGAGGGGACGGATTTAAAAGGGATCATAATTTAAGTTTACCGGCAGGATTTAATTCCTTCAATGTTGAATAGAATACCGTTGTTACTATGAACGGGAGGGAGGTGGCATGATGCAGGATTGTGTTTTCTGCAAGATCGTGAAAAAAGAGATCCCCGCCGAGATAATTTATGAAGATGAATACGTGATGGCCTTTAAAGATATCCATCCGGCGGCTCCCGTCCACCTCTTGCTCATACCGAAAAAACATATTCCCACCTTCTTCGATCTCACGGATGAAGACATTTCCATTATTGGTCGTGTTCAGCTGGCGGCAGCCCGGGTGGCTCAAAAGCTGAACCTGGAAGATAAGGGGTTCAGGTTGGTCAGCAACTGCAAGGGAGATGCCGGCCAGTTGATTTTCCATATTCACTATCATTTGCTGGGAGGTCGCACACTGCAGTGGCCTCCGGGCTAGTTGACGCAACTATGGAAAGCAGGCTATAATAACAGGGTATTTTGCAATTTCGGGTTGGGGGTCTTTGCACTCATATGAACAGCCTTACAGCCTGGCGGAGGGAGGGAAAAGAGCAGTGCCAGAAGTACGTGTTGGTAAGAATGAGACACTGGATAGCGCCCTCCGTCGCTTCAAGCGTTCCTGTCAGAAAGCCGGTGTATTAGCCGAAGCCAGACGTCATGAACATTACGAAAAACCCAGTGTGCGGCGCAAGAAGAAATCCGAAGCGGCCAGAAGGCGTAAGTACCGTTAATTGCCTGGCCGGGCCGGCGAAAATGAAAATTCACCGCGCACGTGTGGCGTCAGCAGGAGAAGCCCGGTGCTGGATCAAAACGCGCCGGGCATTTTTACACCTTCTACGGCTGCCGTCCCGGTGTGGCGGATCTCCCCGGGGGCTTTAACGGATGGGGGGTGATCCAGAGATTATGTCTGGTCAACTTTTAACCTGGCTCGCGGTACTGGCCTTTTTACTGGGCTTTATTGCCCTGGTGCTTGAAATTTTCATCATTCCGGGCTTTGGCGTGGCGGGGATGGCCGGGATCATTCTCCTGGCCTGGGGGATATTGTTGCTGGCGGTGGATTTTACCCAGGCCACGGCTGCGCTGGTGGTGGCCCTGGCCCTCACGATAGTGGTATTTTTCCTGGGGCTTAAATTTATGTCCCGGCTTAACCTCTGGCAGCGTTTAACCCTGGGTACCAGGTTGGAGAAAGAAGAGGGTTATGTGGCCGGACAGGTGGACCTGGTGCACCTGGTGGGCGTTACGGGAGTGGCGTTAACCCCCCTGCGGCCCGCGGGGACGGCGGAAATTGCCGGCCGGCGGCTGGATGTAGTTACCAGCGGGGAATACATCCCCGCCGGGGCGAAGGTGCAGGTGGTGCGGGTGGAAGGGAGCCGGGTGGTGGTGCGACAGGCAGACTACATTTAGCGATATTGCACAAGCTAAAATATAAGCCGGGATGGCAGGTAGTGTTTCTTCACTGCAAGGACAAAAGTGGCCGGGTAACTGTTCAGTAAAACCGCTACCACTGACACGGTGCCGCGTTGTCCAAAGCGAACGACTTGCGAAGCGCTGGTAACAGCACCCGCCCAGCACTCACTGAAAATTTATAACCTTAAAAGTTCCAAACAAATCATCTTGTCGCAACAGGCTTGGTAAGGGCATCATTGCCGTGAGTGCTGGGGAGGGTAACCGGACTGCGGCGCGAAACCAGCGGCACCGAAATATAGCTTTAGAAAAGGCAACTTAGCTAAAACGGTAAAAAGATTACAGTAAGGTGCAACTGCCATGCCGCATTTGCAGCGCCGCTAGTCCGGTCCGAAGCGAGCCGCGGTGCTGTCAGCGCGGAGCACTGGAGTGAGCGTGGATAACGCGGCACCATAGCGGGATCACTGAACATTTATGTGGCCGGAACCAGTTACCATACTGCGCTTTTAATTAATTTACAGGAGGTGCTCGATGTTTACTCTGCTTGGACTTTCCACAATTATCTTCTTCCTGCTCATTTTAATTGGCGTGGCTGTGATTTTCAGTTTTATCCCCGTAGGCCTGTGGATTTCCGCCCTGGCCGCAGGAGTAAAAATCGGCATTTTCACCCTGGTGGGCATGCGCCTGCGGCGGGTTCCGCCGGCAAAAATTGTCGGCCCGTTGATTAAGGCCGACAAGGCCGGCCTCAATGTAACCGTTAACCAGCTGGAAGCCCATTACCTCGCCGGGGGTAATGTGGACCGGGTGGTGGATGCCCTCATTGCTGCCGAGCGGGCCGACATTCCCCTCACCTTTGAGCGGGCCGCGGCCATCGATCTGGCCGGGCGCAATGTGCTGGAAGCGGTGCAGATGAGCGTCAACCCCAAGGTGATTCAAACCCCCATGGTGTCTGCCGTGGCCAAGGACGGCATTGAGGTCAAGGTTATCGCCCGGGTCACGGTGCGGGCCAATATCGACCGCCTGGTGGGTGGTGCCGGCGAGGAAACCATCCTGGCCCGGGTGGGTGAAGGCGTCGTAACTACGGTCGGCAGCGCCGAAAGCCACAAGCACGTGCTGGAAAATCCCGATTCCATTTCCCGGACCGTGCTGGGGAAGGGCCTGGATGCCGGTACGGCTTTCGAAATCCTTTCCATTGATATTGCCGACGTGGATGTGGGGCGGAACATCGGCGCCCAGTTGCAAATCGACCAGGCGGAAGCCGACAAGCGCATTGCCCAGGCCAAGGCAGAGGAGCGGCGGGCCATGGCCGTGGCCAAAGAGCAGGAGATGCGGGCCATGGTGGAGGAAATGCGCGCCCGGGTGGTGGAAGCAGAAGCGGAAGTGCCCCGGGCCATGGCCGAGGCTTTACGCCAGGGCAAACTGGGTGTCATGGATTACTACAACATGCAAAACCTGCTGGCCGATACCCGTATGCGCGAGGGTCTGGCCAGGATGGGCGGCGAGCCGGGTGAGCCCGGCGAGTCCTCCATGAAAGGAAAGGAACGCTAACCCATGGAAGCGCTCATTTTCTGGGTCTTTCTCCTGTT
This sequence comes from Desulfovirgula sp., assembly GCA_020725525.1. Taxonomy (GTDB): domain Bacteria; phylum Bacillota; class Desulfotomaculia; order Desulfotomaculales; family Desulfovirgulaceae; genus Desulfofundulus. The sequence continues at coordinate 29,638 of DYEX01000053.1, forward strand.
CATTTTCTGGACACTCTTTGCCAGGGATCGCGGCAGGTCCGGCCGTCGTTATCCCGGGGGTCCCATTCCTCCCTTTCCGCGACCGGATTCGCGGGAAAAACCGCAGGATGATTCCTTAAGGGAACCATGGAATTACCGGGAGGAGGAAGATTTGGCTTTACCGGGACCCTGGAGCCGTCGACAGGAAGGGGCGGATCTACCCCTGCCCGGGCCCTGGGGCCGCAGGCCGGAAGAGACTGATTTGCCCCTGCCCGGTCCGTGGGACCGCCGGGAAAGTGCTCCGGAAGATGTTCCCCTTCCCGGCCCGTGGAGCCGGCAGGAGGAAGGACCGCTTCCCGGCCCCTGGAACAGGCGGGAAGGGGATCCGTCCGGCCAGGTGACCGGCAGGGAAAAGGTACGCAAAGCACCTGCCGGTGTGTCCCGGCGGGAGCAACAGGAGCGCCGCCCTGACCCCGCTTTAGAACATAAACCGGAACGGATGACTGAAACGAAGCGTGAAGCCCGCCGGGAACATCCGGTACGGGACGTGCCTGGAGTTGAAGATGCGGACCAGGTTTTTCCGGAAACCCGGGGATCCTGCCCCCGGCCGGTGCAATGTCCCCTGCTTTCGAGACGCAACCTGGCTGCGGCGGTAATCCTGTCTGAAGTGCTGAATTCCCGTGGCGGCCGGCAGGCCCGGAGAAGAAGAGGGACGCGGTAGGAACATCATGGCAAAATCAAGCTGCAATTGAGGAAGTGCATTTATGCAAAACCACATCTGTGGGGCCGGTTTATCCGTCCGCCCGGGAAAACCCTGCCCCCGTTGCGGAACCCCCGGCTTGCCTGTTAATACGAGTAAAGAATGCCTGACCAGAAACCCTACCGGCCGTTGATGTAAACCGGCGGTGCAATCGGTGATTGCACGGGGTCTGGTTTTCTACCGGTGTTCGCCCAGGATGTATTCCTGAAACATGGGCTCAACAAATTTATATGATCCGCGCCCGTCTTTTTCGATGATTGCTTTGGCAATCAGGTAATCCAGGGCTCTTTTGATTTCGTTGGGATTGGCTTTCCGGCTATACACCCTGTTTCCCGCGGCAATACGCTTCAACACCTCGCGGACATGAGATTTTTGGCTGAGCTCATCCAATATTTCGTCGTAAATTTGAGCCAGGATCAATAAAGCCCGGTCGTATCCCAGCTGAACAAACTTTGGAGTTACGGTATTTTTTCCTGCTTCAAGGAGAGCGTAGTAAATTTCCGAACAAACGAGCATAGTGTCCTGGGGGTGGCCGCCGGTTTTTTGCAAAATTCCCCTGGTAATTTCACTATCCACTTCAATATTTTGTTCGGCAAATTTTCGGGTAATATATGTCACCCACGAATCTTCGGGAATAGGAGGGATAGGAAGGATCACGGCGAAGCGGTAGAAGGCTTCTTTCCGGTTGCTGAACAGGGTTTTCATTATACCTTCTTTGGAACCAAGAAAAAGATAAGATACGTTCTTATGATTTTGGAAATGTGACCGCATTTTTTTATAGATTTCTTCCTGGCTGACCACGCGGGAAGCGTCCTGGAACTCGTCAAACAGGACCACCATATTTCTTCCATCGCGGGTTGCAAGAATTTCCGGCAAATCCAGCGCGTAATCCAGCAGTGCGTTTTCATCTGGCTCGCCGTGGAGGAAACCAAAACCGAATTCCAGGTCTTCAAGCTTAATCGTCAACTTCGCCATACCGGCGATAGCTTTGGCACGATCTTTCAGGACATCCAGCGTTTTGCGGATTCCCGTTCTGTTTTCCAGGCAGGCGTTGATCAGAGAAACAGCGAATTCTCGTTTGTTTGAAAGGCGGAAAAAGTCTACAGAAGCTGTGTAAAAACCCTGCTCTTTCAATCGTCTCAAAACTTCGTAAGCAATAGAAGTTTTTCCTATTCTGCGGGGGCCGGCCAGCATCACACTCTGTCCGTCACCCAGTCTGATTTGAAGGGAAGTGATAAAATCTTCTCTGTCCACGATGTCTTTTTCTGAAACAGGACCACCGACGGGAAATAATTTGCCGGGCAAAAGTTGCACACCTCTATTACAGATATTACTTTCTGTGTAACATTATATTACATGTAAGGTAATATGTCAACATTGCCGGCCTGCCGGACCGTCAACCCGGCATAAACTTAACGAAGAAGCGTGAATGTCGATACGTAAATTAACTATAACTCTCAAACCGGGGTAATATCAGTTGCGTTTCGCCACCCAAAGCATCATTGGCACTGCCAGTAACTGAACTATCACCGAAAATACCACCACATACCCTACCGACAGGTCATACAAAATCCCCATCAGGGCGCTGCCCAGGAACCAGAACAGGCCGTACCCGGTATTAAACACCCCGTAGGCAGTCCCGCGCTTATCGGGGGGGATCATACCGGCAATGGCTGCCCTTAAAACCGATTCCTGTGCTCCCATACCAATGCCCCAGATTACCATCCCTGTTACAACTGTTATAAAGTCCCCCAAAAACACTAAGGGTGCAAATAAGGATGAAACCAGTACAGCTATGACCAGAATATTGATTCCGGTACGGTCAAACAAGTATCCAAAAATTAAAGCTGCCAGGGCATCGGCTGCCATTGCTATGGCATAAAGTATTGGAAGCCATTCGGGCGAAATCAGAGAAGTTTTACCCAGGTGGAAGGCAATTAAAGGATAATCAACATAGCCGGCCGCTATGAGGGCAACGGCCGCCAGGTAGAGCCAGAATTTTGCCGGCAAACATTTCCCTTCCACCATGATTGGAGCTGCTTCCAGCTCTCGGGGGACCGGATATAAAATCCTGGCAGCGATGAGGATTATTAACGCTACGGAAGCCGGCACCAGTAAAACGGCAAAGCCTGCTTTATAATTGCCTTTTAAAAAGTATAACACCAGGGCTACAATTAAAGGACCGGTAATTGCACCAATTTGATCCAGAGCTTCGTGGAGGCCAAATCCCCGTCCTCTCCCAACTTCCGAAGTGGCGTAAGAAAGCATGGCATCACGGGCAGGAGTGCGGATGGCCTTCCCCACTCTTTCTGTAATCATTAAACCTGCTGCCATTGGCCAGTTGCCTGCCAGGGCCAGAAAAGGAACCGCCAGGAGGTTTAAAAAATACCCCAGAATTGTAATCGGCCAGTATTTCCCCGTACGATCGCTTATATAACCGGAAAACAGCCGCACGCCGTAACCCAGCAATTCTCCCAGTCCGGCAACGAAACCAACGATTGTCCCGGTAGCTCCCAGCACTGCCAGGAAAGGACCGGTAATGCTGCGGGCACCTTCATAGGTCATGTCTGAAAAGAGGCTAACGATTCCCAGCAGGATGATAAATTTGAATGCTCTCCGGGTGGTTCGATTCATTTTCTTTTCTCCATGAGGTTCCATCAGAGGTCCTCCTTTCCTGTTTGCTCCTCCAGTAGATACAACCATCTGTAACTTGAATGGTATCCAGGTGGGGAAAAATTAAATTCAACCGCTTATAGATTAGATTCGCAAAGAAAACTTTTAAATACCATGAGGATGATGACAAACCTGATGGCCTGGTTTCTGGCCACATCATCGTTATTCGGTAAGACTTCATTGTGTACTTGTTCAAGCATTTTCCAGTTTCAAAAGGCTTTCCAGGTTTTGCCTTAAAATAAAGAGCTTCTGTTTTTCCTCTTCGCATTTCACACCGGATTTTTCTTGTTCGGCGACACTGGCTTTCTTTTCCTCAAGGGCTTTTTGCAAAGCGTTTTTAAGGCTGAAGGCAACAGCGTCCGAGCGCAACCTCAGCTCACCTGCCACCTGGCGTACTTTTTCCTTTAAACTCTCCACCAGGTCGGCCCGCACCCTCCCACAGTTGCGGTTCAAAAGCTCCGCCAAACTGGCACGGGTTTTGGTAAGTATGTGTTTCTTAAGCAATGCCTTTGGTAAAAGAGATGCCACGGTCAATTCTTCAAAAGCGGGAATAAAGGTGGGGTGTTCGTAAAAGTGGAAGTAGAAATAGCGATCGCCCAGAATATAGTCTTTGTAAGCCGTTTTGTGTACTTCTACCTGGAAAATCTCTGCCGAGGCAGCCATCAAACGGTCTACTATATCTTCGATGCGCCTGAAAAACCGTCCGGCCACCCGGGCGAATTCCTGCTGCATTATTTCTTTTTCGCGTTCCCTTTGTTCTTCCAGCACACCCAGGATGATCTTCTTGATGTAATCCTGGGCCAGACCGGCAGTTTCTTTCACTGAAAGCTTGGGATAATTCTCCTCGATAAATTCCTCCAGCTGCCCGGCCAGCTGGGGGAATACACGGCGTTCAAAAGCTTCCATGTCTTCCGCCACCCGCGCGGCCAGCTTATCTACCTCCCGGTAAAGCAAGTAGATGCTGTCTTCCCGTTCCTGCTCCAGATGGGCCAGTTCTGCTTCAAAGGCGGCAATTTTCCTTTCCAGCTCTTCCAGGGAATCTTCCATACCGCGGCGCCAGAGCTCCAGGCCCAGCTCCAGTTCGTTCAGGATGCGCAGCGCCCGCGAGGCCGTGGCCGAAATAATGAGCGCTCCCTTCTGTCGCCTGATCAGCTCGTTTATCAGGTTCTCCAGTTCCGTCATCCGGCTTGTTTCCAGCCGTTCTGCATCATTTTGCTCCTTTCCTTCCAGTGCCAGGCGGGCTGAAAGCGGGACCAGTAAAATGTCCTGGGTCTGAAGTTGTTCCTGCAGCATCCTGCGGGTAAAGTCTAAAGCTTCCGCCAGATCATGCGGACTGGCAATGTCAATTTTGTTGAGCACAAATATGAGCTTATGCACGTGGTGCCGGACGTCGCGCAGGTAATCCAGTTCTCCCTTGCCCAGTGGTGCATCTACCGAAATAACAAAAAGCGCTGCGTCGGCCCGGGGCAGGTAGCCGTAAGCTGCTTCGGTATTGTGGGCGTAGACCGAACCAACTCCCGGGGTATCTACCAGGATAATTCCTTCAGCCAGAAAAGGGGCGGGATAGATAACCTCCACTTCGCGTACTTTTTTCGTGTTACGGGGGTTCTCTTTTTCCGTTACATACTGCACGATATCCCCAACGGGTACTTTTTCGGCCCGCCCGTCCAGGAACACAACCGTTGCCTGCGGTTCCGTACCATAGCGTATAAAGGTGGGAATCGCTGTAAGAGGTACGATGGCGGTGGGCAGAAGGCGTGCTCCAACAAGGGCGTTGATCAGGGTCGACTTGCCCCGCTTAAACTCACCCATAACCACCAGGGTGAATGTCTCTGAGGCAACCCGGGCCAGGCTCTCGGTGAGCAGTTCCACCGCAAAGCGGTTTCCTCCGGCTTCAGCCAGAGTGATCAGTTGTTCAACCGCATTGGTGAGCAGTGTTTTTTGCTCACGAAAATGTTCCAGCATCAACCAATCACCTCTTTGCTTCCGTGTTTAAGGGAGCAGTATGCCGGAAAATGAACAAAAACTCCTACCATCACCTTACTGGATTTTGGTAGGAGCCATCAGCCTTTCCAGGCGTTCCAGGCGAGCTCCATCGCCATGGAGCAGTTTCTTAGATTAGTCCTCCCTGCCTTTTGCCACCAGTACATCACACGCTGCGTGACGGATTACATAGGAAGAAACGCTGCCCATGACCAGCTTTTGAATGGCGCTCCAGCCGTGGGTTCCCACGACTATCAAATCAAAATTATTCTCCCGGGCAAAGCGCACGATGGTTTCCCCCACGTGGCCGAAGATCAGATGCGTGGTCAGCTTTACGTTTTTGCCGGCCGCTCTGGAAACCGCATCTCCCAGCTTCTTTTCGTAAAATTCCCGTGCCCTGGTCACCATGTCGTCTACTTCTGCTATGGTGCCCGCATAATCGGGCAGGTTTACCACGGCAACCGCGTGCAGTTCGCAACCGCAACAACGGGTCAGCTCGATTCCTGCAGACAGGGCCCTGTTGGAGTAAGGAGAACCATCATAGGCCACCATGATCTTGCGGTACATAATCTCACCCTTTCATTTAAGCTTTTCCGGCCAATGGCCCTAAAAACTTCAGGTTTTTAATGCGTGCCCTTTATTGTGTCTGAAGACATTTCCACGAATCAGCTTTTATTTTTCCGGTGCCGGGCGGCTTTTGGAGATGGAAACTGCCTCCCCGGCTTCGGCCACTTCTACCCGGGGCCGGAAAAAGGCCTGGGCGATAATGGTGGGAATTACCCCGCTGGCTATCACCACCGTGACCAGGACGGTATATTGTTGCTGGTTGATGAAATTATGGCTCAACCCGAAAAGTGCCGAGATGGTGCCAAAGGTCAGGCCGGTGGACATGAGCAATGTGGTGTACATGCCGTCGCGGGGTTTATACCTGAACAGCCAGGTTAAAGGCCATACCCCGGCAAATTTAGCAGCAACTTTTACCGCCAGCAGGATCAGGATCAGCCCAAAGGACCCTACGACGGCGGGCAGGGAAACATACAGACCTGCTTTCAGGAAGTAAAAGGGGGTGAGGAAGGCAAAGGCAGCGGCCCGGATGCGCTGCAGAAGTTCTTTTTCCCTTTGAAAGAAACCCGCCAGGGCCAGACCCAGCAGGTAGGCCGGCAAAACCGCTTCGCTGTTGGCCTTGTTGGCCAGCCCCCCCAGCAACAGCAGGGCAAAAAGCACGTATTTTACCTCAATCTGGCTTACCTGGCGGCCGAACCTCTCCTGAAAGGCGGGTGTAATTTTGGGCATTAAGAACAGGGTAACCGCTGTGGCCGCAATAAAGATGAGCATCCAGTAGTCATAGTTGGCAAAGAGTATACCCAGGGCCAGCACCGTACCCAGGTCGGTAATAAAACAGGCGGCCAGGATGATTTGCCCCAGCTCCGTTTCGTTCAGGCGTGTTTCCACCATCACCGCGTAAACTATGGCCACGGAAGTTGTAGAAAGGGCGATGCCGGCGATCTGCGCCGCCTGCAGGTCCCACCCGGCCACGTAGTAGGCATAGGCAAAGGCCGCCAGGAAAGGGAAAAGAAAAGATACAAAACCTATGGAAACGCTTTCCTTAAATTTACTTTTCAGTACCGCCGGATCAACTTCGGCCCCCGCCAGGAAAGTAAGGACAATGGCACCCAGTCCGGCCAGGAAGTTAACCCAGCTATTTAATTCCAGCCCCAGGTAATTGCCTCCGATTACCCCCACCATGATCTCCACCATGGCCACCGAGATGCCGGTACGCACGGAAATCAACCCGGCGGCCAGGGCCAGTCCAATCCAGGTAGCCGCCACAAGCCACGTATTCAAAGAAATACCTCCTTTTCTTGCAAAGTTGCATTAAAAAAGCTCCTACCGGAAATCCCGCGGGATTCTGGTAGGAGCTATCAGCCCAAAGGGCACTCGAAGGCGAGCCCCATCGCCTGGTGTGATATATCCGACGAAAGTATATTAGCATATTTAGCCAGAAGGTGTCAATAAGAAACTACTTGATACGGACACAGGACCACTCTGCTACTTTACAGCCAGGAAAAACAGGTACAGGAGTAATAAAATCACCGGCTGGTGTACCAGGTAGATGGTCAGTGAATGCCGGCCCAGGAATTGTAAGGACTGGCCCAGCGGGTGGAAGGGCAGGGGAGAATGGGGAAAAAGGCTTCGTTTAGAGGGGTAAAGCATTTGCCCCAGGGCCATGCCCCACAGGAACACCCCAAACCAGGGGAGAAGGGGGTAATAGTCCACGGAAGAGAAGTCCTCCTTCACCAGGCCCAGCCAGGCCAGCCAGTTGTGGGGCCAGGTAAGGGTGCCGGTATAGTGTCCGGCCAGCAGAAAAAGGGCGCCCAGGGTCATTAAAACCGGTGAAGGCAGCCCCTTGAAAAGGGGGGCCAGGATCATGCTTGTCCCCAGGAATTGCAGGATGCCGAAGATGATGTTGCTCCCGGGGAGCGCCACCCCGGTAACGATATAAATGATGAACCCCCACAGGAGGATTTTTATACCCCGCCGCAGGTTACTGGTGCTGAAGAAAGAGCTTATGCCCGCAATGAGGATGAACAGGGTGGCCGCTCCTTTTCCCGTATAATAAATTAGACCCCTCTGGTAATCCAGGGGAAGATGGTAAAACTCTGCCAGGTCGTAAAGTAAGTGAAAGGTCACCATCAACAGGAGGGCCACTCCCCGGAAGAGGTCAATTTCCCATACGCGGTTGATCGATGCGGCTATTATGTGCTTTTTTACTGTGCTCGCGCTGGCGTTCGGCTTTATGGCCGGATTCCTCCGTTCAAATGTGCCTTTTGTTCATGTACGAAATGACAATGGGCATGGTGATGATCATGCTCAAGATAAAGACCCACACGGCGCCCCCGATGCGGGCCACGGGCGGGTAGGAAATCCCCGTGGCATATGTGGCCAGAAGAAAGAGAAGGGCGGCGGCCAGGGAGATGCCCGTGTAGATCAAGACGCTCGTGCGGGCGGGATTATTCATATGTCTTCGACTCCTTTCCGATTCCTGGTGGCCAGTACTGATTCACTGAGTATTTACCTCCGTTTTTGCTGTTACCGCAACGCCGGGTTAGGTAATGGTTGTCCTGCCTCTCCCCGGGGCTCCTGTTGTCCCCTCTTCATGGAGGGGACAAAACGTTTTAAGAGCAGGGTGTTCAGGGTTACCGATACCGAGCTCATGGCCATAAAGAAGGCGGCCAGCTCCGGGCTTACAATCAGCCCGGTAGATGGATAGAGAAGGCCGGCGGCAATGGGAATGCCCAGGCTGTTGTAGATAAAGGCCCAGACCAGGTTTTGCCGCACTTTGCGCATTGTCGCCCGGGCTATTTCAATGGCCGAAACCACGTCCCGCAGGTCTGCCTTGATCAGGATTACCTCGCCCGTCTCCTTGGCGATGTCCGTACCAGTACCAATGGCCATGCCCACATCGGCGGCCGCCAGGGCCGGGGCGTCGTTGATACCGTCTCCCACCATGGCTACCCGCAGGCCGCGGGCCTGCAGCTTGCGCACCTCTTCGGCCTTGTCCTGGGGCAGCACTTCCGCCAGTACTTTTTCAATACCCGCCTGGCGAGCGATGGCTTCGGCGGTGCGGCGGTTGTCCCCCGTGATCATGATCACCTGCATGCCCATTTTTTTCAACCGGGCAATGGCCTGGGGGACGTTTTCCTTTATCGTATCGGCCACCGCGATTACCCCGGCCGCCTGCCCGTCCACCGCCAGGAACATGGCGGTTTTACCATCCTGCTCCAGGGATTTTACAGAGGGCAGCAGGGTTTCAATGGACACTCCTACCCTTTCCATCAGCCGGCGGTTGCCCAGCAGTATCGTGCGGCCCTGGTAGCGGGCCTTGATGCCATGGCCGGGGATGGCTTCGAATTCCTCCGCTTCTTCTACGGCTACGCCGGCCTTTTCCGCTCCCCGGACAATGGCTTCACCCAGGGGGTGCTCGGAATTTTTTTCTGCCGCGGCAGCCAGGCGCAGCAGTAACTCTTCGGGAAAACCCGGAGCAGGGACGACGTCGGTGAGGGAGGGTTCGCCCCGGGTAATGGTGCCCGTTTTATCAAACAGCACTGCCTGCAAGGCGGCGGTGGCTTCCACGGCATCGGCTCCTTTGAAGAGAATGCCGTTTTCCGCCCCCTTTCCCGTCCCGGCCATCATGGCGCTGGGGGTAGCCAGTCCCACTGCACAGGGGCAGGAGATGACCAGGGTGGTTACGCTCAAAAGCAGGGCAAAGCCGAAAACCCCAACCCCGGCCAGGCTGTAAGGTGAGAGGATGAAGTGGCTGTCCGGCCGGAAAAAGGCGTGGTAACCGTAGAAAAACCAGAAGAGGAAAACGACCAGCGCCAGCACATGGACTCCAGCAATGAAGTGCCCGGCCACGAAGTCGGCCAGTCTTTGCACGGGGGCCCTGGTGGCCTGGGCGTTTTCCACCAGGCGGATGATCTGGGCCAGGGCCGTGTCCCGCCCCACCCTGGTGGCCTCAAATTTAAAGGTTCCGGTTTTGTTGATGGTGGCTCCAATTACTTCGTCACCCGGCTTTTTCTCCACCGGGATACTTTCCCCGGTGATCATGGACTCGTCCACCGCCGAATGCCCTTCAATTACCCTTCCGTCCACCGGGATGCTTTCCCCGGGACGCACCACAACCACATCGCCGGGCACCACATCAAGGGCGGCAATTTCCATCTCCCGGCCTTCCCGGATCACCCGGGCGGTTTTGGGCTGCAGGTTGAGCAGCTTCCGAATGGCTTCGGAGACACGCCCCCGGGTGAGGGCTTCCAGGTAGCGGCCCAGGACGATAAAGGCGGTTAACAGGGCGGCCGATTCAAAAAAGGTGGCTCCTTTGCCCCCAAAGCCGGCCCCGGGCCAGAAAGTGTTAATGGTGGCGATGATATAAGCAGCTCCTATTCCCGTGGCGTAGAGAAGGTTCATATCGGTGGCGCCCTTCTTTAAGCCGTTGAAGCTGTGCACGAAGAACTGCCAGCCGGCGATGAAGACCACCGGGGTGGTCAGCGCCCACAAAAAAAGGGTATTGCCCATAAACTCGGGTACAAAACGGGGGAGAATCCACACGTCCCGGAACATGCCCAGCATTACCAGGAGGGATAGGGGCCAGGCAATCCACATGTTCCGGGCCTGGCGGCGTATTTCCTGCTGGCGGGCCTGTTTCTCCCGGTCCAGGGCCTCCTGGCCCGTGGCCTTCTCAGCCACCTCGTAGCCCAAACCGGCGATTGCTTCTTTAATCTGGGCGGGTGTTACCGTTCCCGGATAAAAGGTTACCCGGGCGGCTTCCGCGGGAAGGCTAACGGCTACATTTAATACCCCGGGCAGCCCGGAAACTGCCCGTTCCACCCGGGCCACACAGGCCGCGCAACTCATACCTCTTACAGTCAGGTGTATTTCCCCGGTGGGCACCTGGTAGCCCAATTCCCGGATGATCTTGACCAGTTGTTCCACGGATACCTTCTGCGGGTCAAATTCTATACTGGCCTTCCCGGTGACCAGGTTAACCGCTGTGTCAGCTACCCCGGGGGTGTTTTTCAGGGCCCGTTCCACCCGGGCCACACAGGCCGCGCAGCTCATGCCTTCTACGGGAATGCTGATTTGTTTCATATGCTTTCCTCCTTGACCGGTACCGGCAGCCCGACCGTTTCCCTACAGTACCCCTGTAGGGTATTTTACTTGATCATAACCCTGTCCTTTAAAAAAAGTCAAATTTTTTTTAGGATTTCCCGCGAACTCACTTTAAATAAGAAGCCCGCAGGTTTTTTGCCTCTGCGGGCTTTTTATGCGGGCAGTTTACCGTCTTACCCGGGACTGTATTCAGCAGCCGCCTTTACAGTGAGCTACGGGGCGCAGCATGTAACGTTTTCTCAGCACGCGGGTTGCCCCTCCTTTCCTGCCCGGCGCTGGACGCCGGTTATCTGGTGAACTGATCCAGTACCTGCATGAGCTCATCGATGGCCTCGTCACCCCGGTTCTGGCGGATGGCCCGGGCCACGCAACCCCGGGTGTGACTCCTCAGAAGGGAGAGGGCTACCTTTTGCAGTGCCGCCCGGGTGGCACTGATTTGCAGGAGGATATCCACACAGTAGCGGTCTTCCTCAATCATCTTTTGAATGCCGCGAATCTGCCCCTCAATTTTTTTGAGGCGGCTTAAGAGGTCTTCCTTGTTTCTTTCTACATAGGACAAACCAGATCACTCACTATCCTACCCTACTGGGGTATCCTATAAAAAATATATCAGGAGGGGAGGGTTGGTGTCAAGAAGGGTTTTTAATGCGCTCGGTTTGCGCGTGGTAAATTCCAGGTTGGTGGTGATAATGGTGCTTCCGTGTTAGTAGCAGGACGCCGTAAACCGGAAAAAACTACACTTTCGAGAGTATAGAGCACATATGGGGTTCTTGTTTATCGACCCGTGGCTTTGCCTCTGACTTCCTTAGGGCCCCACCTCGTGGTAGGCACCCTTATCTTTGACTAACAAACTAGTGCTGCTGGCGACTACGGTGGACTTTAATAACCAAATTGGCGCCCATATCCAGGTAAACATAAAACCGGCACCCCTGGCATAAGGTGCCGGTTATTTATATTGTTAGTAACGTACCACAACAAACAAGACGCCTATTGGCTTAGCCGCCCAGCCGTAGCCTTTGTAAACTCCATTATAAATACCTCATAATCAGTTATGCCATATATTGGATAGCCTCTAATTTCAGTATATCGTCCATTAGTATCAGCACTACAACTATTCGTTACAGTATATGAACTCGTAACGTCAAAACCCACCGCTGAACTTATTACTCGTGCCGAGACTGAAACGGTGCATGAATATTTTGCACTTATAGTTTTTGATATTGACAATGTTAATGTACCAGTGCTTCCTGCTGTTTTACCAAGTAGGTTACCATAATCAACTTGTTCGGTATAACCATACGGTATAATTGTATAACCAGTAACTTGAGCAGTTGTATCTGATATAATTGTATTATTATTCTTTTTGTCATTAAGTGGTTTCTGGATAATTACTTCAACATCTTTGCAATTATGGGGAATATCATAGCCGGTTTTTCCAAAAATTTCTTTCCGTTTTTTATAGTAATCTCTTGAATACCTTTATCCTCAATGATTTTTGATTCATATTCGCCGGGAGATAAAGTAATCGATTTAAATGGCGCACTTTCTGACGCAAAAGCGTAACCGCAAAACATAAACACAGAAGTTATAATCGCTAAAATAAGCGAGATTTTTCTAAACATAATAATCTCCTCCTAATAAAAAAGTTAACCAAATTTTATGTCGGTGTAATTCTTGATGTCGAAGATGATATAGTCTATCTCTTTATGGAGTTAGCTTTTGATCACCTCCCCCAATATCGAATTGATTGCATTGTTTAATCAATATCAATTACTAGTGTAACCTTTAAAATTCAGATTCCGAGCTGGTAAGAAATAACTTCTGAGGAGCAAAATGGGAAATCACCCCTGAACTATGGGTCTCAAATGGTCAACAACTTAATCTGACAATAAAAGGCAGCTAAAATAGGACAGATCACCCCTTTCAAAATCTGGTTTCATTTTCTGGCGCTCTCTTAACTAACAGGAATTAAGCAGCCTTGCAGGTTTGATGCTCGATTTTCAGTTGTGCCAGTGTACCGGCAAGGAATGTGATCAAGCAGAGCATCACATCTGTAAAAGCATTATCGATTCCCCGTCGGTTCATTTTGTCCATATACAGGTGTTCTTTTAACAGCGCAAACCAGCGCTCGATAGAGGTTCGCTGGCTGTAAAGCCTCTGCCAGTTTTCGCTGCCCCGGTGAGGGCAGGAAAGCAAGCGGGGGTTATCGGTTACGCAAAACCTTACCACCAGCCCATAAGGGTTAGGCACCAGCACTGGCCCTCACACTCCACCTGTCGACCGGCAGCTTTGGGACAGCGGAACTTTATGGTCATATGTGCTTTTTGTCTGAACCCCTAAACCATGGGCTGACCTGCCGGGCACAGGGGTAAAAATTTTTCATTGAATCCCTGGGGCGGTTCCTTTTGATTTCGCTTATTCAGTTTTATGATTGTCTGGCCTTTCAGGTCCAGGGCATTATATATGTCCCCGGAGTCATAGCCAGCGTCCATTAAGTAGTACTTCGGGCGGAAACCATAAAGCCTTTCATGTTCCTTACATGCTTCGCTCATCAGCCTGGGGGCCAATTCCACATCCGAGACATTGACCGGAGCAGAATGGCGGCCAACGGTAAGGTCCGATATTGGTGAGCAATGTGGCTGCATGTAAACTTTACCCTCTTCATCATACTATGGAAATAATTTGTCAATAAATATAATTTGTAATTATTCATCGAATTCTAAGATAATAAAAATTTTAACTTATGAAAAACTTGCTACTAAGCTATACAGAAGGTTGCCACAGGGTTAGTAAAGGTAAAATTTTTTGTGGATACCTTTGCCGGATCTGGACAAGCACTAAAAAGGCCATGTAAAATTTCAGTAGGTACCAGGAGGGGATCATCGTCCTGAAAAAGAAATGAGACCTCGGGCGCCCAAAAACACCCCAAAAGGAGTGTGAGGTCTCATGCTAATTATTCGCTACATAGTGGGGGCAGTCTTTCTTTTCGTTTTCGTTAAAGGTCTGATTGAATTACTTGGTAGGTGCAAGGACTCCAGCTATGTGGCCCGGCGTTATGAAACGGCTGGAGCCCGGTAGACCATTAACGGTGGGGACCCTGAGTGATCCCCAGTTTTTAGAAGGAGATATTAAGCGAAAAGGGCAGGAAAAAAGGGTTCTCCCCCGAAGAATAGCTGTTAAAGGGCAAAAACAGCACAGGGGGAGAATCCTTGATGGGCCTCAATCGGTTTGTTGCTTTATCTATAACATGGTTGACCGGAATACACAAGACCCAAGTGAAAACTCTGGCGGTGCTGGTGTATGGACTTTTACGCTTACCCCGGCTAGGGGTAGCATCTTTAGGACGGGCCTTACCCGGGCCGGCGGCGGAGAAGCACCGCATCAAGAGAGTAGACCGTTTTTTGGGTAACTGTCAGCTGCAGGTGGATAAATGCGCGCGCCCGCTGGCCGGAGCCATGGTGGGGGCAAAGGAACGGGTGTTCGTAGCCATTGACTGGACGGACCTTCATGATGGTGCCCATCAGGCACGGGTAGCCGGAGTGGTTACCTGAGGCCGGGCACTGCCGGTATGGTGGCAAGTAGTTGCCAAGGAACAACTTTACGGCCAACCAGAACCGCATCGAGGAGCGCTTTGTGGTCAAATTACGGCAGGTCCTACCTGCGCACTGCGAAGTGATAATTTTGGCGGACCGCGGCTTTGCGCGGGTTAGTTTTTTGCAGAGATTAGAGGCTTTAGGGTTCAAGTATGTAATTCGGGCGCAGGGAAACGTTTGGGTGGAAGTTACTATATTTAGCAGAAGACAGTATTACCCGAGTTTGAAAGGCAATATCTCCCATCCCTTGCGCCCCAAGGGTTTCAGGGCACAAAAGGGTGACGTACCACTACACATTTCCTGTATGTGGTAATTAGGTCAGTATCTGTGCTTTTAGCGGCGGCCTTAATCCCA
>DYEX01000054.1 GCA_020725525.1 Desulfovirgula sp.
CGAAATTACGCATGGTGAAAAGCAGCTCATCTTCCACCGTCTCCTGGAAGAGATAGTCGTTAGGGTTCTGGGATAAGTAGGCGGTAAAATTTCTGATCTCTTTAAAACCATTCCGGCCCATCTCTTTTCCCTGCACATAAATCCTGCCCCGGCCCGGCCTGAGCAAACCCACCATGATCTTGAGCAGGGTCGATTTGCCGGCGCCGTTTTCTCCCAGGATGGCTACAAATTCCCCTTCTTTTATATCGAGACTGATATCTTTTAAAACTTCTTGACCGCCCGGATAACTAAACCATACATTTTTCAAGCTGATAATGCTATTTTTCTCTTGCTCTTTTGCAGTGGAATTATGGTTACTGCGGGGAACATCTGGTTTCGCAAAGGCTACATTTCCTTTTAAGTAAGACTGTAAAAGTTCGCGCCCTTCCTTTACCGTAACGGGCACCACCGGTGAGTTGAGGCAGGCAAAGAACCTGGCCACAGGCGGCACAAAAGGAAGTCCCCTTCTGACTGCTTCCCGGGCTCCCTCGGCGGTACTGCCGTGGCAGATAATTTCGCCCCCGGCCATGAGCAGCACCCGGTCTGCTAAATGAAAACATCTTTCCAGCCTCTGCTCAACCATGATCACCGTAAAGCCCATTTCTTCATTAAGCCTTTTCACCACATTCAGGATTTCTTCCGCCGAGACGGGATCAAGCTGGGAGGTGGGTTCGTCGAGAATAAGCACACGGGGCTGCATGGCCAGCACGGAAGCCAGCGCCACCTTTTGTTTCTGGCCGCCGGAGAGATCGGCCGTAAAGGCATCCTGAACAGGGGATAGATTCATGAAACTGCATACTTCGGCGATGCGGCGCGACATTTCCTCCGGAGGTAACCCCAGGTTTTCCAGGCCGAAGGCTATTTCCGCCTCCACACAGCTCTGCACAATTTGTTTCTCCGGATCCTGAAAGACCATGCCCACTTCCCGGGCCAGTTTGCGGCGGTCCAGCGTCCGGATCTCTCTACCCCTGAAGAAAACCTTGCCCCCGATACG
>DYEX01000055.1 GCA_020725525.1 Desulfovirgula sp.
GAGTCCCCTCCGGGGATAGGAGATAGTAAGCTGGCAACAGCAGGGTTAACTCGATAGATATGATATCGCCATTCGAATATAGAATGGTCGATTAAATATCTATTTGAGTGCCTAATTAGGTGGATCAGCACTTCTTAATACCACTACAAACTATTTGGAGGGAGCCTTTTTGCCTTACACTTTCAAGGTTAAAACCCTTGGTTGCCCGGTTAACCAGTACGAGGGCCGGGCATTGGAATTGGCCATGGAAAAGGCCGGCTTTGTCCCAACCGGGGATATTGCCGATATTTATATCATCAACAGCTGCGTGGTAACCCAGTCCGCGGCTGCGGAAGCACGACGCCTGGCCAGCCAGGCCAAAAAGGAGAATCCCCGGTCCCTGGTGGTTCTGGCCGGCTGCTACCCTCAGGTGTACTGGAAAGAAATAAAGGAAAAACTGCCCCAGGTAGACATTATCATCGGCACCACCGGCAGGTCCCGTCTGCCGGCCGTCATTGCCCGCCATCTGGCTGAAACTCACCGGGGGCAAAGGGCAATCATCGTGGAACACGGACCAGGTGAGGAGTTCGAGGAACTTCCCCTGACCGGCAATTACGGGCGCACCCGGCCGGTAATTAAGATCCAGGAAGGGTGCGACGAAGCCTGCACCTACTGCATTGTCCGGAAGGCCCGGGGGCTGCCCCGCAGCCTGGCTCCGGAAAAGGTGGTGGCCCAGGTCAAACATTTCTTAGATAAGGGCTGCCGGGAGATTGTCCTGGCCGGTACCCACCTGGGGGCTTATGGGAAAGATCTGCCCGGGTGGAATCTGACCCGCCTCATTGAAGAACTGGACGCCCTGCCTCACTCCTTTCGCCTGCGCCTAAGTTATATCGAGCCAATGGATATAAGTCTTGAGTTTTTGCAAACCCTGGCCCGGGTGCGAAAAGTATGCCCCTTTTTATACCTCCCCCTGCAGAGCGGTTCGGACCGCGTTCTCCAAAATATGGGGCGCCGGTACACAAGCGCAGAGTTTGCCCGGCTGGTACAACAGGCAAGGGAATTGATTCCCGGCCTTTCCATTTGGACCGATCTAATCGTGGGCTTTCCCGGGGAAACGGAAGACGACCACCAGCAGACCATGAAACTGGTCGAGGAACTGGCTTTAAGCCACCTGCACGTGTTTCCCTTTTCGCCCCGCCCGGGAACGGAAGCCGCCGGCTTTCCCGACCAGGTTGCTCCGGATGTGAAAAAGAGAAGGGTTCAGGAACTCCGCGCACTGGATGAAAAGCTAACCCTGCGTTTTAACCAGCAGCTGGTGGGAAAACAGGTACAGGTGCTGGTGGAAAAGATGGGGGAGAACCAGGGGGAAGGTTTTTCGGAGCACTACGTAAAGGTGCGGTTCCCTGCCGGCAATCCGGAATTGAAGGGTTCCCTGGTACCGGTGCGGGTTCTGGCCGCCGCATCGTGGGGAGTGGAAGGTTGCCTGATTACTTGACATTGAATTCGCGGGTTCCAAATAAATAACCTGAAATTTATTATTAGACTATTACACTTTTGTATTACTGATGTTAATATGTTGTTGGGAGGGATTGACGTTGCCTATAAATCAAACCTCAGCCGTATCTTGGGGGAACGTCGATTAAAAATGACCGAGTTGGCTGAACAGGCCGGTATAGCCAAGAACACCGTACTTGCTCTGTACCACGAAAGGGCCAAAGGAGTAACCTTTGAGGTTATGGAAAAGATCTGTGCCGCGCTCAACTGCCAGCCAGGGGATCTGTTTGAGTACGTCCCGGATAACAAAGCGGAAAACAATGTCGGTACCAACCAGGGATAAGAATTCAAAATTGAATCCAGGAAGGTTGTTGAAAGCAATGGGATGAAGGTGAGGGATATTCTCAGGCTGCTCCAGGAAGATGGTTGGTACCTAATTGAGCAGAAGGGCAGCCACCGTCAGTTCAAGCACCCGACAAAACCGGGCCGGGTAACGGTGGCAGGTAAACCAAGTGAAACGTTACATCCAAAAACTCTGGGTAGTATATTAAAGCAAGCAAAACTAAAAACCAGGAAGGGGGATAAGTAACGTGAAATACCTTGCCGTGGTTGAACAGGGTCCGGAAAATTATTCGGCTTACCTGCCTGACGTGCCGGGCTGCGTCGCCACTGGGAAAACCGTGGAGGAAACTTTGCGCCTGCTGGCCGAAGCATTAGAACTGCATTTGAAGGGGCTTAAAGAGGATGGCCTGCCGTTGCCGCTGCCGTCTTCGGTGGCAGAGTATATCGAATTGCCGCCGCATCACGTAGCCGGGTAAGGTAAAGAAGTTGTGGTCCGGTGATTGCCGGGCCTTTTGCTTTGGCTGGCAAGGTTTGACGAAATACGCCGCCTTCCGTTTCTTTTTACTCCCAGAGACTCGCCACTCCCGGAAGGAGCCGCCAGGTTCGTTTTCTGTTTCATTTTTGCTATCGATTTCTATCATGTAGCGATAAAAGCTTCCAACCCGACCAGCCGGGTCCCATCCTGATGGCTAACCAGGGGGTGCCGGTAAAAATCATTAGTGCCAGGCTGGGCCATAGCAATATCAGCACCACCATGGACATATACGGCCACCTGCTGAAGAGCGCCGACAAGGAAGCAGCCGCCAAGCTGAACAGGCATATCAAAAGATAAAGGGGCAGGCTTAACACCTGTCCCTGTTGTTTGTATTGGCTGGCCTGGAGAGTAGCCTTGCACCCAGTTTGCTTCCAAATTGCTCCCAAAAGTCCCTTTCTGCAGAATTCGCTATAAATCGAAAACCCCGCAAATCCTTGCAGGGCTTAGCTTTTTCTGGTGCGCCCGGAGGGACTCGAACCCCCGACACGCGGTTTAGGAAACCGCTGCTCTATCCTCCTGAGCTACGGGCGCCCGTTGTAAAACGCAAGAACTATTATTGCCGGGAAAACCCCGGCAAAAAATTGTGCACTTACTGTTTGTCCGGCATACAGTAAGTGGAAAAATACATCAGGGCTTTATATGCTTTGCGCGTCTTTAATTTTTTAACTGGCGTGCCTGGAGGGACTCGAACCCCCAACCTTCTGATCCGTAGTCAGATGCTCTATCCAATTGAGCTACAGGCACAAGACAACATCGCCCTGAACACTGGCAAGTGTAATTCTATCAAAGGAGGCGGCAAAAGTCAAGACCGTTGCTTTGACCAAGTGCAAGAAAAGGGTGTGCTCAAAGGCACACCGAGTGTTGTTGGCGGAGAGCGAGGGATTCGAACCCTCGAGACAGTTTTATAACCGTCTACTCGCTTAGCAGGCGAGCGCCTTCGACCTACTCGGCCAGCTCTCCACGCACATATAATCAAACTGGCGGAGGGAGTGGGATTCGAACCCACGGGACCGGTAAACGGCCCAACGGTTTTCAAGACCGCCTCCTTAAACCACTCGGACACCCCTCCAGATTATGCCCGATGCAAGTAAAAGTATAACACAGGAGCTCTTGCCTGTCAACCAATAAAAGGGACGTGTCGTCGGACTGTGATATTGTCACCCTGTAAGCGGTCTGAGAAAATGTCACCATGGAGAGAGGAGACATTTTCTTGAGCGCAAAAGAAGCAAA
>DYEX01000056.1 GCA_020725525.1 Desulfovirgula sp.
CTGGTTTAAAAGGCAGGTCCGGCAATCTTTTTGCCGTGCTGTACAGGTAATGCGCTGGAAAACCCGGCCGAAGCCCCCGCGCAGGGTCGAACCCTTGTAGGGCGGCAGGATCAGCCCTTCCCGGCCGGCCGCCAGGATTATTTCGTAGATGGCAACGTGAAAATTCACCAGCATGGTAATTTCCTTCGGGTATGTAAAGGTTTTTTCACCCTATTTCATTTCGACAGAAAGAGGCATATTCCTTCCTGCACTGGTCAAAAAAACCATTTTTTAAAGAAAAAGTCCCCTTTTCGTCGGGTCAGTGGGTGCAACGTGTCCGTACACATACCGGTGCTACCTCTAAAGTCAGGAAAAAGTCCCCTTTTCGTCGGGTCAGTGGGTGCAACCAAGAACGAACCCAAACCCAGACCCATCGCTCCCAAGGAAAAAGTCCCCTTTTCGTCGGGTCAGTGGGTGCAACTTTGTTTCGCCAGTTATTAGGGATTTCAGTACCCTCGGAAAAAGTCCCCTTTTCGTCGGGTCAGTGGGTGCAACGCAGCGATGGTGTAGTAAAAATCCACCTGTAGCGCGGGCTGGGGGCTTTGTGATGCCGCTCCGGAAAGCCGTTTTTTTCGAAAACTGGTTTTCTGCACAAAAACCGGGGGTATTTGCGAAAAATCATACTTCTGCTCTCCCGGATACTTATTCCATTTCTCCGCCGGGGAAAAAATACCTTCACTGGTAGTACATTTCCTTTGAAAAAAGGGCCGCCGGAAATGCTTTTTGGGACCGGTAATGCTTACTGGTAAAACCATTTAAAAAAACACCCCCGTGGCGGGGGTGTGGTGGAGGATGGAACATTTTCCATTCGACAAGGCAGGTTTTTGCAGCTACTATCCCCATAAACCAGCCTGCGGAACAGTTACCCGGTCAACGGGCATCCCCGCCGGCTCGTTTTCCCTCTCAATTCCCCTGCGGAACGCCGTTTTGATCCCAGCCGCGCAGGCGGTAGTAGTCGTCCAGCATGGTATCCAGTTCCTGCCTGGTGATGATGTCCCGGCCGTCGTTGATCGGTTCGTTGAAGAACCTGGCCGGCAGCATGTCGTCTGCCCGGGTGGCACCTTCCCTGGTGTTGAAAAGGCGGGTGGCGGTGACAATCCGGTTGGCCAGCCGGGCCAGTTCCTCCCGGGTGTACTCCCAGCCGGTGCTGCCCTTGATCATGGCCATCAGGTCCTCCCACTGGATCAGGTCCCGGAAGAAGACACAGAAGATCATGGTATTGAAAACCGTCAGCCGGTTTTCAAATTCAATAAAGAGGGCGGCTTTCCCCTCGATGGTGGAGGGGTCGATTATCCCGCTCAACTCGGGCTTGTAAAATGTGGCCCGCAGGTGGCAGGCCCCCCTGGGCGAGGTGGCGAATTCCAGCCCCATCCCCTTCAGCACCCGGGGGTCATAACCGGTCGGCTCCAGACCCTTGACGTGAATGGCCAGGTCCTCCAGACCCAGCTCAGTGGCCACCCGTTTTATGCCCTGTGCCAGCAATTCCCCCGGGCCGCGCACGTGGGCGATATCCTCCAGCAAGCGGGCCGCTCCTTCAGCATCCCCGTAGGCGGGATAACCCTTTACCCGGCCCCTTTCCCCGGCCTCCATCATCAAAGCCACCAGGTTCCCGGCGGAAATAGTATCCATCCCCAGCCTGTCGCACAGGTCGTTGAGGTAAAGAATGCAGTCCAGCCTGTCAATACCGCACAACCCGCCGAAGGCGTAAATGGTTTCGTACTCGGGGCCTTCCAGCCTCAGGCCGGTGTATTTACCTTCCTTTATTGTGGTCAGCTTGCCGCACGACAGGAAGCAGTTGGGACACGCCCTGGCCTTAACCTCAAATTGCTGCAGCAACACATCGCCGCTGATGTTCTCCCAGTTCGGAGTGCTGCCGGAAGACCAGTAGCGGACCGGAAATGCCCTGGCGCCGTTTATGATGCGCACCATAGCTGGGGTACCGATGGTCTGGTAGGCCTTGACCCCCGGGTTGTCCCTGCCTTTGGCCCTGATGCGGCGTGCCGCCTCCTGCAGCAGGGCCGCATCGGCCGCCTGACAACTGGCCTCCCCGTGAAACACCAGCGCTTTGAGCTTTTTGGAACCCATCACCGCGCCCATACCGGTCCGCCCGGCAGAGCGCCAGTAGTTGTTTTCAATGCAGGCAAACCGCACCAGGTTTTCCCCGGCGGGACCGATCACCACAGCCTGGGCACCTTCCCGCCCGACTCCGGCCAGCACGGCGTCTTCCGTGGCGTAAGTATCCTTTCCCCACAGGTGGGAAGCATCGTGGAAAACCACGTCCCGGTCGCTGATTTCCACGTACACGGGCGTATCAGCCGCACCTTCCACAATCACCGCATCGTACCCGGTGCGGCGCATGGCCGGGGCCACCCGCCCGCCGGCATAGGACTCGGCGTAAAGCCCGGTCAGGGGAGACTTGCTGAAAACCCCGTAGCGGCTGGACCCGGGCAGCACCGTGCCGGTGGCGGGACCGGTGGTAAAAATCAGCTTGTTGGCTGGGGAGAGGGGATCTATTCCCGGCTCCAGCTCGCGCAGTAACAGGTAAGTGCCCAGCCCTTTTCCGCCAAGATATTCCCGGTATATGCTTTCCGGCAATTCCTCCACCGCAAAGGACCGGTCCGAAAGATTCAGGCGCAGCAACCTGCCGTAAAAACCGTACATTTTGAGCCTCCTTCCCACTTGCCGGGCCGTTTTAACCGGCCACTTCGGCCACCACTTCTTCCAGGATGGATAAGCCCCAATCCAGTTGCTCGTCGGTAATGGTGAGCGGCATGAGCATGCGCACCACGTTGCTGAATATACCCGCCGGGATAATGATCAGGCCGCGCTTGTAACACTCCTGAATAATGCGGGCAGTCTCGTCTTTAGCCGGTTCCCTGGTCTTCCTGTCCCTGACCAGCTCCATGGCCACCATGGCACCCAGCCCGCGCACGTCGCCAATGAGGGGGTATTTTTCCTGCATGGCCCGCAGGCGCCCCAGGGCCACTTCCCCGATGCGGGCAGCCCTGTCTGCCAATTTCTGCTCCTGCATGTAGTCAATGGTGGCCAGGGCCGCGGCACAGGAAATGGGGTTGCCGCCGTAGGTGCCGCCGATGTGTCCCGGATCGGGTGCGTCCATGACCTCCGCCCGGCCGATTACCCCGCTCAAGGGTAACCCGGAAGCAATGGACTTGGCCACGGCCATCAGGTCGGGCTGCACGCCCCAGTGCTCCACGGCGAACATCTTTCCGGTCCGGGCAAAACCAGTCTGCACTTCATCCACAATAAAGACGATGCCATGTTTTTCGCAGAGTTTCTGCAGGCCCGGCAGGAACTCCGGCGGCGGCACAATGAATCCACCCTCACCCTGCACGGGCTCGATAATCATGGCGGCGATATTTTCCGGCGCCACTTCGGCGGCAAAAAACCGGGTGAAATTCTCCAGGCAGTGCAGGCCGCACTCCGGGTAAGTGGAGTTGTAGTAACAGCGGTAGCAGTAGGCGGAAGGAACCTTGTAGACTTCCGGAGCAAAGGGGCCGAAGCCGAACTTGTAAGGTTTTACCTTGCTGGTCAGACTCATGGCCATGAGAGTCCGGCCGTGGAAGGCGCACTCGAAGGCAATAATGCCCGGCTTTTTGGCATAAAAACGGGCAATCTTGACGGCGTTTTCCACCGCCTCCGCCCCGCTGTTGGCAAACATGACCTTTTTAGCTTCTCCCTTGACGGGACACAAAGAAGCCAGCTTTTCGGCCAGGTCCACATAGTTCTCGTACATGGTCACCATAAAGCAGGTGTGCAGGAGCTTGTCGGCCTGGCTTTTAATGGCGTTCACTACCGGCTCGGGACAGTGGCCGGCGTTTAAGGTGCCGATGCCGCCGTAAAAGTCAATAAATTCGTTCCCGTCCACATCCCTGATCAGGGCCCCTTTTGCTTCCGCTGCGAAGACGGGAGTGGCATTGGAAACACCCCGCGCTACGTACCTGTTCTTCTTTTCCAGCAGGTTAATTGACCTGGGACCGGGTACGGATGTAACCTGGTGAAGCATCAACCCATAACCTCCCGCTTTAACTTTTAATTTTAAAAGAAACTACCCCGAAAATAAATTTTCATCCTTCTGCTGGTGCCGCCAAAAAGCGGTATGGGGGTCTTATGCAATTTCAACTCCTTTCGTGTGGACCGAACTTAAAAGGTGCAAATACCGTTCCTTATAAGGAAAATACCGAACCTGGACAATCATTTAAATTTCAGGGAAATATCCCTTGATGCATATTTAAATCAATTTTAAGTCAATAATATCCCGCAATTCAGGCATTGTTCCCGGATTGACCTGCCATCCCTTGTAATGCTGTCGCGCATTTCTAAATGCAACATTGCATTACGTTATCATTAGCAACCATCGTAACAGAGCCCAGGCTCTAAAAATACGAACCCGGGCTCTGAGAGTGCTGATGTTTAATTAGAGTCTTATTTGAGCAGTGGTCTACCCATGGGAAACTTCATACCAGCTCCGCCAAGGATCCCTCCGACAGCCATCACAATACCGAAAAGCCCTGCTACAAAGAAAGACCATCCGCTAAGCTGAAGCATGAGCGAACTGGCAAACCCCCAATAGATTAAGGCAAGACTGGCAAGGCCAATGTCAGCCGCTATAACCGACAAAGCAGCGGCTGCCGGCGCAAACTTTAAAAAAATCGGGGTTGTTAAGATAAGTACCAGCGCCAAAATTGCCCATTCGTAACCCAGAATCCGGGCATCCACTTCCCAACCGTAGATACCGGCAAAATAATTTACTGCATAAGTCAACGCCGAACAAAAGGCAAAAAACGAACCGAAATACAGCCAGGTAACGCCGCCCGCTACATTCCCCAGTTTTAATTGGGTTATTGCGGCACCGAGATACGGAATGGTACAGGCCAGAGAAATGCATGCCATAAACAAGAGGGCCTTGCTGCTCACAAAACCACATAATGCCGCCCAGGCAATCCAGGTGGCAATGGAGTAAGCAATCCACCCCGCCGGTCCTGCATCGGCAATTTTAGTGTCATTACCCACATCTATCCCCTCCCAAGCAGGTTATTTCGCCGCAAGCAATTCCCGCACAAAGCCGGTATAAAACTGACCACTGACAAAACTATTATTTTCCAATACCATTAAGTTCAGTGGAATGATCGTTTTCACTCCTTCAATGTGAAACCCAGCCAGAGCCTCTCTCAGACGTCGAATCGCCTCTTCCCGGGTCGATCCCCAGGCAATTACCTTGGCTAACATCGGGTCATAGTAGGGAGGTACGCTCAAACCCTCTTCCAGAGCATGGTCGATCCTCAGAAAGTGGCCGTTTGCCGGAGGGAAAACAAGCTTTTCTATTTTGCCAGGAGAAGGCACAAAAGAAAGCGGATCCTCGGCATAAACCCTTGCCTCTATGGCATGGCCTCTTAAGTTAATTTCTTCCTGCTCGACGTCGAGTTTCTCTCCAGAAGCAATTTTTAACTGGCTCTTGACAATATCCACACCCGTTACAAGTTCCGTCACCGGGTGTTCCACCTGCAACCTTGCGTTTACCTCCATAAAGTAAAAGCTTCCATCTTCTGATCTAAGAAATTCTATAGTACCTGCGTTTCGATAACCCATGGCCTTTGCCAGCTTTATGGTATAGTTGAAGAGGGTCTGACGGTCTTCCTCCGTAATAACCGGAGAAGGGGATTCTTCAATAATTTTTTGATAACGCCTTTGAATTGAGCACTCCCTTTCACCCAGACAAACGTAATTACCAAAATGATCGGCAAGAAACTGAACTTCAATATGCCTCGGCATCATAACCTGCTTTTCAATGTAACAGTCACCGTTTCCGAAGGCCATATACCCAATCCGCGAAAGCCTTTCAAAAGCACCCTTAATTTTTTCCTCACTATTCACGGATTCAATACCTTTTCCTCCGCCACCCTTATCCAGTTTGAGCAGAAAAGGATAACCATATTTAGCGGCAAACTGGAAGATTTCATTAGCGTCTCTTACTGGTTCATTGGTACCGGGTAGCACGGGTACGCCAACGGAATCTGCGATTCTTCTACAATAGCACTTCGATTCAATTGCCTTCAATACTTCAGGTGGCGGACCTACCCAGATTGCCCCGCTTGAAACAACTGCTTGAGCAAAAGCATAATTTTCAGCTAAAAAGCCATAGCCAGGATGAACGGCATCTGCCTGGGATATTTTTAAAACTTCAATCAGTTTTTCAATATTAAGATAACTTTTTACAGGGTTTGCCGGGCCAAGATTGTAAGCTTCATCTGCATCTTTTAAGTAAGGCGCATTTTGATCAGCATCCGAATAAACGGCCACCGTTTTTATATCCAGCTCACGGCAAGCCCTGATTATTCTTGCAACTATTTCACCCCTGTTGGCTATAAGCAACTTCTTAATCACGATCTCCCCATCCTTATGTCGCATAGGGCCCCTTCAATAGATAGATCTTGCAACGCCAGTCATAAAAATCACCAATCTATTTGCAGCTGTGCATCTTCTAACTATTTAGGGGCCCCTGTAGTTTAAATAAATTGCTAAAGTTACAAAGCTTTTCACTCAACATCCAAAACAACCATCGGACTTCCTACTTCCATTTCGTCCCATTCTTTAACCAGAATTTCTTTTACTACCCCATCATATTCTGATTGTACGGAAAGTTCGGTTTTCATGCAATTAATAACTGCGACTTCTTGCCCTTTTTGAACCCTATCGCCTACATTTACCACCACCCTTGCAACCAGTCCAGGCATATGTGCTCTCACAATTTGTTCCATACCCCAAGATCCTCCTTACCTTGTGTGATGCAAAGCATTATTTAGAAGCACTAATTTTACACAGCGGTATACCCAGGCGTTCAAATTCTTCCTTTATTTTTTTAACCACTTCGACGGCATTGGGCGAATCACCATGGCAACAAATCGTATCGGCCTCAATATCAATCTTTTTTCCACCGATTGTCGTTATCTGCCTGTCCCTGGCTACCATCACAGCGCGCTGGGCAACTTCTTCCGGAGACCAGGCTTTCTTTTTCCGCTCCAAAACCCAGTTCCCCTGGTCGTCGTAGCTGAGATCCACAAGAACTTCCGCCGCCATCTTAAAACCCAGATCAGTGCCCCGATCCCAAATTAATGTTCCTTTGGGAATAAAAATGTAAAGCTCCGGGTTAAACAACTTAACTGCTTCAAGAAAAGCTTCCGCATATTTTTCTTCCTCTGAGACCATGCGGTAAAGCACACCATGCGGCTTTACGTGCTGCATTTTCATGCCGTTTGCTTTCAGAAAAGCATCCAGCGCTCCAAGCTGGTAAAGAGTATCGGTTTTCAATTCCTCTGGAGTTATATCCATCCGCCTGCGCCCAAAACCCCGCAAGTCGGGAAGACCCACATGCGCACCAACAGCCACATCGTACTTTTTGGCCAGTTGAACCGTTTCATGCATCACCTGGGGATCTCCGGCATGAAAGCCACAGGCAATATTCGCTGATGTAATATACTTCATTACTTCTTCATCCTGGCCGAGCTTATATCTCCCGAAGCTTTCACCCATATCGACGTTCAAATCCACTTTTTGCTCACTCCCTTATTTTAAAATCTACGCCAGGGATTTCTCACTCAAAAGTTCTTTCAGTTCAACTCTGGCCTTCATTGCATCGTCTCGTGTACAATAAACAAACCTGACATAGTCCCTGCCCGGAGTCCCCTGCCCTATCTTCCAGAGATCGGCCATAATCACGCTCAAGGCGCAGAGGTAACCACCAAGGGTGGGGCCGTCGGCAATTAAAAGAATGGGGGTATCACCGCAAATGTTTAAAGCTCCGGGGATGGCATAGGCGTGATCCAAAACATTTGATGGGTGGCTGCCGGCCACGCCTCCATCTTTTCTGGCGAAAAAGTTTATACCTTTTATCGCCTCAAGCCGGTAGGCCGATCTGTTTGAGCTATGCTGGATCTTAAATTCATGCGAAAAAAGGTAATCCATCCCTTCTTTTGTCACATAATCGGGACAAGAATTGGGACCCGGTAACGCTCTCAGCTCCCATACCCGCGAGTATTCAGGAATGGCCTCTTTTTTAATTTTCCGGCCCTCCAGGCTCTTTAAATCTTCCTGTGGTTTACCAAAGTTCAGTACATCACCAGCTTGCAATTTCCTCCCTTCATACCCCCCATAGCTTCCGAATAAACAGGTGGACTTACTTCCCAAGTATACGGGAACGTCAATTCCTCCCGCCACACCAAGATACGCCCTGAAGCCGAACTCACCGAAGTGGGAGAATTTTATAACATCGCCCTTGCTCACCCTGATCGCTTCCCACAAAGGAATGGGCTGATCATTAAGGGTGGGCTTCATGTCAGTCCCGGTAACACTAATAACAGTGTCCACGCCGAACTCAGCTTCAAAATAGCCGCCCGCAATCTCTATTCCTGCTTCACCGGGAGGGTTTCCCACCAGCAAGTTGGCCAGCCCCAGGGCAACATAATCGAACGCACCGGATGCGGCCATACCGTTATCCAGGTAACCGATTCTTCCGGGCCAATCTTCAATAACGGTTTCAATACCGCCTTTTTTTACCAGCAACATAAAATAGTTCTCCTCCTTATTCACTTTGTTAAACTCGCGGGGCTACTTTGCTTCCTGCTTCTTGTTTTGCCAGAAGTTCCTTTACTCCTTTTTGCACTTCTTCTGAGTTATAAAACGACAGCCAATCCTTCACCACAAATTTCCCCGTCTTTATGGCATACTCATAATCGGTTTCCTCATGGACATGTTTGTAAATAGACAGAATTTCTTCCTCCGCAACCTCATAGAACCTTACTCTGTCGCCAGCTTTAAAGAAAGTGGGGCTATCCTTAAACAGGGGGTGCTTCTGGCTGAACTGGAATATGGGAATTGTTCTTCCCAAAAGCTGGTATCCGCCTCCCGTTGGCGTCGGATAGATATATAAACAAGGCCCTCCAATACCCACCGCTCCTTCAGGTGTCCACGTTCTCGGCGGATTATATTTCGGCACCACAATGGCGCACCTGGGATCCAGCGGCCAGAAAAAACCCCCGCCGGGCCAAAAACCATTCCCGCTGTTATACCATTCCGTTCCGCAGACCAGCTTCTTCACTTCATCAACCGTAACTCCGTTACACAAGGCAACATACTCCAGGTTATAACCGTTGATGACATTGGGGGCATCCGGCCTGATCTCTCTTACATACTTTTCTACTGCTTTTTTTGTTTCGCTATCTTCAAAAGCAATGGGTAAGGTAATCAGGCGCGACTCGAAGACAATGTTCTCCACGTCCGTTAACGACTCTTCCACTTCTTTAATTTCGGCTATCAACTTTTCAACAGGCAGCTCTAGCGGGTCAAAATGGTATAAATTTGTCCGCAAAGCAGGTACTGTTTCGTATAAACCTTTGATTTTCTTGGACTTAATGGCACTGTTTACGGTAAGCACCCTAAACGAGTCGATCAGGTTGAACCTCGGAACCTCCCCGTACTCAACCTGCAGAAATCCGTCTCCTGCCTGCCTGAACAGTACCTTTGGCCTGGCTCCATCTTCTGGCAGGGTATCCAGGATGACACTATAATCCTTTTCCATAACTGGCTAGCAGCCCCCTCTTTTGCTAAATTTTTTATTTTCACAACTTTTAGTGCCTGCTGGCTCGTGTCAAGCCTTGCAAATACTGTGCCTTAAAAAACTCAAAACTTTCGCAACTTTATTTAATTAAAAATGCAATAATGCATTAAATAATTAAATACAGGAGCCTCTATTTAGCTCACCTGGCCAGTCAATACTATTAATGCGATAGCGCATCGGAAAATGCACAGGTGCATTCCGGCCACTTGAGACTGTATGTAAGCCAGGAGGCTGTTGCAAAACCCCATTCAGACTACAAAATCCTGGAATGCGCAATTGTATTGCCGGTTTTACCACCAAACCCTGAACAACAAAGCCCAGGCTTTAGATTGCACGCCTGAGCTCCATCATATCACCGAACTGCTACGCAACCAGTCCCTTGCTAGGCCAGAACAGCTTCCCGCCTATCCTGATAGCCGGCACCTTTACCCAGCCATCCCCGCAGCCACATGGCCTCGCTCAGGCGCCGCACGGCCACCAGATATGCACAATCCCTCATGTTTAGATCCTTCCGGGCCCTGTACATCTGGTAAACTTCCTTAAACGCAGCAACCATTTTCTCCTCCAACCGGCGGTTCACTTCTTCTTCAGACCAGTAGTAACCGGTATTGTTCTGCACCCACTCGAAGTAAGAAACGGTTACCCCGCCGGCATTGGCCAGAATATCCGGAATCACAAAAACCTTTTTCTCATTCAAGATCCGGTCGGCGCCGGGAGTGGTGGGGCCGTTGGCCCCCTCGCCGATAATTCTGGCCTTAATATTGCGGGCATTTTGCTCGGTAATCTGGTTTTCCAGCGCCGCCGGAATGAGAATGTCACAGTTTAAGGCCAGCAACTCCTCGTTGCTGATGGGACGGCTCCCCGGATACCCCTTCACGGTTCCCGTATTTTTCTTGAATTGAAGCACCGCTACCGGGTCGAGCCCCCTGGGGTTATATATGCCGCCGGAAGAGTCGGATACGGCAATAATGCGGCAGCCCATTTCGTGCAACAGCCGGGCCGCAATGCTCCCCACGTTGCCATAGCCCTGCACGGCAGCGGCAGCGCCGTTCAAGCTGATCCCCAGCGCCGCAGCCGCTTCCCGCACGGCAATGACACAACCCCTGGCCGTGGCCTCTTCCCGCCCGGCAGAGCCCCCCACAACCGGCGGCTTGCCGGTAATCACCCCAAACTCGTTGTAACCTTTAATTCCGGAAAACTCGTCCATCATCCAGGTCATGACCCGGGCGTTCGTGTAAACGTCCGGGGCAGGAATGTCTTTTTCCCTGCCCAGCAACGGGTAAATGGCCTTGATGTAACCCCGGCTCAGTCTCTCCAGTTCATCGAGGGACATTTCCCTGGGGTCACAGGTCACTCCGCCCTTGGCGCCGCCGTATGGCAGCCCCAGTACGGCGCACTTCATGGTCATCCACAGGGCGAGGGCTTTTACCTCGTCCATATCCACATCCGGGTGGAACCTTATTCCCCCCTTAAAGGGACCCAGTACACTGCAGTGCTGCACCCGGTAGCCGGTGAAAACTTTAATGCTGCCGTCGTCCATTTTGACCGGTATGGCCGCCGTCAGTACCCGTTCCGGATTCCGCAGAATTTCGTAGACCGCCGGATTGAGGTTGAGCCTTTTTACCGCCGCCATCACGTGGTTACAGGCAAGCTCAAAACTGTTTACCTGCTTGCTCATCGAATCCCTCCCCCAAGGGTTTTCTCCGCAAGTTCTTGCCGCCGGAGGTTTGACCCTTAAGGGCGCAAAAAGCATGCCAGGCTCCAAAATCTTAACTGGCGTAGCATTTTTACGATCTGACGAATTTTAATACAACCGAAAAATGCATTTATACATTGACAGGTACCGCTCACGGACTGGAGGCGCAGTTTTTTCTCATGTTTTTTTCCTTCTGTCAATGCAATTAAAAATTGCAATTAATGCATAGATGCATTATTCTAAGTACCCGTATTTTCTTCGTCTTTGATTCCCCCCCTCTTTCGTTTGCTGCCAATTGTATTCACACGGTATTTCTGGATCTTCCGGACAATGGTGGACTGGTTAACCTGCAGGGCGCTGGCCATCTCGTACGTCGTCCTGCAGCGCTGTGACGCCAGCGTAATCAACTGCCTTTCCACCTCATCAACAGCCTGCTTTAAGGGACATATACCCAATACATAGATCCGACCGGGAAGATCGCTGCTGGTGTTGATGATATAATCGGGAATATGAACCGGCTCAATAAGGTTGGTGTCGGTGGTAACCATCAATCTTTCCACAACGTTTTCCACTTCCCTTACATTACCGGGCCAGTGGTATTTCACCAGTACGTCCAGGACTTCCGGTGAAAAATGTTTATTCATGTCATACTTCAGATTAAACTTATTGACGAAATGCTCAATCAGCGGCACAATATCTTCTTTGCGATACCGCAGGGGAGGAATGGTGACCGGGACAACATTCAACCGGTAGTAAAGATCTTCCCGGAATATTCCTTCCCTGACCATCTTCTGAATAT
Organism: Desulfovirgula sp.; assembly: GCA_020725525.1. GTDB lineage: Bacteria > Bacillota > Desulfotomaculia > Desulfotomaculales > Desulfovirgulaceae > Desulfofundulus. Next base: position 12,166 of record DYEX01000056.1, read on the forward strand.
CGCGGTTGGTGGCGGCGATAAATCTCACATTAACCGCGATTTGCTGGCTGCCCCCGACACGCATTAACTTTTTTTCCTGAATTATCTGCAACAGCTTGACCTGCAGGTTCAACGGAAGGTCCGCCACCTCATCCAGAAAAACGGTTCCCCCGTCACCCATTTCAATTAAGCCCTTTTTCCCCTCACGCCTGGCCCCGGTGAAGGCCCCGGGCTCGTAGCCGAATAACTCCGATTCCAGCAGGTTCTCGGGTATGGCACCACAGTTGATGGTGATAAACGGTCCTTTGCACCTTTTGCTCAATTTGTGAATGCGGGAAGCAATAACGCCCTTGCCCACACCGGATTCGCCGGTAATCAGGATGGTGGAATCCACCTGGGCCACCCGGTCCACTAAATCCAGAACCTGTTTCATCTGGGGGCTTACAGCTATAATTTCCGTGTTTTCCATTTTCTGCTGTCGCAGGTACATTACCAGCTGGCGGTAGTTGTCCACCAGTTGCTCGGTGTCTTCCAGCCGCTGCTTTAAATTGATCAGTTCGGAAACATCCCGGGAGTTAACCACTATGCGGGTGATCCGGCCCGACTCGTCAAAGACCGGATTTCCTGTAACGATGAGGGTCTTGCCCGTCTTCGTGTGCTGGACCATGGTCACCCGCCGTCTTTCCTCAAAAACCCGGCGCGAAACGGAAGGGTTGAAATAACCCTCCTCCTCCATTTCGCTGTAATGTTTGCCTATTATTTTTTCAGTCTCCACCCCGTAGTAGCTTTCGCCAATCTTGTTGACCCTGCGGGTGTATCCATCGCCGTCGACAACGTAAATTTCGTCGTAAGAAGAGTTAAAGATGGCTTCCAGCTCTTCCTTGTCTTCCCTCAAGGATTCGCACAGGGAAATGTCCTGTAAAACCAGCATCGTCCCGCCGGCGGGCTCTTCCCCCACCAGCGGGTTGACCTGCACGGCCACCTTACGGCCGTTTATTTCCATCTTCCTCCTCAAAGGCGAACCGTCCTGCGGCCATAACTGCTCTACCAGGGCGGTGGGCAATACGTCGCCGATTTGCCTCCCCGCAACCGCACTTCTCTCCACACCCAGGAGGTCTTCGGCAACCCGGTTCAAAAACTCCACCCTTCCCCCGGCATCAACCAGCAACAACCCCACGGGAACGGGATCAAGTAACGCAAATGCCTCCCTCAGATGAAATCCCTCCCCTGAACGGGCCACCGGTGCGCCGGCCTTAAGCCAGCGACTTGCGACCGGCGCACCGTTTTACAAGTCCGTGATTAAACAGGACCCAGCCCCTGGCGAAAGCTGGGTCCCGTATTTAAATGCTCTCAGGCGATCTTCTCCACCCGCACCGCACAGACTTTTAACTCCGGTATTTTGGCCACCGGGTCCCGGGCCGTGTTGGTCAGCCTGTTGATAGCCACCTCCGGGAAATGGAAGGAGGTAAAGACCACCCCGGGCGGCACGGTATCCACAACCCGGGCGGTTACTTCCACCTGGCCCCGGCGGGAGATAACCCGCACCCGGTCGCCGTCGGTAATGCCGAGGGTCCGGGCGTCGGCGGGATTGATCTCCAGGTGCTCCTGGGCGTAGTACTCCTCCAGGGCGCCGGTGCGCAGGGTCATGGTCCCGGTATGGTAGTGGAAGTACCGGCGTCCAGTATTCAGGATGAACGGATATTCTTCATCCGGCAGCTCAGCCGGCGGAACGTATTCTACCGGGTGGAACTTGCCCAACCCCCGGGCGAACTTGCCCACGTGCAGTCTGGGTGTTCCCGGATGATCGGGGGAAGGACAGGGCCAGACCAGGCTGCCCTGCTCCAGGCGCTGGTAGGAAATGCCGCCGTAGGAGGGGGTGAGGCGGGCAATTTCCGCCATGATTTCCGCCGGCGAGCCGTACTGCATGGGGTAACCCATGGCCGTAGCCACCAGGCAGATGATCTGCCAGTCTGGTTTGGCTTCCCCTACGGGCTCAATGGCTTTGCGCACCCGCTGCACCCGCCGCTCGGTGTTGGTAAAGGTGCCGTCCTTCTCGGCAAAGCTGGCTGCCGGCAGCACTACATCAGCCAGGCGAGCAGTCTCGGTCAGGAAGATGTCCTGGACGACCAGGAAGTCCAGCTTTTCCAGAGCATGCACCACGTGCGTGCTGTCGGGGTCAGAGAGAACCGGGTTTTCGCCCATAATGTACATCGCCCGGAGCTTCCCGGCTGCTGCCCCTTCCATCATTTCGCCGACCGTCAGCCCCGGCTGCTCCGGCAGGGAAGTCACGCCCCACGCAGCAGCAAACTTCGCCCGTACATCGGGATCGGCCACCGGCTGATAGCCGGTCAGCACGTTAGGCAGGCCGCCCATATCGCATGCTCCCTGGACGTTGTTCTGCCCGCGCAAGGGATTGACCCCGCTGTACGGTTTGCCAATATGACCGCAGAGCATGGCCAGGTTGGCAATAGCCAGTACGTTGTCCGTGCCGCAGATGTGCTGGGTGATACCCATGGTATACAAGATGGTGGCGTTGGCCGATCTGGCGTAACCCCGCGCCACTTCGCGAATGGTATCGGCCGCTATACCGGTAATGCCAGCCACCACCTCCGGTGGATACTTGAGCACTGTCTCCTTCCAGGCTGCGAAGCCTTCGGTCCGCTCGGCTACAAAATCTTTGTTATACAGGTCTTCGGTCAGAATAACATTGGCCAGACCGTTCAGGAGAGCAATGTCGGTGCCCGGCTTTAAAGCCAGGTGGTAATGGGCCAGCCGGGCCAGTTCGGTCTGCCGGGGATCGACCACCGCCAGAATGCCCCCTGCCCGCACCGCCTGCTTGATCTTGGTGGCAATAACCGGATGGGTCTCGGTGGTATTGGTACCCAGGGCAAGAATAAAGTTCGCCCCTTCAATATCTGCAATGGGGTTGGTCATTGCGCCGCTGCCAAACGCTGCCGCCAGACCGGCGACGGTAGGCGCATGTCAGAGACGGGCGCAGTGGTCGATGTTGTTGGTGCCGATCACCGCCCGGGCCAGCTTGCTCAAGAGGTAGTTCTCCTCGTTAGTACAGCGGGCCGAGGTCAGGAAGCCGATGGCATCAGCACCGTACTGCGCCTTCACCTCCCCCAGCCTGGTGGCAATTAACTGGATGGCTTCATCCCAGGTGCTCTCAACCAGCCGGCCGTCCTTCTTGATCAACGGCTGCTGCAGCCGGTCGGGATGGTGAATGAAGCCGAAGCCAAACCGGCCCTTGACACACAAGGCCTTGCCGTTAACCTCGCCGTCGGTAGAGGTTACTCCTACCACCTTGCCGTTCTTGACGTTGAGGTCCAGCGTACAGCCGGTACCGCAGTAGGGGCAAACGGTGGTAACCTTCTGCACTTCCCAGGTCCGGGCATGGGAGCGCAGGTACTTCTCCTGCAGCGCCCCGGTCGGGCAGTAGGCCACGCAGTTGCCGCAGAATACGCATTCCGACTGGGACATCGGTACATCCATGAAGGCGGCGATCTTGGTATTGAAACCGCGGTAGGTAAAATCAATTACGCTGTTGCCCTGAATCTCCGCACACACCCGCACGCATTTACCGCACAGGATGCACTTGTTCATGTCGCGGATATAGAAAGGATTGTCGTCCTCCAGCGGATAGTTGTGCTTTTCGCCGCTGAAGCTCGACTCCCTGACCCCATACATGAAGGCGTAGTCCTGCAGGCGGCAGTCGCCGTTGCGCCCGCAGGTCAAACAATCCATTGGATGGTTGGCCAGCAGCAGGTCGATGATGGTGCGCCGGGCTTCAATAACCTCCGGCGTATCGGTTTCCACCACCATCCCGTCCCGCGCCAGAGCGGCACAGGCCGGTACCAGGTTTTTACTCCCCTTTACTTCCACCACGCAGATGCGGCAGGACGCCGGTCGCGTCAAGATCGGCTCGTAGCATAAGGTAGGAATAAAGATATTCAACTTTTCCGCCGCCTGAAGAATGGTGCTTCCGGCCGGCACGGTTACCTGTTGGCCGTTGATGGTTAAAGTTACGTTAGCCACGCCTTTCTACCCTCCCTCCTACTGTTTTACTACCGCATCGAACTTGCACCTGGTCAAGCAGCTTCCACACTTAATGCACTTCTCTAAATCTATGGTATGGGGCTGCTTTTTCTCGCCGGTAATGGCTCCGGCCGGGCAGGCCCGCGCACAGGCGCCGCAACCGGTACACTTCTCCTGGTTGATCGTATAAACCAACAGAGCCTGGCAGACACTGGCCGGGCAGCGCTTGTGGTAAATGTGCGCCTCGTATTCGTCGCGGAAATACCTCAAAGTGGTCAGCACCGGGTTAGGAGCGCTTTGTCCCAGGCCGCAAAGCGAGGTGTTGATAATAACTTTGGACAGCTTTTCCAGCACTTCGATATCTTCTGGCACGCCGTGTCCTTCGCAGATGCGGTTTAAAATTTCCAGCATACGCTTGGTGCCTTCACGGCAGGGCGTGCACTTGCCGCAGGATTCAGCCTGGGTAAAGTTCAAGAAGAAGCGCGCTACGTCCACCATGCAGGTGGTATCATCCATAATCACCAGGCCACCGGAGCCCATCATAGCGCCCAGGGGAATTAAGGAATCGTATTCTACCGGAATGTCCAGGTGCTCCTCGCGCAGGCAGCCGCCGGAAGGCCCCCCGATCTGCAGCGCTTTGAAAGCGCGGCCGTCGCGGATACCCCCGCCGACATCAAAAATGATCTGCCGCATGGTTACCCCCATAGGCACCTCTACCAGCCCGGTATTGTTGACTTTGCCGGTTATGGAGAAAATCTTGGTGCCGGTTGACTTTTCCGTACCGATGGAAGCAAACCAGCTGCCGCCGTGGCGAATGATTAACGGCACGTTGGCAAAGGTTTCTACGTTGTTCAGGGTGGTGGGCTTATCCCAGAGGCCTTTTTCCGTGGAGCGGCCCACTTTGTAGCGCGGCATGCCGCGGTTGCCTTCTATGGACTGCATAAGAGCCGTCCCCTCGCCGCAGACAAACGCTCCCGCCCCAGCTTTGATTTTGATGCGGAAATTAAAGCCGGAATTTAAAATGTTCTCCCCCAACAGACCGTATTGTTCGGCCTGAGCGATGGCGATTTTCAGACGGTGAATGGCCAGCGGATATTCAGCCCGCACATATATATAACCCTCGTCCGAACCGGTGGCATAACCGCATATAATCATGCCTTCCAGTACGGCATGGGGGTCGCCTTCCAGCACGCTGCGGTCCATAAACGCCCCCGGGTCGCCTTCGTCAGCATTGCAGATCACGTACTTCTTGTCCGCTTTGGCATTTAAAGCGCCCTGCCACTTGACTCCGGTGGGGAAACCAGCGCCGCCGCGGCCGCGCAGGCCGGAAGTTTTTACTTCATCCACCACCTGTTGCGGCGTCATCTCAAACAGTGCTTTGGTTAAAGCCAGGTAGCCGTCGTGGGCAATATAGTCCTGAATATCTTCCGGGCAGGTATGGCCGCACTTTTGCAGCACCAGCCGCTGCTGGTGGGCGTAAAACGGTATATCCTCGTAAGTTTTGGCGGCTTGGCCGGTAACCGGATCCACATACAACAACCGCTCGACCAGCTGCCCCTGCACCAGGTGCATGGATACAATTTCGGCTGCATCGTCCCGAGCCACCCGCCGATAGAAGACCTTTTCCGGCTCGATGATGACAATCGGACCCTGCTCGCAAAAGCCGTGGCAGCCGGTAATTCTTATGGCAACCTGTCCCTGCAAGTTGTTTTTGGCCAACTCTTCCTCAAAAGCCTTAACCAGGCTGGGAGAACCGGAAGAAATGCAACCGGTGCCCGAACAGATAAGGATATATTTCATGCCTGCTTCCGGCTTCATATAAACCCGTGCCAGCAGCTCTTGCCTCAGCCGGCTGCAATTTTCATCCTGATGGCAAATGGGGCCGTTCTTCCGGCAGCGTACATAGTCCCGGCAAGGAGTGGTCGGTGAATGCTGGCACTTGTCGCAGCACTTATCCATCAAGGTTTCCATTTCTCCCCTCTCCCCCCCTAAGCATAATTTTTCAGAATATCGTTGATTTGCTCCGGCACCAGGCGCCCATAAGTATCGTCGTTAACCGATAGCACCGGAGCCAGGCCGCAGGCCCCGATGCAGGCGACCGTTTCCAGGGTAAATCGCAGATCGGCAGTTGTATCCTCACCCGCCGGCAAAGCCAGTGACTCCCGCACCTGCTTGTAAATTGCTGCTCCGCCCCGCACATGGCAGGCAGTTCCCTGGCAAACGCGGATCACGTTGCGCCCCCTCGGCTTCAAGTGGAATTGAGCGTAAAAGGTAGCCACCCCAAAGACCTTGCTGTAGGGAATCTTCAGCTCGGCGGCTATCCTTCGCATCACTTCCCCGGGCAGGTACCCGTAAATCTCCTGCGCTTCCTGCAACAGCGGGATGAGCGCCCCTTTAGTGCCCCGGTAATGTGCAAAGACCTTTTCCAGGGCTTCCCTTTTGGCCGCTTCATCCTGATGTCCACACTGACAGCTCAAAAAATTTCCCTCCTCTCATTACTTTCCCCTGGGGTTAAACAATCCACTCTGCCCACTACGGGTGTGCGGCTTGACTAGCGGGTGTAAATAACCCGCTCCTCGGTAACCAGAATGTGCACCGGGCAGTCGTGGGGGCCGGCGTAAACTTCCGGGCAGATCTGCAGCTCAAAAGCCAGGGCCAGCCAGACAGTGTCGGGCCTGGTGCGGGGCAGGAAGCGATCGTAAAACCCGCCGCCGTAACCCAGCCGGTTGCCCTTGAGATCAAAAGCCACCCCCGGCACCACCACCAGATCCAGTTCCTGGGGCTCCAGGGGACGCAGGCACTCCGGGCGGGGTTCTAAAATGCCCCAGGTTCCCGGTACCAGATCCCCTGGATAATCCAGCAACAGGGACGGCGTCAGCCGCCTGCCGGCCACGTCGGTCACCGGCACGGCCACCCTTTTCCCCCGGGCCATGGATTCTACAATCAGAGTACCGGTCTGCACCTCATTGCGAAAATCCACATAGGCCATGAGGGTCTGTGCCCGGTGAAATTCTTCCAGGGACAGTACACGGGTCAAAATCCGCTTACTTTTTTCGGCTACTTCCACTGGAGAAAGGCTGTCCCGTGCTTTTAAGACATCCTTTCTTAATTCGCCCTTACCCACCAGAAATCCTCCAAATGTCAGATTTCAATAAAAATTTTTAATCAGTCCTGGGGAAAACAATTCGCCGGCAATGAAAAAGTTCCTTCCCGGTTACCTTTACCTGATCATAAATGAGCCGGCGATTCCACTGGCTTCCTTTATAAAAGAAACGAACTCTTTTACCACAGATGTGTGGGACCTGTTTTTTTTATAAATTAAATAAAAGTTTCGAAGCAAGGAAAATCCCTTAATCCTCACCGGTACGAGCGTACATAGTTTTAATTCCTTTTGAACCGCCCACATGGAAATGATACTGGCTCCAAAACCAGCTTCTACAGCCTTTTTTACTGCTTCGGTACTCCCCAGTTCCATAACAACGTTTACTGCAGACAATTCCACCCCCGCTTCCCTCAACCGCTCTTCGGTAACTTTCCTTGTACCCGACCCCTGTTCCCGTAACACCAGGGGAAGCGCAACGAATTCATCCAGCGAGATAGACTTTCTTCCAGCTAAAGGGTGCCCGGCCGGAAGTACCACCATCAACTCGTCCTGCAAAAAGGGGCTGGCAGCCAGTTCCTGATCGTCTACATGACTCTCCACCAGTCCTAAATCCAGGATGTTTTTTGATACCCGTTTCGCAATTTGCTCTGTATTGGTTACCTGTAGAAACACTTTTACCTGGGGATACTGATTCTTAAAACGGCCAATTACCTGGGGAATTACATACTCACCCAGAGTAAAACTTGCTCCAATGGACAGTGTACCCCTCATACATCCTGTAAGGGCAGAGATATCTTTCTCTGCTTCATCCACCAGGGATAAGATTTTCTCTACATAATTATACAGGATACGGCCGGCCTCCGTTAGGTTCACCTGGTGGGTGTTGCGCTCAAATAACCGTGTGCCGAAGTGATCTTCCAGGGATTTAATCTGCATACTGATGGCCGGCTGGGAAATAAACAGGACCTGCGCAGCCTTTGAAAAGCTCTTCTTATCAGCTACTATCTTGAAAATATACAACTGGTGAAAGTTCATGGCGATTGCTACCTACCCTTAACAACCAGAACGGGGATTCCTGATGCTTCAACCACTGCTTCTGCAACGCTCCCCAATGCTATTCTTTTAATTCCCGTTAAGCCGGTATCCCCCACAACAATTAAGTCGGCCTCTTCTTTTTCAGCAGTATCTACAATCTGTTTAACAGGATTGCCCCTTAAAAGAAGCTGCTTAACATCTAAACAGTATGCCTTACCATACCTCTGCACAAGCTCCAGGCCAGCCAGTCCATAACGGATCCTTTTACTCCTTTTTGCCAGGTATTCCCACTGATCTTCCGGAACAACGGCCTCTTCACCGTCGGAGTCTACAAACACTGCAGTTATTTTTGCACCGTGACACCTGGCTAAAGCTACGGCATATTTAGTTGCCTCAACAGCCGGAGCCGAACCGTCCACCGCCAGAATAATCCTGCTAATGGAAATACTTGCCACTTCCAGTTGATATCCTCTTAAAAGTTGCTCGGCCAGCCCGCCAACCATTTTAACACCTCCAAAGCCTAAAAATGAATAATGCGAACAGCAGCAAATCCAGCAATCGAAATGACCAGGGATCCGAGCAAACCGACGAAAAATGATTTTAAGCCCATACGTTTAAACATTACAATATCAACGTTAAGTCCCATACCTGCCATGGCCATAATAAAAAAAAGGTTGCTAATTTGCAGGATTAAAGAAGCAAGCTCATCTGGTATAGTTCACATTTTTAGTATTTTCTTGACAAACTTTATCAGCTTAGATATATTATAGTTACTATGAAAGCAAAAGAAGTAATGGAATTATTACGCATCAGCCGGAGTACTCTCAATAAGCTGCGGTGGGAAAATAAAATCAAAGTAAACAAACTCCCCAACGGCTTTTATGATTACGATGAAAAGTCAGTTTATGAATACCTGCTCAAAACCACCGGCAAGCCTGTTAAAAGGAAAACTGTGCTTTATGCCAGAGTATCTACAAACAAGCAAAGGAGGGACTTAGAAAACCAGCTTGAATTACTGAAGCAATTTTGCCTCAACAACGGCTGGACGATTGACGGAATTTACAAAGACGTTGCTTCCGCTTTAGATTTTGACAACCGGAAAGACTTTAACGAACTGCTTAAGGAAATTCTCAATTACCGGATTGAGAAAGTCGTTATCACTTACAAAGACAGGTTGACCAGGACCGGCTTCAACTTCTTCGAGAACCTGTTTAAATCTTACGGTACGGTGATATTCATTATCAACAACTACACTAACGAAAAGTCCGATACCGAAGAGTTGATGGAAGAAATTTTTACCCTGCTCCACAGTTTTTCCATGAAGTTCCATTCCAGCCAGAGGAAGATAAAAAATGTCTGGAGGAAGTACTTAAATGAAAGTCAAGCGGGCGGTGAGAATAAGGATTTCCAGCAAAAGAAAAAGAGGGGCGAGGGAACTCGCCTACGACCTGGCTCAGTTCCGTAATTTGTTGTTAATCTTCCAGAGCAGGTATTACGCTCTTTTTGGGCAGGTCATTTTAAACCAGAGCGTCATTTATTCCCTCC
>DYEX01000057.1 GCA_020725525.1 Desulfovirgula sp.
CAGTTTGTCGGCGCTGGCCCCGGGGATTTCATGAATAGTTACAAAAATACCCTGTTCGGGCCAGCACTCATAGTCGTACCTGCCTCCCCAGGCGGTCTTCTTGGTTAAGGGGAAATCCAGGTAAGGTCCCTGCCAGCGGGAATTAAGTCTATCTCGATATTCCTGCTCCGTCAAGCCCATAGCCGCGATTGTATCAGTATTATAATAAACGGTATCCGGGTTTACTCCCAGGCCGGGATCCTGATCCCAGGGGTCCGGGTCAGCCGGGAAGAAACCCACATCGGCATAAAAGGCCAGCACCGCCGCCTTTAAGGCGGTCATATCCTGAATTGTTCTGGAAATTTTGGACTTCTCCACTGCTCTAAAAGCATTGGGGGCGATAATAGCTGCCAGGATGCCGATGATGGCGATGACCACCAGCAGCTCTACCAGGGTGAAGCCCTTTTCATTTTTAGAAAATCGTTTAATCAATCCAGAATTCCCCCGGCCTATAACAAAGCGGATTGTACGCCCGGTCTCCAGCAACCAGACCGGTAGCGCGCCGGCACTATAACCCTTCCATCCAGATGATCACCGAGATGTAGTACGTGCCGTTTTCTTCCCCCACATAGGAGTAACCGACACTCTCCCGGATGCGCCGGTCCACGGCATCGCGGATGCCCTGTTCGGGAAAACCGCCGATGGTGACCACGGCGCATCTGGTGTTATTAACTGCAATGGGATTGCCCGCGGCGTCATAGACAGTACCCGTAATCCTGCTCTTCCAGTAGCGGTAATGACCGCCCCAGGGCGTGACGCCGGGCGGCTTCTCCAGGTACGGCCCGTTCCAAACGGTGCTGCCGTCCGCCTTCATGAAGTACAGGAAACCGTAGTCATCGCCGGAGCCGGGGTCGTAGGACTCCTGCCCTGCCTTCGGCCAGTCACCGGTATCGGCGTAATAGGCGTAACCGGCCGCCTTTATGGCCCGCACGTCGGCAACGACCCGGGACACTTTCCCCTTTTCCACCGCCCTGAAGGCGCTGGGGGTAATGATGGCCGCCAGGATGCCGATGATAGCTATGACCACCAGTAGCTCCACCAGGGTGAAGCCGCGCTGGTTGTACAGTTTTTTCCTCAGAATATAAAACACTTTAAATGCACCCTGCATTTTCTGTTCGTTTAAGCTGGGAGACCCCTGCAAAAATGCCAGCAAAGGTACAATTCAAGCAGATCGAAGTCAGGACGGACGGCGGTTAGTTAAGCAACCCGCTGCTGTCCTGGCCTTATCGTTGTTGTTCCACCGCTTAGTAAATCCAGTTGGTAATCTTTAAGGTTACTTTGTGCAAACTGGGATTAACATCATCTTGCCCCTTATAATAAACTTCAAAGGGACTCAGTTCAGCCAGTTTGTCGGCGCTGGCCCCGGGGATTTCATGAATAGTTACAAAAATACCCTGTTCGGGCCAGCACTCATAGTCGTACCTGCCTCCCCAGGCGGTCTTCTTGGTTAAGGGGAAATCCAGGTAAGGTCCCTGCCAGCGG
>DYEX01000058.1 GCA_020725525.1 Desulfovirgula sp.
GAAACCGGAGGCGATTTGTTTGAGCTTTTTTCACCCCCTTTTCCTGTGGCTCGGCCTGACTTTGCCGGCCATAGTGGCCCTGTACATATTGCGGCCCCGGCGCCGGGAAATGATTGTTCCCAGCACCCTTTTCTGGCAGGCCGCGCCATCCAGTATGGAGGCCAGCCGCCCCTGGCAGCGGCTCAAGCCCCGGTTGTTATTGTGGCTGCAGCTGCTGGCGGCCGCATCCCTGACCCTGGGGGCTGCAGCGCCGGTGTGGTACCGGGGTTCCCCTTCCAAAAGCGTCATTGTACTCCTGGATGCTTCGGCCAGCATGAACGCCACCGATCTGGGTCAGACCCGCTTTTCCCGGGCATTGCGGGAAGTGGAGGCCATGGCCACCAGTCTGGAGAAGGGGGCTGCCATGACGGTCATTGCCTTTGACCGGCAGCCCCGGGTGGTGGTGCGCGAGGCTGCCGATCCCCGGCAGGTGCACCGGGCGCTGCAGGGGCTCAAGCCGTCATGTTATCCGGGGGAGCTGGGGCCGGCCCTCTCCCTCGCCCGGGCACTGGGCCGCCAGCAGGACCGGCCCCGGGTAGTCCTGGTGAGTGACGGCGGCCTGGCTCCGGTGGACAATGCCGGAGATCTGGAACTGGTCACCGTGGGCAAGGATGAGGCGGCCAATGTGGCCCTGGCCGGTTTGCAGCTGCGCCCGGCGGGAGAGGGCCAGGCGGCCCAGGTAACGGTTGTTAACCATGGCAGGCGGGCGGCTTCCGGCCAGGTTTACCTGAGTGCCGGCCGCCGGGAAATGAAGGCCCAAAAGTGGCGCCTGGGGCCGGGGGAAAGCACCCACCTGCTGTGGCCCGATTTGCCTGCCGGGGTGCCGGTGGCGGCCCGCCTGGCCGTAGATGATGCTGGAATGGATCACCTGACCCTGGACAACCAGGCCTGGGCGGTGCCCGAAAGCAACCACCGCGTGCGGGTTTTGCTGGTCAGTCAGGGGAACATCTTCCTGGAACGGGCGCTGGGTGTATTGCCGGGCGTTGAGGTATATAAATGCACCCCTCAAGAATACCCATCCCTTTTGGGTGGAGCGTATAACTACGAGATCACCGTGCTGGACGGCCTTATTTATCCCCTGCCGCCGGGGGCGGCGCTTTTCGTAAACCCCCCGGCAGGGGAGGTTGCCGGATTAAAAATAGGGGGCAGGTTTCATCCTCCGGCCCTGGTCGGGACGGAAGGAAATGTCATGCTCCGCTATGTAGATTTGTCCCAGGTACATGTTGCTTCTGCCCGCGCCCTGGAAACCGGCAGCGGCTGGACTGCCGACGTAAGTGCTGCCGGGAAAACGGTGATGGCCCACGGCCAGCGGCAGGGAAAACGCCTGGTCGCCTGGGGGTTTGATCTGCACGAATCCGATCTACCCCTGCGCCCGGCCTTTCCCGTGCTCCTGCACAACGCCATCTCCTGGCTGGCGCCCCCTGACCTGGAGTTGCCGGCACAGGTTTACCCGGGTCAGGAGGTAAAGGTGGCCGCTTTACCTCTGGCCCGGGGTATAGAGGTGGAGCCGGTTTCACCGGAAGCCGTTTTTTTCCGGGGAGCTTCCCTTTCCAGTGTTCCCAATGAGAACAATTTAGA
>DYEX01000059.1 GCA_020725525.1 Desulfovirgula sp.
CGCTCGCGCTAAGCGGGCCGCTGGACGGCTTGGAGCTACTGCTGGAGCTGGAGCTCTTGCTGTTGCTGGTGCTGGAGCTCTTGCTACTGCTGGAGCTGGAGCTCTTGCTGTTGCTGGTGCTGGAGCTCTTGCTACTGCTGGAGCTGGAGCTCTTGCTGCTGCTGGAGCTGGAGCTCTTGCTGCTGCTGGAGCTGGAACTCTTGCTGCTGGACGACTTGCTGCTGGAACTTGCCTCAGCCTGCACAACATGGAAGGCACGACCGGCCTCCAGTGCCGTGCCGGTGGCAAGCGTGCCGGAAGGCGGGGCAGGCGGGGAAAAGAGCAGGCACGACACGGCGAACAGGAAGGCCGCCGCGGACGCCGCCAGCCGCTTCACGTTTGCTCGCATTTGCGCGTTTCACCTCCTTCCCGCGCGGGTTGCGCTCTCAAAAAATAAAAAGCGGCGGATTCCTCCGCCGCCGGGACTTTTTGTTACTCGATTACACGTCCACCATCGTTTACGAACCCGATCATCCGCAGCCACGGGCCGCGGTCGTCGGCGTACAGCGCCGCGATCTTCCACTTCCCGCCCTGCTTGACCAGTAAGGCACGGTAGCCGTAATCCGCGGTGCCTTCGCGCGGGCTGTCCGGTGGATCGGTTATATAGAGTGCATCGACCCTACCCCCTACGTTGACTTCGGCTATGGGGCCGCGCCCGACGAAGTCCACCACGTCGGTCGCCCTGAGGTTGCCACCCACGTACACCGCCGGGACGAACGCGCTCTCCTCCGGCCACACCCGCAGGAGCATGCCGTCCACCAGGCCGTACGCGCCTGCCAGGCCGCCCCAGTCGTTCCGCGGCCCGACCTCGTCACGGTCACCAAGTACACTGAGGGGACCGAACCCGTCCGGGCGGATCCTGGGCCACAGGTTGTACTCGGTCACCAGGTCTTTTACTCTGGCCTGGTACTTCGCCAGGGCGTTCTCGAACGCCTCGTTCCGCTCCCAGCCCGCCTTCAGGTTCACCGGCCAGGACTTGCACATCTCCGTCATCGCGGCCACGGTCTGTTCCATCATCCGCTTCGCTTTCTCGCCGTCGATGCCGTCAAACAGCGGCAGGTGCTTCAAAAGCCTGACCAGCATGACCGCCGCTTCGGCCCGGTTGGCGGTCCCGCCGGGCCTGAAGGTGCCGTCCGGGTAGCCCTTCAGGATGCCCAGCCCCACGGCCTTCGCCACGTAGGGGGCCTGTTTGGAGCCGGAGTCGAAGTCCTTGAAGGAAACGTTAGCGGGTTCCACCTTGACCCCCGCCCGCTCTGCCGCCCGGACCATCCACACGGCTATCTCCTGCCGGGTGATCGGCCCGTTCGGGTTCAGTTTGCCGCCGTAGTCCGCCGGGTCGATGATACCCGCGGCCACGAGCCTCAACACACTCGGCCCGAACCACTGGGACGGGCTCACGTCGGAGAAGGGGCTCTTCCCGTACCCGGCGTTCTCCATGTCCAGCGCCCGGCACACGATGGCCGCGTACTCTCCCCGGCTGATCCTTGCGTCGGGCTTCAGTTCGCCCAGGACTTTGGTTATCACCCCGCCGGTACCCCTCCAGTGGTATATCATTTCGGGTTTTTCCGGCGGGTAGCCCCGGAACAGCTCGGAAGCGACCGCGAGCTTGAGGTCGTTCATCGCCCAGTGGAAGTCGCCGCCGGGTTCGGTGTAGCGCTCGAAATCCGCCACACCGAAGAAGTCCGCCGCGCCCGCCGGTACGGCCCCGGCGAGCAGTACCACCATTAACACGCTCAGCATGTAAACGATTTTTTTCCGCAAAGCATATCCGCTCCTTTCTTTTGATTTGGTATTTTTTCACACCGGACGCATGCCCGGCATGAAGATGACGAAGAGTGCCAGCAGAATGACGAACCAGAAGAACCTCAGAGGGCAACCACTCCCTTCTGGCTTTTGCCTTGGTTTGACCTTCTTTGACCTTAGTTTACCATATTTTTGATTAACTGGCAAGCGTTTATTCTAGAACACCACCTCCTGAAAAACAAAGAGCCGGTCATCCCGGCTCTAAAGAGAAAAATAGCTACGGCTTTCCGGCCTATTCCGCCTGCCAGTGCACCGCCAGTACCCTGTCCTCCGAGATCAGCACGCGCACGCGCGTGCCCTCCGGGAGGTCCGGCAGGTGAGTGAGCACCTCGCCGTCCCGCTGGATTACAGCGTCGGGCACCAGCCGCCCTTTTATCTCTTGACCTTTTGAGTCGCTTTTGTACACCAGCTCGGCCCCGTGCGCCTTTACCACGGTCCCGGAATCCGCGAGCATGGCGGCGCGGCGGGGAGGCAGCTCCGCCAGCCGCGCCGCCGTATAGACCACCGGGGGTTTGCCCCCGAGGTAGTACAAAAACCCCAGGAACCCCACGACGGCGGCAAAAATGACCCCCGATACGATTAAAACGACTCTCTTCCGCAAATTACCGCCCCCTCAGCGCGCTCCAGCCGCTGGCCAGGCGCCCGTATACCATCCCGAAAAAGCCGCCGCCGGGCAGGGCGACGCGGATGCCGCCGGGCGGAGCGATGTACGGCCCCGGAGCCGGCGGCCTGGCCGGTACGAGGGTTTCCTTCACCACATCCAGGCCGTTCTTGAACCGGTCGCCGATGGAGGGCCTGAACACCTCGACGGAACCCAAATAAGAGACCACGGGCGGCGGCACGGTGGACGGCACCGACACACCGTTTTGATCCCTTACCGTCACGTTGACCCACTCCCCGCCGGAGGCGGGGGCCGCCATCGCCAGGACGAGAAGCAACGTCAGGAGCACCTTTCGCACACTCTTTCGCACACTCATTCCCCCCTTTGCTCAAAACTTCCCCAGTCTCTCCAGGTAGCGGTGGAGCTCGGCCGCGAGGGAACCGGCGGCGAAGCCCCCGAGTACTGCGGCCCCCTGCTCCGCGCTCCGGGAAAACAGCAACACGGAAACGACGAATTCCACCCCGGCGGCAAACACCCCCGCCAGGAAACCGTCACGAAAGACCAGCCGGGCGGCGGACAGGAGGGCGAAGTGCACGGCGAGCAGTGCCCCGAGGAAAACAAGCATCCGCGTGAAAAACCCTTCCGGGTCGAACAGGAACATTTCCACGTTATCACCGCCTTAACGAACGGGGCACCGCCCGGCACTCCGTCTCGAAGAAGTCGCGCCTCGGTCCCAGCGGCGTCATGATGTCCACGCTGCACCCTGCCCGCACTCTCACCAGGCGGGAACTCACAAAGACGTTTTTAATCCCGGCCCTGCGCTGAAGCACGGGCGGCAGGTTGCCGGCAAAAGCCTCTTCAGCGGCCCGCTCCACGGCGCGGCGGTCCATGTTTTTCCCCCCGTACTGGGCGACGTCCACGTCAACCTGGTACGCCCCGGCCTTCGCCGCCGCCAGCGTGGCCTTTAAAAGCGCCCCGCGCACCAGTAAAAGCTGGGAGACGTAGAGGCTGTACCCGAGGAGCATATATATGAACAGCAGCAGGGCCGCCCCCATGAACAGCACCCCCACGCCGCGCCGGTCCGCGATTACGCCCTTAAACCTTTCTTTTAACATCCGGCGCACCGCCCTTCCCTACGGCGTCTCCTCGATGCGCATGACCGACCTGCCGGTCAACTGCCACACCTTCGCGGTTCCCACCACGCCGTACAGCTTCACGGGCAGGTTGTAGGTCACGGTGACCACCAGCTTCATGTCAGGCGGGGAACCCGTCGTGGAGGCCTCCACCTTCAGGGTGTTCGGGTCTCCCCACCCGGGCAGGGCTCCTTTCGCGAAGTTCCTCGCCGCCGCGGCCGCGCTGTTGATGGGGTCGTCGGACGCGACCCCCACCCGGACCGCCTCGAAGGCGGCCTGTTGCACGGCCAGCTTCGCGTTCCACGCCTGGACCATTACGACCATGAACGCTCCCATAAGTGACAGGACGAACATGACCCAGGCCGCCGAGTAAAGATTGGAAAGCCCGCGCTCGTCGCGCATTGAACACCACCTCAATAATGGGGAGGGGAATACCCCTCCCCTCCCGATTAGAACAGTCCGCTGATTGAAGAGCTGGCTTTGGTCAGCAGGTCTCCCACCATTTTCTTGGCCTGCGGGCTGGCCATGATCACCACGGCAGCCGCTATGGCGACCAAACCGATCGCCGCGACCAGCTCCGAAATGCCGCGCCGGTCCGCCAGGCGGGCGGCGGCCTTCCGGTAAAGCTCGAGCATCGCGTATTCCCCCCTTTCGCTGGTGGATTTCAATACCTGCATCCCCCCCTTCGTTTGGGATTGGGATCCCCACAAAAAAAGGCCGGTGTTCCGGCCGTTAAAACATTTCTTTTGTTTTCAAGAACGACATAATGAAGGGGAAACTCAATATCACCGCCGCCGGGATGAAGTAGCAGATCATCACGGGCAGGAAAAGCTTGTTCGGCAGTTTCCCCGCCCGTTCCCTGGCCTCTATTTTCTTTTCCTCCCAGATGTCGTGGGCAGCCTTTTCGAGGATCTCCGCGAGCCCCGCCGCGGTCTTCCGCCCCGCTTCCACGGATCTCGAAATCGCCCTGAAAGACGGGTGCAGGCTTTTTTCGGCGGCGTACGACAGCGCGAGTTCCAGCTGTTCTCCGGCGTCGCGGTGTGCCAGCGCCTCGTCCAGGAGATCCCGCACCACTCCCTTCCGCGTGCTGACGACGTGGCGGATGGCGCCTTCAAGAGTAATCCCCGTCCCGACGGCGGATGCCAGCGTCTCCAGCACGGAGGGCAGCTCTGCCTCGGACATCACCGCCTTCCGGCGGCCTTCAACAGCTTCCCGGTAGCGCGACCTCAGCAGGAAGGCGGCAAAGACCCCCGGCAGGAAACCCTTCAACCCCGCGCCCAGGGCCGCCCCGACCAGCCCGGCGGCGAACGACAACCCCAGGACTACGAACCAGAGCGATACGTATTCCAGGGCGTCACGCGCTTCCAGGCCGAAGAATCTCACCCCGCCCACGGCCCGCAGTTCCTTCTCGATCTGGGCGAGGCGGGCCGAACCGAGGACGCGCACCGCCGTTTTCCGCTCGACCAGCCTGCGCACTACATTTCCACCTCCCGCTCGATGATACTCCATATCCAGAACGACCCCGCGACCATGACGAGTACCGCCAGCCCGACCACGGTCCTCCCGGCGGGCGAGGCCAGCACGTCCGCCATCTGCCCGGAAGAAACCTGCATGGCCACGGAAAGGCCCAGTATGCCGGCTATCCCCGCCGCCGTCGCCTTCGCGCCGGAAGCCGACGCCCGGATCTCCCGGGCGAAACGCAGCCGCTCCCGCACCTTCTCGGCGGTCTTGAGGCAGACGTCCGCCATGTCCGCACCGGCCCGGCGGGCAAACATGATGTTGTCCGCCCAGGCCCGCACCAGCGGGGAACCGGAACGCTCGGCAAAGTCGAACAGGGCTTCCTCCACCGAACTCCCTTTGATGGCGTTCAGCACGCGGTCGATTTCGGCGGCCAGCCGCCCGTCCGGGATTCGCGTGCGGGCGTCCTTGAGCGCGTCTTCGAACCGGGGTACCACGCGCATGGTGGCGGCCATGTCGTAAAGCATGTCCAGAAAAGCCGGGCTTTCAATCTGCCGCCTGCGGGCCTCCCGGAAGCGGTCAATTATAAAGTTTGCCGCATAAACGCTCAAAACCGCCGCCGCGATGCCGGGGATCAGCCAGCCGGATACCGCCCCCAGTACCACGGCGGCCACCGCGACCGCCGTTTTGAAGAGCAGGAAGTCCTGCGGTTTCATCTCCAGGCCGGCCAGGCGCTTCTTTTCTTTCTCCAGCAGCCCTTCCAGCCCGGACAGGTAGAAGACGTCCTCGTTGTGCTCCCGCGGCCTCAAGAGGTCGCGTTCGACCTTCTTGAGGACGGTCAACCGCCGTTCTTCCACGCCGACCAACAGGGCCAGCACCGCGAAAAAACCCGCTACCGCGAAGATTAACGCAGCTCCCGCGATCAAATTTTAAACACCTCCCGGAGATCGTACATACCGTCCGGGAGGAGGTCGTTCCCGACTTCCACCACTTCGTCGATCCTGCGACCCACCACGCCCCCGCGCTCGTTCTCCTCCAGCCTCACGAACACCACCACGTCCACCACCCTGGCGATCAGCCGCCTGATGACGTCGATGGGCAGGTTCTTTTCTTTCTTCTGTATGAGGGTCTCCAGCCGGAGGAGCGCGTCCAGGGCCGATTTGGCGTGTATCGAGGTGAACGAACCTTCGTGCCCGGTGTTGAGCGTCTGGATGAGCTCGCACGCCGCCTCGTCCGTCCGCACTTCGGTCAGGACGATGCGCTGCGGGGAGAACCGCAGGCAGTCCTTGAGTATGTCCCCCCAGGTGATGGGCGGCACGCCCGGCACCTCCCGCGTCTTGAAGTACGCCACAAACGGCAGCTCGTCGAGGTCTATCTCCCAGGTGTCCTCCAGCACCGCTACCGTGTGCAGGGGCTGCACTTCCTTCAGCAGCGCGTTCATGAGGGTGGTCTTGCCGGAGTTGGTGCTGCCGGCTATCACGAAGTTTTTGCGCTCCCTGACGGTTTTCTTGAAGTAGGGGATCAGCCCGTCCAGGCCGCGCAGCCCGGCTACAAGCTCTTCCAGCCGTGCCGACCGGCGGACGTGCCTGCGGATGGCGGCGTAATATTTCTTGCCTTTCGGCGGCACGGACAGGAGCACCCGCGACCCGTCGGGCAGCTCCGCGTCCAGGCTGGGGTTGGCGATGGACAGCTCTTTCCCGGCCCGGGCGGCTATCCGGTCGAACACCCGCCGGACTTCTTCCTCGGACATAAATCCTTCCGGGTCTACTTCTTTAATGCCACCGGGACGTTCGATCATGACCTTCGTACCGAAGACGATTATGTTCGTGACGTCGGAGCCGGGCTGCAGGTATTTTTCCAGCGGTCCCAGGGAGAACAGGCGGTTGTAGGCGTCCTCCGCGAACTCCCACACCGCGCCGAGCAGGTCGGGCCTCCTCGCCGCCAGCACGTCCCGGCAGACGGGCTCCAGCAGCTGGCGGACGTCCTGCTGCCGGGCGCTCCCCATCCGGGCCAGCACCTTGACCTGCACTTCCTTCAAGAGGGCCTCGTGCTCGGCCGGCGCAAGCCTCCCCGTACCTCCGGAGCAGGACCGCTCCTGTTCCGCCAGCGCCCGGGCCAGATCGTCCCGCGTGACGTATCCCAGGGAGAGGAGGATTTCGCCCAGCTTCTGACCGGTCCTTCTCTGTTCTTCCAGCGCCCGGGCCAGCTGCGCGTCGTCCAGGACGCCGTTCCGCTTCAGGATCTCCCCGAGCATCGGCCTCCTCCCGCTGAACCTTTCAAGCAAGCCCACGCGCGAACCACCTCTTTCTCAACACCGAAAAAACGGAATTCCCCGGCGCTCTCAGTTCTTTCAGGCCCAGCACCGGCATGAGCTTCCTCGCCAGGCGGCCGTCCGCCACGGCAGGCGCTTTGAGTTCCGGGAGAACGGCTGCAAGGGGGAGCCTGGACCCCAGCGTTTCCCTGAAGAGCCACATCAGCCTCCGCGGCACGCGGTTCAGCACCAGCGCCGACCGGCCGGGGAAGATGACCTCCCGCACCAGGGCGTAGTCCGCCCAGATGTAGGTGCGCCTGATCCCTTCCTCACCCCTGTCCCCGGGCACGACCACCAGCACCAGGTCGGCCTGCCGGGCGGCGTCCACGGAAGAAGGGGACAGCCTCCCGGCGGTGTCCGCAACGACCAGGTCGTACTCCCTGCAGGCCCCGGCCAGGAGGTTCAGCAGCGGCTGCCCGGCCACCATCTCGTCTTCCTCCGGGAAGCCGCCGGGGAGCACGTCGAAGCCCAGCCCCGACGGTGAGGCCAGGGAGGAGAGCGCGGCCGGCGACCGCGCCGCGGCCACCACGCCGCCGCCCTTCTCCATGTCGAAGAGCGCCCGGAAGGAACCGGGAGAGAAGTCCAGCTCGACCGCCAGGGATTTTTTCCCGGCCAGGGCCGCGGCCCGGCAGAGCGCCAGCGCCGTCATGGTCTTGCCCGCCTTCCCCACGGGGCTCATTACCACCGCCAGCACCCTACATACCTCCCCTGATCAGGAGCCTGAAGTGGCCGTCCTTCACCCACGGGGCGGCCCGCACCACCGACTGCTCGTCGCCGTAGAGCAGCGCCTCGGCCTTTGCTTCCCCGGCGTCCGATTTGTTCTGCACCACGCTGGCCACGCGGAAAACGCCGGCAACTTCGCCCGGGCTGCCCGCGCCCGGGCAGGTGACGACGGCCACCAGGTCGTTCGGTTTGAGCGACCCGGCTTCCGCCGGACCCAGCGGGACGAAGAAGCCGGCCGCTCCGGACGGTATCTGGGACACCTTCCGGTCCGTCAGGCACGCCCCGGTGATCAGGTCGCCGGGAAGGCGGGCGACGCTCACGCGCTTGCCCTTGAGTTCGTCGAGAGAGGTGACCGCCCCGTCGGGCACCAGCCGCCGGGGCAGTTCCACGAGGCCGGCGTTTTTGGCCGTAACTTCCGCTCCCGGCGGGATGATTTCCTTCGCGGCGGCCACCTTGACCGTCCCGGCGCTCATCTTGAGCACCGCGAACGCCCCGCAGAAGACGAGCAGCGCCGCCACCGCGGCGAGCTTGAACGCTCCGGAAAAACCTTTCTTCTTCTCCACCTTTTCCACTCAGCCGACCCTCCGTTTCGATAAAAGTCCGGCGAAAAGCCCCCGTTTCGGCTTTTCGGTAAACACGTAGTCATCCCCGCAGAGGTATTTCAGCACCCGGAGCACCCCGGCGTCGAATCCCCGGGATCTCATACCCGGAACGACGGCCGCGCACGGGAACGGCAGGACGTCGTCCCCGAGGGCGACCTTATCCGCCGCGTTGAAGACCAGGGCGACCTTCCCCGGCGGGAAGCCCTTGTCCAGGGCTGCCAGCCGCCCCAGGCTAACCCCGTCCGCCCGGGAGACCACCAGCACCCGGTCGAACTCCTCCGCCAGGGAGGGGGAGAAGGGCCGCTCGGCCAGCGCCAGGCCGGTTCCTCTCAGCACGGCGGGAGAGGTGCCCGCGGGCAGGACCTTCACGCCGCCCGGCACGGTTATCCGGTCGTCCGTGCAGACGCTGACCGGTACGCCGGGTACCGCTCTGGCAAAAGCGGCGGCCAGGGCGGCCATCAGGAAGGTCTTCCCGCAGCCCCCGCGCAGGCCCGTCACCGCGGTCACGGGCAGGAGCAACGGGCGCACGGGGTTTCTTTTCAGTTCTTCCTGCAGGGCTTCGTTTTCGATCCCGCGGGCCGCGTCCAGTTCCACCGGTTCACGTCTCCGGAAGGCCGCCGCGTTTTCAACGACCGGGTCCACGTCTTCCGGCGCGAGCGGGGTCACGCCGGCAGCTTCAAGCCGTGCCCACTGCTCCAGGGAAGCACTCCCGGTAACCAGGAAGAACCGTTTGTCCCTGTACAGGGACGCCGAGCGGCAGGCAAATTCTTCCCCGGCTTCCCCGGGGAAGGTGACCAGGACCAGGGCGGGACCGTCCACTTCTCTGAGCAGGCGCGCGCTCTCACCCGGCGTGGAGGCGGCGGCAAAGGGCACCACGGCAGTGCCCTCGACCGGCGGCCCGAAAAGCAGTACCCTCACGCGCGCATCACCCCGCCAGGCGGGCGAGGATTTCCCCCGCCGCGCGGGAAATGTCGTCGGAAACAAGCGCCTGCGGCGTCCCGACTGCCTTTCTGCTTTCCGGGTCGTAAGGCACCACCGCGTCCGCCCGCCGGCCCAGTTCTTTCTCCATTACGCGCTGCAGGTATTCCGCACCCCGGTCCCTGACGCGGTTGAGCACGAGCACGTCGCCCGCTCCCGCTTTCTTCAGCGCGATTATGTGCTCCCTCTCTTCGGAGACCACCGTCACGACGGGAGACACGTCCAGCTTCCACCCGGCGGGGGCGTCCACCACCACCCGGTCGTATCCCGCCGCCAGCTTTTCAGCCATTTTGACCGCCCGGCCGGCGTCGTTCCCGTCCCAGGTACCCGGTTTCGGAACGCAGACAGTTCCCCAGGGCGTGTCCGCACGCAGGAAATCTCCCGCGTCTTCAAATTCCGGGTCGCCGAATCTCAGGTGCGCCTGCGGCGGCTGGCGGAGGTCCAGAAGGGCCGCGCGCTCACCAACGCTGGTCGCCAGCATGGCGACCAGTGAGCTGGCCAGCGTGGTCTGGCCGGAACCGGCAACGGGCGAGATGAACCAGACGATCTTCGCACCACGTCCCGCAGGCATTCCCGCCCGGGCAGGTTCCCTCGCGTCTGGCGGGTCAACAGGAAGCTTTACTTCCGGCGGCTTTCCCGCCGTAATCCCTTCAGCGTCCTCCCATATAACAGGATTGAAAGGGCCGTCCCAGACCACCGGGTCGGCCCGCAAACCCCTCTCCCACGCCGTCCTGGTGAAGCTGACCACGTCCGACAGCCTCACCGGCCTGCCGCCCTGCCGGAAGAGCAGGCATTCCTCCGGCACGCCCAGGGCGAGCAGTTCGGAGCGCAATCTTTCGCCCTCCGGGTCGCGGTCGCCCAGGACGGCCACCACTACAGGCGGCTCGGGCGATTCCAGCAGTGCTTTCCCGACCGCCCCCGCCACGTCGTCCATACCGCCCCCGTTCCAGCGCCGCACCACGACCATGAGATCCGCCGCACCATTCGCCGCCTCACCGCCGAGCGCCTTCAAGAACGCGCAGGCCAGGGCGTCGTTGCCGAACACGGCTCTGACTTTCAATGACATCCTCTCCTTTCTCCGTTTTCAGTCCACCCGCAAGTCCACCCGCAAGCCGGTCCACGGCATCCAGAAAATCGGCCCTCTCCCCGGGGCGGGGCGGGCGGGCCCCGGTGAACAGCGACTCCACAAACGAGTCCTCCGGCAGTACCGCCCCCAGCGGGAACCCGGTCGCGGCGGCCACCTCCGCCGGCTTCCTGGGCGCCAGGGGGTAGCTCCGGTTCACCACGAAGGTGAGCTTCTCCTCCAGCGAGGGGACCAGCCGCCCCTCGCTCATGGCGAACCGCTTCACCGCTCCCACCGCTTTAGCTTCCGGCGTGCACAACAGCCAGATGTGGTCGGCGGCGGCCAGGTATTCCCTGATGTGCTCGTACACTTCCAGCGTGCCGGGGCAGGAGTCGACGATCATGAAGTCGTACCGGTCCCGCAGCGCCATAACCATCCGCGCGGAGTCCCTGCCGTAGTCCGCCGGATTGACCGGACCCGGCACCAGGTCGAAAGTCCAGCCCCGGGGCCGTACGGCCTCGAAGGCGTACCTGCCCGCGGGGAGGCCCGCGAAGTGTTCGGTCAGCGTGTGACCTGTGGGGTCGGCGTCCACCAGGCACACCCGGCAGCCCCGCCCGGCTAAAAGGGCGGCTGTGGTCATGGATACGGCCGTCTTGCCCACCCCCGAGGCGGACGAGTAGACCACCAGGAGACGGCCCGCCCTTTTCTCCGGAGAAATGGTCGGAGACCGGGCAAGCCAGTAGGAGAGCGGCGCCTTCCGCGGGGAATTGCCCACCGCACCCGGCAGCTCTTCCCCGGGCGTTTTTTCCGGAAATATGTCTCCCGGTTTCCCGCCGGTTTCCGGGGACGCCCAGGGGCGATCGTCACCCGGGATTTTCCTTTCCTCCGCGGCGGGCTTTGCCCGGCGGAACAGCCTCATCCAGAAGGGAATTTTTTTCTCCGGCTTCTTTACGGCGATCCCGGGCACCTCCCCCTCCGGCTCCACGCCCGCTTCGGCCAGCGTGGCCGGGTTCAACACCCGGTTAATTACCGCCGCCGGGCTGACCGGGTCCCACACGATGTCGTAGACGCCCAGAGATACGGCTTTCCTGGCCAGAGCTACCGCTTTTCCGTCGTCCCGGCGGCCGGGGAGGAATATAACGCGCAGGCCGGCCATGCGGAGCTCCCTCACCAGATCCACCGTATCAGCCTGCCCGGGCAGGTGGGGAGAGAGAACCACCACGTCCGCCCCGCGTTCTTTCGTAAGCGACAGGAGGCCTTCGCGGTAGTAGCACTCGCCGACCACATCTATATCCCGGCTGGAGAGTTCGCCGGAAATGATACCGTCGAGCTCCTCCAAACCTGTTGCAATCAACACACGCAAACAAAAATCACCCCCCAAAAAAAAGAAAAACCGGGCACATGCCCGGCAACTACTGCGAACTATTGCGGCTGTACCACCAGCAGCGGGTCGATCCAGTGGGCATCGGGGTCGTCCCGGTAAGGGCACATCAACCCGCCTTCAGTAACGCCGAAGTGAAGGTGTGGACCATCAGAATCCCCCGTGTTCCCCACCGCGCCTATCCTGTCCCCGGGCCGCACCGCTTGTTTTTCCGAAACGTCTATCCTGCTCAGGTGGGCGTACAGGTACATGTGCACGCCGTCGTAAATGCATACAGTGTTGCCGTACCCGCCCCACCATCCTGCAAAGACCACTGCACCGCCGGAAACCGATACCACCGGGGTTCCTTCAGGCGCCGGTATGTCAATCCCGTAGTGAAATTTCCATTTGCCTGTAATCGGGTGGGTTCGCCAACCGAAGTGAGAAGATATTTTTCTGTACCCCGGCACGGGCCACACCGCTCCAACCTGCATGCCTTCAGCGTAGCCGAGGACTATCTCTATCTGCCTCTTCTCTTCCGCTATGTCCTTGTCTATCCCGGTGTTTGCTTCGAGATATTCCCACGTCAGTTGCGGCCAGTTCGCCCATCCCTTGTAGCGCGCTATAGCCCTTATCACCCTGTCGTCCTTCCTCAAATCGCCGTTCCAGTCTATCTGTTCCGGGTCGCCCAGGTAGTCGGCTATAACAAGCGCCCCTGCCAGTATCTGCGCCCTGGGGTTCCACTGGTAGAGTTCCGGCGGCTCAAAACCGAGCTTTATCCATCTTTCCCTCCAGTAATCCGGGTGTTGCTGGGAAATACCGAAGCAGCCCGTACGGGTATTGACTGCCATGGGGTCCCAGGACGATTCGGACTGGAATAATGCCGCCAGGAACCATGCAGGAACTCCGAACTTTTCAAAAGCTTCTTTCAGGAACGGCACGTACTCCGGCGGCACCATTGCCCCGGAAGCAATTGTTTCCGCCCCGTAATCGGAAATGAGCCACTGAAGCCATTCCTTCTGCTGCGTGAATCCTTCTCCAGCCTCCATCACCCAGTAGCGCGTTTGTTCTATCTGTTTCTCTTTGTCCAAAATTCCGTCAAGTTTGTACAGGTTCTTCAGGTACCGCTTAATCCACTGGTATCTGTCCGGCCAGAGCTGGATTGTGTCCTTCAACTGCCAGGTCCGGGTCGTCACCGTGCACTCGCCGGACCGGTGCGTCTCCGTGACTTCCTCGTAGTGGTACTGGTACCACCCATATATCGTGTGGGCCTCCACCAGCAGGTAGACATCGCGTGTCTCCGAATGGGAACCCTTTGGGCAGGAGACGGAGTAGCTCTCCGTCCGCTTGATGTAGTAAAAGTGCGGGTGCAGGTCCTTTGCCACCTTCTCCCGCAGCCAGTCCGGTATCTCCTGCTTGTTGAAAATGTACTGCCAGTACAGACACACTGCGTGGACCGTGCCCCACCTTAACCGCAGGTCGAAGTCATGCCGGTACTTGTCCTTCAGAGCGTGCATGTTCTCGAAACCAGTTTGCGGGTAATACCGGAATCTCCTGAAGGACTCCTCCGGTACCAGGTAGGTGTCCGCGGCGTTCCACGCCGGCCCCTCCCCCCAGACCGTACTCGTCAGCCGCTCGTATTTCGCCTTGATAACTTTGTCCTGCGGGGAGGAAACCACCCCGGTCATGTAGGACTGCGGGGACATGGTGCTGTATACGCCGGCCACCAGAACGGCAACGCCCAGAAAGACGGCAGCGCCGACCAGTACCCACGGGAGAAACGGCAGGAGCAGCACCGCCAGTTTCTTTAACAGAAAGGAACCGATCCTCCTGCCGGCTGCTTTTCCCGCTGCCAGCGCGCGGTCGGCGTACTCCCTCGCTCTGTCTTCCGCTTCACGCAATCCCCCCACCTCTCATAAAAAAAGCGGCAGGCGCCGCCGTCACGAATTGATGGAGCGTGACTGCAGTCCCTGCCGCTTTGCCCCCCAGTTTGCCGCCCAGTGCCCGGCACCGACCGTGGATAAAGTAACCGCGCCCGTGAGTTTGATTGCCGCCTTCCACGTGCTGTCGGCTCCGGTATACTGCTGCAGCGCTTCCCCGAGAGAGGCGTTGTTGTCTAAACTCCGGCGGATCTCGCGGACACCCTTCATGGCATTGAACGTCGCCATAGTCATACGGGTCCCTGCTCCGGTTGTCGCCGACACCAGGCCGCCTACAAGCTGTCCCATCCCGGGCGCCCCGAGGCCGCCAAACGCACTACCAAGTTTTCCGGCTATGTCCGCAACCTTCCCTCCAACCGTTTGAGAATGGTGAACATCAGATGCCAGGGACGGCGAACCAGCACCTGCCGGGACAGCTCCCGTACCGGAAACAGAACCGCCCGGACCGGTTTCCCTGGAGGCAGTCCCCGCCGGAACATACAGCCCGCTCGGACGCTGTTCCCAGTTGTTGAGCTTTGAAAAAAATGCAGATTCCGGCGAGCTCAAACCACCCCCGGATGGTGGAACAATCGGCCCGCCGAGACCTCCACCCGGTACACCACCTGAATTTAAATCGCCTCCAGGTGATGAAACGATCGGTCCGCCGAAACCTCCACCAGGGGTTCCAGCTGGTGTTATACCGCCGGGTAGTACACCGCCGGAACTTCCACCCGGCACTGTACCACCGGTTACCTTCCCGGCCCTGCCGCCCAGGGAAGCGATACCGAGGCCTATCAGCCCCGCGACGGCACCCATGCCGGTCATGGCCCCCAGAACCTTACCGGCCCACTTCTCCTCGGGTACTCCCAGAAACTTTAGGAAACCCTGCAGCAGGTTGCGGACGACTTCCGCAATCGGGATCAGCGCCACAAGCGCCACAATCGGCACCCAGAACCTGGTGTTGGATTCCTGGGCGAATATCGTGAAATACAAACTGAGTACAACCGCGTGGGCGGCCTGCATGAATATGTTCGACGTCAGCTCGCCGAGCCAGACGCCGATGGCCTGCGGGTTCCTGCCCGTCGCCCACGCGAAAGCAAAGAACGGGGTCAGCACGAGGATGGCCGCCAGCACGAACTTCCGTATGATGTACAGGAAGTTGAGGTACAGCATTACCCCCACGAAGGCCAGCCGCACGAGAGCGCCCCCGAGACAGCCGGAGTAACCGGTTGAGATCGACATCGGGTCGGGCAGGTGGCCGATCTTATCCGCGGACGCGGCGTAGAAGAAGTCCACGATCCCATCGTTTACCCCGGCAAGTATCTGAAACAAAAGCGGGGCCGACAGCGTTATGAAAAGGGCCATCATGATATACAGCAGGTCGGATTTGGCGTCCGCCTGCCCCGACGGGTTGGCCGCCGCGGTGACCATCACCCTGTATCCCGACGCCACAAAAGAGAGAAACATCAAAACCCCGGTAAAACCGGCGGCCAGCGCGTACCACCACATCAGCCTCTCCCAGTCTTCTTTGTCGAAGGGTCCTGCGCCGGCGATCACTTTTTCCCCGAAACCGTTGTGGTTGTAGATCAACTCGTTGACCGGCGTGAGGCCAAAGAGTTTTTCAATGAAAAAAGACAACCCTTCTATGGGAAGGGCCAGCACCGTTTCGAACGGCCCCGGGGTGTATTCGCCCAGCGACGGACCGTTCTGCTGTTCCGCTTCGGGTCCGGTCTTGCCAGGAGAATACGGCCCTACTGTAACATCGTTCGTAAACGCCCCTATGCCGTAGTGCAGGCGGTAGGTGTACGTGGTGTTTCTGTCGGCGGTCCGGTCGGTGTAGCTCCCGTCCGTCTGGGGCACTTCCGCGAGATCGCTGTAACCTATCCCCTTATCACCAACGGTCCGCTGTATTGTAAGCTTTTTGCCCGTCTCGCCGCCGGACCACTTGAGCGTTACGCTCCCGTCCTCGTTCCGGACGGCGGTGAAACTGCCGACGGCAAAGGCTGGAATCGTGAAAACAAATATAAAAAATAGCGCGAGCAGGAGAGCGAGGTTACGCCTCATCCCTGACCACCCCGCCCCCTTCAAGCTGCCAGCGACCCCCTTTCGCCGGTTCCGGTGGAGCGGGGACGTGAACCCCTGTCCTCCAGCCGCTGCCTTTTTCCCGCGCACGCCCGGCTCACTCCCTTCCCTGCAGCCACGCGCAGAGACGCTCCGCGGCGCCGAACACCGCGCCCAGGAACCACATGAATATACCCGCAAAGAAAAACATTAAGTCCCCAAACCAGGCGCCACCATCATCAAAATAATCTTGAGGAGAAATGTAGCAATAACTGTACTCTTCCTCCTCATCTTCCAGTATGGCGGCCAGCAGTTCCGGGTTTTCCATCACCTGCCGGTTGAAATCGGCTATGCCGAACACCGAAAACCACTCCTTTCTACGCCATTTCGTCCGGTTTCTTCTCCAGCATACTCCACTCCCAGGGCGTTACGTACACCCTCACCTTCGCCATCTCGTCCATTATGTCGAGCACGCCGAACCCGCGTTTCCTGATGGAGCTGATGTAGTCGCGCACGCCGTCGGAGTAGCCGAGCGTGCCGCATAATAGTTTCGCCTCTTCAGGCTTGCTCCGCATCAGGAACGCCGCTGAACACTGGGCTATAATGTTCTGACCGTCTTCGGACGCGAAATCCCGGAAGGATTGAGTCGCGATGACCAGCGACGTCCTGTACTTCCGGCCGCGCTTGGCCGCTGCCAGCAGGAACTGCACGGCGTTCGGGTGCCTCATGAACACCCACGCTTCGTCCACCAGCAGAACTTTTTCCACGTCTTTCTGGGCCTTCACGAAGTGTTCCCAGAGCCAGAGGAAAATCGCCTGCGTCGCGTAAAACCGCATCAGATCATCTTTCTCTGTAGGCTTCAGGTTGAAGCAGACCGCCGGGACGTCCCTCACCGAGACTTTAGTTTCGCCGTCCAGGAAACCCAGCGTACCACCCCGCGTGAAAGGTTTGAGGAGAAAGGCCACCCTCCCGTCCCTGGCCTCAATGCGCCGCACCACGTCGGAGATCGTCGGCATGCGTTTCTTGATGCGGCCCACCGCGAAAGTACCGTCGGCAAGCTTTTTCCCGCCCGGTTCGTAAAGGCTTTCCGGATCCCTGGTGATCCCGCGCGCCGCGTATTCCTCCCGCAGGGCCTCCTCGATGTGGGTTTCCCCGTCCACCCCGAGTTTTTCGCCGCGGTGTTCCAGGACGCCGGAGAAGAGCGCTGCCACCTCCCGTACCTTGCCGGGAACGTCGACGTAAAATTCCTTCTTCCGGTCGTCCCACTCCGGCTCCAGATCCAGGATGTTGAACACCGGCTCCGCCGCCGGGTCCAGCCGGACGTGAAGGCCGCCCATCTTTTCGGTCATCACGCGGAATTCGCCTTCCACGTCCAGAAACGCCACCCGCCTGCCGCAGGCGATGTTGCGCCCCACCAGCACGCTTAGAGTCACCGATTTCCCGGCCCCGGTCTGGCCGAAGACGAACATGTGCGGCGCGAACATCTCCTTCGCGAAAAGGTCCAGGAAGACCGGAGACCCGGTTTCCAGGTTGAAGCCGACAAAAACGCCGGAGGCGTGGCCGGTGTCGCACGAAGTGAGCGGAGCAAGGCACGCCGCCCCGCCCGACAGTAAATTCTGATACTGCCACCTCGCCGCGTGCGGCGGCAGAATCCCCAGAGGGAGCAGGTGGTGGATGCCCCTGTCCTGCCAGTATTCCAGCGCCTGCACCCTGATACCCGCCCCGGCCATCAGGTTCTCAAACGCCTGGCAGCGCGCCTCCAGTTCGTCGGGAGACGGCGACGACACCGCAAACAGCAGGCAGCAGTAGTACATGCGGTCGTAGCCGAACTGGATCGCCTGGCGCACGTTTTCCGCTTCGGCCATTTTGCGCTCGAGTTCTGGCCTGTTCGTTATGTGCCCCCCGCGCACTACTTCCAGTTCGTACTGGGAGGCCGCCTCGGTGTACTTCCTGGTCAGCTTGTTCACCGCGTCCCGGTTGGGGACGGGAACAACGTGCAGCGAAACCTCCACGTCACCGAAAGCGTACGCCCTGTCAAGCACCCACGGTACCAGCGCGGCCGGCAGCACTGCAGTGGAGTACACCCTCCTGTAGACGCCGTTCACCCGCAGGTCGCGCACGGAAACGGTCAGCCCGTCGGGCGCGTACAGCAGCTGCAGCGGATTCCCGCCATCAGAAAGACGGCTGGACTTCTTTTTTCTGCGGAACAGCAAAAGAATCAGCTCCCTTCCAGTCAATTATCGCACCGACTGAAGATACCGACTCCGCGGGACGGAATATACGCCCCGGGTTGAAGATGTCGTGCAGCAGGTTCAGCACCTGCTCCGGAGGCAGCATCTCCGTCCGTATACCGCCGGCCTGCATCGCGGCCCTGAACAGGAGCACCCGCTTGTGCAGTTCCTGTTCAGGCGATTCTCCGGGTGTATCCACACCTACGACGGCATACGACCGCCGGACTTTCACCGTTTTTTCACCGGAAAGGAACGTGTAAAAATCCATCATCGCCAGCGCGTACTCCGCCGGGCCGCCGCGCAGGTCGGAAGCCGCCCCGGCAAGGTCCGCCGCGGCCTTTTTCAGGTCTACCATTTCGGATACGGTAAAAAACTGTACCGGAAAGTCCAGGGACAGGATGCACGACCGCAGGGTATTCGCAACCGACCGCTTTTCTTCGTCGGACAGGAGATGAAAGTTTACCCCACGCACCTGGCTGATCGCGCGGTACCTTTTTCCGGCAAGCACGAGCATCCCGTACCTGAAGTCCGTACCGTCGTCGCCGAGCCCGAAAACTTCCCGTATGTCTTCCACCGGGCAGAGAGACCCAAACAGGTCCTGTTTTCGTTTCGCCACCGCGATCACCTCAAAAAAAAGCCCGCGGTTCTACCGCGGGGGCCAGGTTTTCGTCAAAAAATTAAACCGCAAAATTGAGAAAATGTACTGGTCGAGAGGCCCGCCGCCGAACCGGCGGCAGTCCGGGTCGGACAGGATACCCAGCGCGGCTCCCGGAGCGCCGAAAACAGCAAGCATGACAATGATTGTCAGAGCATCGAGCCGGTTCGTGTACAGCCAGCAGATGGTACTCAGTACACCGGCCACCGCCGGACCGGCCAGCAGGTAGATGAACTGCCGCAGGGTGAAGCGGCCGCCGACGATCTTGTCTTCCTTGTCGAATTGTATCGGCGTCGGGTAGTACACGGCAGTCACCTCATGCTTTGGCCAGGTGTCCGATGACGGCCTTTGTCAACAGCCAGGCAAAAAACACCAGCGCGGCCCCGCCTATGCCGTACAGCATTATCGCTTTGGCCCGGGCGTTTTCCTGCGGGTTGTCGCCCGTGGTCATGATCTTGAACCCGGCGTAGACCAGCACCCCAAACAGTACCACACCCACAAACCCGGCAAACAGGTTCACAAGACTGATCAACTTGTCTGCGAGCTGTCCCGCAGCCTGGTTGGCGTCGGCGTTCATCTCCGTTCCGAAGACTTCAATCTTTTCGGCATAGGCAGGAAGAGCGTAAACCAGCGTGAAGATCGAAAACACAAAAAACGATATCCGGGAAAAAGCCCTGCGTACAGCCGGAACACTTTTTTGCAGCACCTCACATACCCCCTTTTTGAACTGTATTTCCCAAATACTGCACCAGACCGACAAACAGCGGAACCGCATAGAGAAACAGTAGACCTAAAAGCGCAAAAGCTATGCTGGCAATCATCCTCTTTCTCATTTCCGGAAAGAATACCGCTATTATCAAACACACGGCGGACGCAGCTCCTACGACAAGCGACACCGGGCCTGCTACGTCAAGGAGCAGCCTGTGCACCGAAAGTAACACGTCCCATACCCTGCCGGTGAACTCCTGCTCCGCGCCCGGAGAATTCCCGACACCATAGACCTCAAACCCCATAATTAACTACCTCGTCGCGTACTGGGCCAGCCCCTTGACGAGACCAATGATGAAAGGTGCCCCGTAAAAAAGCAGCAGGCCGAAACCCACGCACAGGACCGCGCCCAGCACCCTCTGGAAGAGTTTCATCCCGCTGAAAAGCACCAGCAGCGCCGCCACACCCGCCACAGCCAGCATGATCTTGGCCACGGCGTCGGTCACGGGACCGGCCGCCTTATAGGCACCGTCGATCATGGTGTTAATCTTTTGTGCAAACTGGTCCGGACTCACCGGCTGGATCCCGGCGGCCTGGTCCTGCTGCGCCGCCTGGTCGGCAAAAACAGGAACAGCAAAAACCAGCAGCGCGGCGACCAGCAGGAAGATAATACCGTACTTACGCACCAGCACCAGCCCCTTTGTTGATTTCCTCGGCTGTCCTGTAGGCGTCGTAGATGCCGTATATCCATGCGACCGGCAACAAAATGAATCCAATTGCCACCGCGCAGAGCAGGCCGGAAATGCCAGCCGCCACTAAAAGTGCGATCCCTTTGCCGATCTGGCCGTTGTAGATCTGGCCGAGACCGCAAACCAAAAAGCTCAACACCGCTGCGAGTCCGGCATTTTTCATAGAAAACAGCTCCTTTCCGTTTGTAGCGCAGCCGGACACGGGGTACAGAAAACGTCCCCTCCTTCTTCCCCGGAAGATTTTCCGGCAGCGCCCGGATTATATAAAAAAGCCCGGTCGAAACCGGGCAAAAGAAAAGGGGAAGAATTTTTGGGGGAAGCCGGCCTGCCGTTCATCAGGTGGGGAAAATCCCGGACGGGCATCTCCTGCCTGAGAGAATCGGACAACATATATACACATCCCCTCCTCGTGTTATGAACATTTTTCTAGTTCGGACAATCCTCTGTTTACGATGAGCATCTGCGTCCCGGTTTCCTTGGCCAGTTTCTTTACCCGCCACATCAATGAATGAGATACGAACCCGCTGTACAGCAGAATCAATTGTATACCAGCAGGCAGACGGTCGGGATACTTTTTTCTCCTACCATCCCAGTGGATTATTTCCTGCACGCCGTATTTCTGCCTCAGTACTTCCGGGGCAGCACCCAGCCTATCGGTGCCCACGACGAGGCATCGCATTAAAACCACCTCCTGCCAAAAAAGTTGCGGGCCGGGAAAACTCCCGACCCGATTGCTTCCTGCCGTTGTAGCATGTTTCGATCACAGGAACGATTTTTTATCCAGGCCGGATCGCCTGCAAGCCGCACCGCTCTACCCGGACGGTAACTGGGCTCCAAAAGAAAAAGCCCGCATTCCCGCGGGCCGCAAAACCGGGAGGTACATCCGCCACCGCCGCCCCTCCCGAAAGCGGCAGTTTTCAGCACAAAAACACAACGTAGCATATTTTTCAGTAAATGCTCCTTTATGCTGAGCTCCCCATGGCTAAAGCCAGGTGCTACTGCGCCGGAGAAAGAAAAAGAAAAGGTGTAGATACTATGCAAATAAATCATAAACAGATTCTGGTATTGAAATCTGGTGACTAAAAATAACCACTTCTTGCCCCTTATAACATTTGTTAGCACTATAATTTAAATTATAAATCATCTGTCGATAATTATGATAGAGAGCTTTAATTTCATTAACATTATCATAAGTTATAACCCAAAATTTATCTTCGACCTTAGTTATAAATTCAGCTATTCTTTTGTGATCATCATAATTATAGTAATTTAAATATAAATCCTTACCTTTATTAAAGTATGGAGGATCAAGATAAATCAAAGTTTTATACGGGGTTGTTGGCAAAATGTCACTTAAAAAGTCCATGGCGTCTTTGTTTGCTAAATTTATCCTATCCTTATATAGTGCAATTCTTTCAATTCGTTTGATTAATTCAACCTTATTATACCGTGCGTCAATTTTCCATTTTCCATTTTGATTTATTCCGCCAATCACCCCCCCTTTATTCAATATACCAGATCTATTAGTCCTGTTTAGAAAAAAAGCAGCAAAACCAAGGTCAATTGTTGACACATTATCTTGATTATAATAAATCAGTCTTTGTCTCTTCCATTCATCCATATTAACTGGAGTATCGTATATTTTCTTACATAATATTTCAGTTTCATTTAATACTGAAAACCAAAATGAATATATTGCCCTGTCAATATCATTTATAAAAACTTTTATTACATATTCATTTATTAAAAGGTCAAGGGCCACTGAAGCACCACCACAATATGGTTCAATGTAATAACCATCACATAGCATGTTTGCTTCGCAAAGCAATTTAAAAAAACGACCTAGTTTCGCTTTGCCACCAGGATAACGTAATGGCGAATAGTATTGCATATTATCATATCCTTTATATCTGATTCCATAGTGTTATAATAAATGGCTCAATGTTATCCCATACTAGCTTTAAATCACTTGCAATTGGATTAAAGTTTTTATTATGTATGTAAGAATGAAACGTATTTATTGACATTATATTATTAGGATCAGATACCGAGGTCTTAATACCTTTCGACTGATGTTTGTCTAAGTAGCCATTTGCCTCAAGATAATCTGCAACTGCTTGAACCTTAATATGTAATTTTGTATCCTTATCCATTTTGGGTAATTTATATTTTTCTATAAAGGCATCAATAGATAATTCAATAAATACTCTGAATAAAACAGCTCCTGCATTACAAAAATTATCTAAATCAAGATCTTTTAGCTCTCGGTATATTTTGTTTATTCTTGGATTATTGATAGGTATTATACAACTTTTCGGTATTAGCGTCTTTCTTTTTATTGATAATGGCTTATTTCTCTGCCTCGTTGGACCCCTTTCTTTTTTGTTTCTTTCAAGGGTCAACGCAGACATTAATTCCCACTTCTGGTCTAGTGTTTTTGTTTTATCAGGTATATCATTTTTTGTAAAACTTTCGATATAATTCAACCTATCATCTTTGTAGTATATTTGTTTTACAGTAAAATCATCTCGTAATAAATCATTAACAATCCTCTTTAAGGGTTTAATTACTTCATCAGGTTCCAATCTAGAAACCACTTTTCCATTTTCAATTTCAATACCTATCATTCCTCTTACATCCGGATCAGATAGCAACCTTTGCAGACTTGATAATGGGACTTCTTTTAATTGTTTTTTAAACTCTTCTTCAATATTATCTTGATTCTTTAGAAATTCAATTACTTGCAATGAATATTTAGCTTTACCCTCCATTCTTTCTTCAAACCTTGCTTTTTGTTGAGCATCCCAGCTTACCGTACCAATTCCATCGTTTTCACCTGTATGCTTTAATCTTATCCACTTATAAGATTCTTTTTCATCCGAAAATATTATGCAAGGAATTTCAACTATTGGATTCTTCTCAAAGCTTTCGTTAAGTTGCTTAAATTTTCTATATAACGATTTGTGTTTTTCTAATATAAGGTTTGGATTATTTAATAACTTCAAGGCGACAATTCGTCTATTGCCTTCAAGTACAACAAATTGCGATTCATTTTTTTCATAAGGGGTTACCATAATTAAATCAGATGGATTTAATCCATTAGCAAGAATATCCTCAGCTAGTTTTACGAGTTTATCTTTTTGCTCTTCAATCATAAGCTGTATTGCCTCTTGTTGGTTTGATACCATCTCATATCTTGGATTTTCAGTATTGACTAGCAACGATGTTAATGGTATTAATTTAATCTCCATTGTTAACACCTCTCTTCTTGCTTACATCAGTAAAGTCGTTAACTTTTTAACCATCTAATAAATACTCTACTCCCACGCCAGCTTTTCTACCGCTCTTTCTAAATCTTTCGCCCCTGGCCTGGTATATCTTGCTGTCGTGTTCAGGCTAGTATGTCCGGCCAGCATGGCCACCCGGTCCAGGGACTCCCCCGCATCCACCAACATTTTGCAGAATGTGTGCCGCAACTGGTGGGGCGTGACCTCCACGTCAGCCAGCCGGGCGTACTTTTCCAGGATTTTTTCTGCAGTCCGGGCGGTTATGTGTCCTTTTCTCCCGGGGAAGAGCCAGTCACCGCCGGGATGGACGGTAAGCCACTCCTGGATCGTCCTCCGGGCCGTAACGTTCAACGGCACTTCCCTGCGTTTTCCACCCTTGCCCTCCCGGACCGTCACCCATCCAGAACGCTCCCGGATTACCACGTCTTCCACATGCAATGACACCGCCTCGGAAATCCGCAGGCCGGTATGCAGTAGAATTGCCAGCAACGCCCGGTCCCTGGGAATGCCGTACTTCTGTACCGCTCTCATCAGTGCTCCCAATTCCTGTCTTGTGAGCCACCTGGGAGCTCCACGCTGCTCCGGAATTCTCTTGACACCCTCTGTCGGATCGGAGGAAATTATTCCATTGGACGCAGCCCACGAAAAAAAGGACGACAGGGCATCCAGGTGAAGGTTTATTGTGGCCGGCTTGCGATTCCTGTTCAGCATGTACCGGCGGTAGTCGGCCACATCCAGCGGTGTGACGAAAGCGGGGTCGAACGGACACCCGGTCGTTTCCTCCAGCCACTTTATAAAACTGCGCAGGGCCCCAGTGTACGCTGTCACGGTTCTCCAGGAACAATTACGGCTTTTCAAATGCACGATAAAATCATCCGGCACCAACTACAGTTCCCCCTTGTTGGCACGTGAGAGAAAATCTTCCAGGGATACTACCTCCACTAGGTGCCCATCAGCAAGAACCTTACGGTGATCATTACGCAGCAAAAAGCTGCGCGCTCCCCCGGAAAAACCGATCCCGCCCAGAACTACGTAAGCTTTGCGGTACTCGTCCGAATTCCGGATGATGGAAATGAGGCTCGCTATTTCATACAAAAGCTTTTGTTCCGCCGTTCCACGGACCTGCTGCCACTTTGCGCTTACTATAATCCCGCCGGCATCGTCCCGGACGACAAAATCAGCATAATAGGCAGCGCCAAAAAGCTGCCTTCCCACCGGCACGTGGGTTTGAAACCGCCCCGAATAATGTATGTCCAGAACCGGCCTGATGACCAGTTCCCAGAAGGCCCCTGTTTTTGTCCCCTTCCCCCCCGGTGACAATCTCCCCACTCCCGTTCAGCTATAGTTGCGAATAACCAACTCCGAAATCGGCCCGCGCTTATCAGCCCGGCAATTAATGGCTCTTTTTGCGTAAACCACCTGTATGTCATAGTTCTTATAGAGCTCACGAATGAACGGCGTATCCGAGTTGCTTAACATGACAAGACAGCCCCTCCGGTCCAGCTCCCGAAACACTTCCGCCAAACGCCGCTGGTCGTCTTGCCCAAATGCATCGGGGGTATAGCTGGTGAAATTAGCTGTTTCCGAAAGCGGATGGTAGGGTGGGTCCAGGTACACGAAAGCTCCCGGATCGGTGCAGTCCAGGACCCGGCTGAAGTCGCCGCAGATTATCTCCGCCCTTTTTAAAGCCTCGCTTACCAGGCGGAGGTTCGGCTCATCCACTATTTTAGGGTTCTTGTAACGCCCGAATGGCACATTGTGCTTACCCCGGCTGTTCACACGCCACAACCCGTTGTAGCCCGTCTTGTTCAGGTAGAGGAATCTTGAGGCCCGCTCCACGGGAGTCAGCTGACCGGGATCAAGGGCGCGGATACGGTAGTAATATTCCGCAGTATTTTCATGCCTCCTCAGATCCTGCAGGAGAACTTCCAGGTCGTCCCGCACGACCAGGTAGAAATTGATTAACTCATCATTGCTGTCGATCAGCACCGCCCTGGGGGGTAACAGGTGGAAGAAAACCGCCCCGCCGCCGACAAAAGGCTCAGCGTAGAGGCCGTACTCTCTTTTGGGAAACAATGGTTCGAATTGAAGTATAAGCTGGGATTTCCCCCCTGCCCACTTGACGGGGGGCCTGGGTTTTTCTTCCTTTATCTGAGCATGGTATGTCTCGTACAAAACCATCTCCCCCCCTGAGTTATCTTATGCGAACAAAAAATTCGCCCTTAACCGGACGAACTCCTGCACCTTATGCGAATTTTTCCAGGGTGTTTTTTCGTATAAGGCTCCTTATGTGAAATTTTATTTTATCCTCTACAGCCCGTTTTTCTAATGCACAGCATTATATGCATTTACCCGTCCGTAAGCCCAGTAAGTGCCAGTCCCGGCAATGCGGTCGGCAGTGCTTTCGATGCGCTTCCGCACGGCCTGGTTACCGGTACCGTACTTCGAAGCCCAGACCAGCGCGGCCACACCGGAAACATGCGGCGTAGCCATAGAAGTGCCGTCCAGTGCACCGTAACCCGTAACCCCCAGGTAGCTACCGACGACGCTGGGGTGGTTGGGAAGGGTCGAAAAGATATTTACGCCAGGAGCTGCCACAGTGACCCACTTTCCATAGCTTGAAAAAACAGCCTTCTGGTCGTTAGCGTCCGTGGCAGCCACAGCAATGCAGTTCTTATAGGCCGCAGGGTAAAGCGGTTGTTTGGAGCCTTCGTTTCCCGCTGCCGCCACGAGCACCGCGCCTTTAGACCAGGCGTAGTTGACTGCTTGTTCGAGAAGCCTGGACGGTTGCGTGCCGCCAAGACTCATGTTGATCACCCTGGCTCCGTTGTCAACTGCCCATACAATTCCCTCCGCAATCCAGCTGTAGTAACCGCTCCCCGTGTCGTCCAGAACCTTCACGTTCATCAGGGAAGCGTTGTACGCCGTACCTGCAATACCTTTTTCGTTGTTGCCAACAGCGGCAGCAATCCCGGCAACGTGAGTCCCGTGACCAAAAAAGTCGTCAACTGTCGGACTGATTGTAAAATTTACGTTTGCATCAATCTTACCTGCCATGTCCTCGTGATCCTGGTCAATACCCGTGTCAAGGATGGCAATTTTCACTGACGGACTGCTGGCTGTAACGTCCCAGGCTTCCGGCGCATCAATGTCCGCGTCAGGTTTGCCCCCGGTCTGGCCGGTGTTGTTCATATCCCACTGTTTGGAAAAGTAAGGGTCGTTGGGAATTTCCAGTACTTTCGCCACGCAGTCAGGCTCCGCAAATTCCACCGAATCTTCTCTCTGATACGCATCCGCCTTTTCCTTCGCTTTTTCCGCAGGTACTTCCACCACCTGGACGCCCAGGGCAGGGATTTCCCTGACCACCCTGCCGCCGTGTATCGCGTGCACCTTCCTCTTCACTGCATCGTCCGTGCCGGCCTTGAATTTTACCACCACCCGGCTGGGTGCAGTCCCACCCCCGGAGTTCCTCAACGGAACTACTGCCGCAAACAAAGGTGTACCCAATACGGTTAATCCAAACACCAGACTGACAATAACCGAAAAAATTTTCCTCCACATCATCAGACACCCCTCTTAAATTTTTACTTTGGAATCAGCTTATTTCCTATTCTTCTTCCCCCCTTTTCTCTGGTTGCTCATCTGCATCTTCCAGCTCGAAGTTCATGTCATATTCTAAGAATCTGTCTGGCGCGCACTCCGGTACAAACACTGCTTTACTACAAGGATGACCCCGTAAAACACCAGCACGGTAAACTCTTCGTCCCAGGGCGGCGCGGGCAGGACAACGAATCCTTACCAGAGGTATCTCCTTGACCTAAAAAAACAAAAGCCAGCTGCCCTGGCGACTTTTATTCCAAATACACCAGTACGACTGTTCGATACTTGCAAACCGTTAATTCTCGTGGTCCTTGTCGATCCACTTCTCCAGGATACCGTCAAACAGCGGATGCTTCCATCTTGCTCACCTCAGCACGCCTCTCAGTTTGCTGAGGTGAGGATATCACTTAGAATAGCCAAGAATTCTTCCAGGCTTTTAACCCTTACTGCACGGCGGAAAAGCATTTTTAGTGTATCCATGTCCTCAATCGCCCGCAGTTTTACCGCCAGTTCACCCGGGTATCGCCCGATCTTTTCCTCCAAAACTTCGAGAATTGCTTCGATACGGTCTTCTCTTGACCCTTTCTGAATCCCTTCTTGTATCCCTTTCTGAATCCCTTCATTAACCCACTTTTGCCTGATTCCTTCAAACAGCGGGGACGCTTCCATCTTGCTCACCTCGATGTTCTTAAGAATTACCTCGTCTGGAATTTTCCCCAGATGAGCGAACAGTGCCAGGCCGACGTACAGGTCAGGCACCCATTCCGCCGGGGCTTCCCTTATGCGTCTCGCGCAACGGGCCATCAGCTCTTCGTCCGACAATTGCCGCTGCATCAGCGGAACCAGGGGTACAATCCCCACCGGCCCGTACCTCAAAACGTCCTCGGCCGGCAGGTCGGCCAGGTTGATCACCCGGTAGCTGAAGGCCACCACTGTCAGGTCAAGGCAGTCAAAACCGTATCCGCCTTCCTGCGGCCTGCCGGTCAGGTTGAGCACCACCGGGTAAACGGGCTTCTTGTATTCCCGGTGTTGCATGGCCGTGTATTCCAGCAACCGCAAGGGCATTTCCCTGTCGGGTCGGGTCTGGATTTCCATGAGCATGATATATTCATACCCGTCCTCGCAAACGTTAAGCAGTACGTCTGATTCCCGCTTGACGGCTACGGCCTCTTTTTCCAGCCGTTCAACCCTGTCGGCGGACATACCGCGCACCAGGTGGACAAAGTGGGATGAGTACCGTTCAACCAGAGCTTTAATGATAAGGTCATATTCCTGCAATATCATCACCGGCCCTTTAGTTGATTATAACCCGTTTTCCGTAAAATTGCCAGCGGTTTCGGGATGGACGTGTTAGCTATCCTTTTTTAAAGCACCGCCATTCCCTAACCCAGTCCCCCCAGCTTTGCGTTCCATGCCTGCCCTACGGCTGCACTCTTTATACGGCCGGAACTGTTCTTCCATTTCGTCCGCTTTCCACCACAATTCGCGATTGTACCCCCGCCGGCCTCCGCCGCGGCCAGTCTTGAAACGTCCTTTGCATTTATATCCCCGGTTTTCCTGGCTGATCGTTGCCGCCGTGCCATATTCCGTTGCCTCTTGAATTCCCTTATGTCCCCTTCACTGTATAAAGAATCATATGTAACACCCAACATTCTGGCCAGCAGCCTCAACCCTTCCGCCTTCTCATGTCTCCACACTATCCTTATGATTTCCCGCCTGGCTCCCGGGGTTGACTGCCGCCGGTATTCCCAGGCATATCTTCTCAATTCGCTTAAAGACAAAAGACCCACCCTTTCTCCCGCTTTTCGCCGCACGCAAAAAGAGATCATGCGTGCGCCCCCGGCGCGCCAACGTGGAGGCAGCGGTAATTCGCGCCGGTACGGTACCTTGCCCGGAGCTGAGCTCATGCACCGTGGATCAGACCACCCTCACGCTTTCCCGCCCGGGGTGCGCCAAACGGGAAAGGGGAAAGCAGCCCCCTCGCACGGCTCCCTGGTTTCAGGGTTACGGGATGCACCGTCGCGCAGAATACTCCCAATTATCCCCACAGGGGTCCCCGTTTTCCGGTCCGGTGGCCCGGCGGCAACCGACTGCGCCGCGGCGCCTGCTCGGCACGACCGGACCGCCGCTGGGGGGAAGGGCTATGTCAAGGAACATCGCCACAGAATTCGCGCACCAGCCTGCACGTCTGTGGAGGGCTTTTACCCGGGCGGGACGCCATCCCCACCGCGGGCGCGGCTCTTCAGGGCGGCCGCAGTCCCCCAGGTTTAACCCTCGCTGGCGGGTACGACTGTTTCCCGGACCGTCGTCGTCCTCCCGGCGGCTTCACCCCCGCCGGCCGGGTCAAGTGGACTGCGTTGCGCCGCACCCCTGGTTTGTACTGCCGCAACCACTCTCCCACACCCCTACGGGCCGCTGTATCAGGAGGCGATACGGCAGGACTTGCAGAGGGGCTCCCGGATTATCCCCTCTCCCGCGCCGTCAATAACTTGACGGCCAGGGACAGGGGATAATGCAACGAAACGAAATTTTTACCCAGCGAACAGGAAATTTATACCTGTTCGGTTAAGTAATAAATTATTGGTCATTTACAGGCTGCTGGCGGTAAATCTTCACTGTACAGAAACTCCGAAATTGTCAGGCCGAAGGCTTTTGCAATCTCCACCGCCTCGTCAATATCCGGTAAGAATTTACCGTTTTCCCAGTCTGAAATTGTCGTCTGTGGTTTACCAATCATCTGCCCGAGCTCTTGCTGTGACAGTTTTCTTTCTTTTCGCAGATAACGGAGCCTCGCCCCAAAGGTTTTTGCGTCCACTTCTTTCACCTCCGCCTGCTTATATGGTAAACGGTATATCGTTTACTGTCAATGGTATTTCGTTAGATGTCCTACAAAAATATGTTTTACAATATTTCTGGGATAACGGATTTTCGTTAAGAAGGGTATGTTTTACATGGATATTGCC
Organism: Desulfovirgula sp.; assembly: GCA_020725525.1. Classification (GTDB taxonomy): domain Bacteria; phylum Bacillota; class Desulfotomaculia; order Desulfotomaculales; family Desulfovirgulaceae; genus Desulfofundulus. The sequence goes on from DYEX01000059.1 coordinate 30,245, forward strand.
GACCGTATTGTACAGCTGCGCAAAGAGAAGAATTACAGCACCACAAAACTGGCCAAACTTGCCGGAATAGCGCAATCCACGCTTCGTGAAATCGAGTTGGGCAAGACATCGCCGACCTGGGACACGATCCTCAAGCTTTGCAGGGCGCTTGGTGTTTCACCCCGTGAATTGCTCGACTTTGAACCGGATGACCGGGGCGATTTGCCCCACGACTTTAAACGTTTCCTGGAAGTTGCCCGTCTTCTCACCCCCCGCCAGCGTGAGTTGATCCTGGAAGTTATGGAAGAATGGGCGGAATATAACAGGATTAAAGCTAAATAATTGTCTCCGCAGTTTTACTAAGATACGACGCGGCGAACAGGTGGTTTCGTATGAGAAGTATCTACGTGAGATCATCTGAACCTGTTGCAAGGCGAATCTACGAACTTTGCCGGGAAAAAGGAATCACCATAAACCAATTGGCTACCCTTTCGGGGTTACCCCACTCCACTATCGACAGTATTATAAAAGGGAAGAGCCGCAACCCCCGTCTGACAACTATTAAGAAGATCTGCGATGGCTTGGGAATGACTATTTCGGAATTTCTAGACGATCCGGTGTTCAAAAAAGTGGAAGATTAGGTCTCCGAGTTATCCGCACATACACCTACAGAAGGCCGATCCCCCCGGGCGAGAGCCATCCCTGCCCCAGGTACGAAAAATTTTTAATCTCTTCCCGGCGACGCTGCCCCCACCGGATCTAATTCAATGACTAAACTGCATTGTCAGTCCCAGGTCAGGGATATCCTCTCTCCCTTACCGCCACTTTTCCGGTAGACTGGGACAAGAGACAAAATTTCTTTTGTCTTCTGGAAGGTTATTCCATGTTTTCGCAGAAATATTGTTTTGAGTCACTCTCCCGCTGCCTTTGCCTGCTGCTCGTCCAGCAATTCGGCTACGGTTACCCCCAGGGCGGCGGCAATTCGAGATAGTACATCAATGCTCGGATTTGTCTTGGTACCACTTTCTAACTCACAGAGGTAAGCTGCCGTAATTTTGCTGTCACTTGCCAGCTTTACTTGGCTTACGCCTTTTAACTCCCTTAGTGTTTTTATCTTAAAGCTGATACCATTTTTTAACACGCGGTTCACTCCCTTTGTTATAATTTTAGCCTACAGCTAAGTTCTAGTCAATAATAATTTAACCATTAGCTAATAAATGCTCTTTGCTTTCTGAGTCGTTGAGTTGATAAAATTAGCTCATAGCTAACGAAGGGAATATATTCTTATGGATATAGGCCGAAGAATCCGGGAGATTAGAAAAGCAAACAATCAAAAATTACTTAACATATCACAACAAACGGGACTTTCACAGCCGTTCATCAGTGAGATAGAACGCGGAATTAAAGTCCCATCTATTGAAACCCTCGAAAAAATCTGCTCCGCCCTGGGCATCACCCTGGCCGAGTTTTTCGCCGACCAGGCCCCGGAACTGCCGCCGGACATCCGCCAGATGATAGATGTAGCCCGAAAACTTACCCCTTTGCAACGCGAGTTGATCATCTCCGTCATGAAGGAAATGGCGAAAGATAATCAAACGGAAGGGGAATAATCCATGTCAGAGCAACTGCTGAAAGAAATTCTCGGTGAACTGAAGGCCCTGAATCAGCATGCCGGCAATATAGAGCAACGCGTCGGCAACATGGAGCAGCGCATCGGGGACCTGGAACAGGGCCAACAGCAACTAGAAAAGGAACTTAAGGCCGCTATCAAAAACGTGGATAACAAGGTGGACAAGTTGAAACTTCGTCTCGAAAACGAAGTCATTGACAAGGTGCGTGCCCTCTTTGACGGTTTCGCACTGAGGGGCGACCAGATCGAGCGGCTGCAAAAACACCTCGATGAACGCCTGGACAGCATCGAAACAGATACCCGTTATCTCGTTGCCAGGGTCGCCAGGCTGGAGAAGCTGGCGAAGTAGGTAGTCATGTTCACCTTTTGTTCCCCTGCGGCGCAGGTTGTTCAGGCTCCACAGCCAGCAATTCACTTGCGGAAATTCCGAAGAATTTTTCCAGACGCTGGGCCACCTCCCAGGAGGGGTTTCGGCGACCAGTTTCTATGTGGCTATATGTCTTTTTGCTAATACCAATTGCCAAGCTTACTTGTTCTTGGGTTAGCCCCAATTTCTTTCGACTGTTCAATAGGGCTTTCCTCATGGTTGCACACTACCTTGTCTCCTATAAGGAGACTCAGTAATTTCATTATAGTCTCCTATAAGGAGACTGTCAAGGATGTTTCTCGATGTTCTCTAAAGAGGTTTTTGGCCAGAGATTGCGCCAACTACGACAAGAAAGTAAGCTATCACTGGAGCAACTCGGTAAGAAAATCGGAGTGGCTAAACAAACTGTTGGCCACTGGGAGACCGGTTACAGGTTACCTCCCTTAGACGTAGCGGTGGTTCTCGCCGACTTCTTCGACGTATCCTTGGACTACCTCGTGGGCCGCTCCGACGACCCGCGCAGGCACTGATCTTCCTGGCGTTTCTCCTCCTGTATCGAACCACTGGAAACGTTCCTGGCATACTGGAGCATCTTCAGGAATGCAGCCATACCCTCTTCGTACCTGCGCTCCCAGCCGGGAACAGGAACAAACTTAACACTTATCACGTATCTAGGCGGCTTTCCCAAAACTATCCCTCCCCGGCCTGCTGGCCTTATTATTAGTCTAGATCAATATCAATTAAAGGTCAAGCCTCTAATTTATTTTACCCCCTGTACTTTCTTTGTTTTTTGGGTTAAACTAATATAGAGCTTATTCTTAATCTAGACCAATTTCTATATGTCAGGAGGTGAGATGTTGTGGACCGCTTTTCTACCTGGGAAGACCTGAAGGGTGTAAAAATTGCTTTCCTGCCCGTGGGGTCCCTGGAGCAGCACGGGCCGCACCTTCCCCTGGGTACCGACGGGATTATCGCGGAGGCGCTGGCCGGCAGGCTGGCCGATATTTTCGCACCGGCCTACCTGCTGCCGCTGCTACCCTTCTCCTCCTCTTTTGAACATGCCGGTTTTCCGGGAAGTGTGTCCCTCAAAGTGACGACCATTGCTTCAGTAATTTCCGACGTGGTAGAGTCCCTCGCCTTTTCCGGCATCGGGAAGCTTGTCATCGTCAGCGGCCACATGGGTAACCACCTCCTGAGAAACGTCGTCCAGGAATTGAACTATCCCCGCCCACGGGTGCTGCTGCTCCCATCCCGCCATCACTGGGAAAGGGCTTACCGGGCAGCCGGAATATCCTCGTCTCCTTCCCGGGACATGCATGCTGGTGAAGGCGAGACGTCCATTATCATGCATTTGTTTCCCGGGGCTGTACGCTCCCAGGAAATGAAGGATGTTGACCGGCCGGAACGGCAGCTTCTAGAAACTCTGGGTATGAGGGCTTATACCGAAACCGGAGCCATCGGCTTCCCTTCAAGAGCTTCTGCCGAAAAGGGAGCTATGCTCCTGAATGCCCTGGCGGAAGAAACAGCAAAAACGGTAAAGGAGTTTGTTGAAATTGGCTGAGCAATTCAGCTGGCAGGAAATAGCTGTAATTCTGCGTGAAAGAATTCTTTCGGGTCAACTGAAACCGGGACAACCTTTTCCGACCAACAAAGAATTGATAAACGAATTCGGCGTCTATGTAAGCACCGTCCAGAACGCCGTAAACGCCCTCATAAGGGAAGGATTAGTCGTAACCTCCGGCCCCGGCAACAAGCGCCGCATCGTCAAGCCTTTGCTGGAGCGGTCGGTACGCCGGGGAGGTTTCCTGACCGAGTTCGGGCCACGGGCCAGGCTGGAAATCCTGGAGTTAAAGATCGTCCGCAGTTCCAAAAAACTGCCGGCAGCAGTTCTTAAAGAGATGGAGCCGCCTGTTCTAAGGTATTACACCCGCCAGTGGCGGGACGAAATTCCCGTTGCCCTGTCGGATGCGTATATTCCGGGGGTTGTCCCGCTCAAAGAGCTGAAGTCACTAATTTCCGACCCCGGCACGGATTTATACCGGGCGATGGAGTCGCTGGGTATGAGAGCCGACACCTGTGAGGAATCGCTGATTGCCGGTGGGTCTACGCCGGAGGAACAACAGATCCTCAACGGTGCGCCTGTAGTGGTACGAATTACCCGGAAAGTTTATAATAAAGACGGACGGTTGCTGGAACTGTGTTTTCTAACCAACCGGGCGGATTGCTACGAGTTTTTATACCGGTTCCCTTTTGAAGCTCAAGAAAATAATGATAAACTAACATAAAAGGAGGGTAATAATACCGTGCGATTACCTGTAACCCTTTACCCGGGTGAAGATGGTTTTATAGTTGCAGAATGTCCGGTTATACCAGGATGTATCTCCCAGGGCAGAACAGAGGAAGAAGCCCTGGCAAATATCAAAGAAGCAATTGAACTTTGCCTTGAAGTCAGGAAGGAAGCTGGCTTGCCCTTAACGATACCTCTCCGTGAAATAGAGGTGGCCATCTAATATGGCTTCCCTTCCTGTAGTTTCAGGTAGGCGTGCTGTTCGCGCTTTTGAAAAGGCCGGCTGGAAAATTGCCCGGCAAAGAGGCAGTCATATTATTATGGTTAAAGCAGGTATGCTGGCAACGCTATCAATCCCCAATCACAAAATTTTGGATCGTGGCCTGCTGCGTAGTTTGATTCGCAAGGCTGAAATGTCCGTTGATGAGTTTATCCAATTGTTGGATTAATCTTTTAGGTCTACCAGGGAATGTATCCAAGCCTTATTTTGCCTGATGCAATCTCACTAAAACCAGTATATCTTGCATAAGGCAATATGTCAATATGATGTGCATATATTCTTGCAGAGGGCAAGATTTGTCAAACCGCCGCAGGGTGACCCGTTCCCTTCAAGTGCAGGGAGGAAATTACTGCAAGTAGCATCAAGACCTGCTTATCCAAATAGACATAAGGAGACTTTTTATGGAAAACAGTACCAACCTTTTTCCGCAGCGTTTAAAAAACTTACGCAAGGCAAGAAATATTTACCAAAAGGAATTGGCAGCTGCAATTGGGGTTAAACCGGGAACTGTTGCCGCTTGGGAAGCAGGACATAGAGTACCCGAGTTGGGCCTTGCAACAAAACTAGCAGATTTTTTTAATGTCTCGGTTGACTATTTATTAGGACGCACCAATGACCCCCGACCGGTGGATAAAATCATTTCTCCGGAATCTGACGTCAGAACGGAACGATCCCTCAAAGACAAAATCTTCGACCCCACCTACACCCCCACGGAAGTGGACCTGGAAGAACTTCTGGAGGTAGCAAACATCCGCTTCATGGGCGAACGCATGGCCCGGGAAGACAGGGAAAAGCTGCTTCAGATAGCAAAAATAATCTGGGAAGAGCGCAGGAAAATCAAAGAACGAAAAGGCAAGTAACGGCCGCCGCGGCGTTTCCAGGGCGGCTGCTATTGTTTTTCTGCTTTTCTCGTCTTCGTTCGACAAATGTTTTAACCCTGCGGGTTCAGTTTTTGTGTATAATAAGAATTAATGGAACTTGTGTTCGCAATCTTGCTCCGGAAAGGTTGGGTGTTATGATCTCTCCCGAGCGTAAAAAGGTGATCGCCAGCATTGAAAGGCTTGTAGCACGATTCAGGACGAGAAACCCTTTCCTCCTCGCATCGTACCTGGACATGGAGGTAATAAAAAGGGAACTGCCGGATGGAATAGCGGGCCTGGTGACCGAATTATACGGGTCCGTGATGATAATACTGGATCCTTCCCTGCCGGACTGCGAAGCCAGGTACATCGTTGCCCACGAGATATACCACCACCTGGACGAGCATCCGGACCTGCGCCTCCTGAAGCGCACTTTCTTTGGGGACAAGTACGAATACAGATCGGACTTATTCGCCGCCGCACTCCTGATCGACGAAATGCCTGAAGAGGGGGAAACAGACGTCAGCTTCGCCGCCAGACTGGATATACCGGTGCGGCTCGTCCGCCTCTGGTTTTTCCCGGCGGCGTGACCATCCTTTTGCCGGCGCGGCAACTGGGTTTTTAATGTACTGCAGATTGACGCGGTGCTATCGAATATGCTATCATGGCGGCAACAGGGTGTGATATCCTTTGGGCAAGCTGAAAAAGCTCCTGGAAAAGATTAAGCGCAACCCGAAAACCGTGAGGTTTGATGAGCTGGACCTGGTGCTCCGCAGGGCGGGGTTTGAGCGCAGCCAACCGGGAGGCGGGTCCAGCCACTACGTTTACCGGAAAGGAAAACTGAAGCTGGTAGTCCCCTACCGGCAACCATACATCCTGGTTGCTTACATTAAAAGGGCAATCAAACTTCTAGAGGAGGCGCAGGAAGATGAATAAAGACCTGGAATATTACCTTCGCCTGCCTTACAAGGTGATGATCCACCCTTCTCCCGAGGGGGGCTATGTTGCGGAAGTGCCGGATCTCCCCGGCTGCCTCACCCAGGGCGAAACCCTGGAGGAACTTATGGAGATGGTCGAAGACGCTAAGCGCTGCTGGATTGCGGATGCCCTGGAAAAGAACGAAGAAGTCCCGGAACCGGTGGATGAGAGCTATAGCGGGCGCATCCTGGTGCGCGCCCCGAAATCCCTGCATCGCATTCTAGCCGAAAAAGCGCGGGAGGAAGGGGTCAGCCTCAACCAGTACATCGTGTACCAGCTCTCCCGTGCAGTGAGTAAAACCTCCGAGACAAATAGAGGGATTATCACTTCACCTCACTGCGGGACAACTCAAGAGAGGTAAAGGGATTTGAGCAGTTCCCGTTTTTTCAGCTTTTCGTATTCCTCAGAACCCGTTTTATTTTCCGCTTTCTTTGTTTTTGATTTATTCTTTTCGACCCGGCCCTGCGGCCGCCCGGGTTCGTGCCTGTAATCTTCCCTGAGAGCAGCAACCAGCAGGCCGGGGACATTCCTGATTTCCGTACCGCTGCCCATTTCACTGATAAGTTTGATTTTCTCCCTGATCTTTTCTTTTGGAAATTCCAGCAGGAGTTCTTCCAGGAACTCTGAAGGCACCCGGGCACCGGTGGCCACCAGCACTGCCGCCTGCAACTCCCCCAGAACAGCGGCGTTAAGGCAGGGATGGGCGCTCGTTGCAGGATCGCCCGGCGTTTCGCCGTGGTTGTCTGCGGGCACATTATCTCCCGGTTTTTGGTCTTCATCAATGGTACCATGATCAACATCAACAACAACAAATATATTATTATTTAATTCGTCTGAACCCATGGTAAGAGGGGGGGTGAAATTTTTACAGACCCCCCTCTGAAATTCGGGAAGTGGGGGGTGTGAAATTTTTTCACACCCCCCGGCATGATCCACCCGGGTAAGAGGGGGGTCTGTATTTTTTACACACCCCTGTCCGGAATCAGGAGTTTCTTCCCCCTCGTTTTGAATAATCTGCTGCAGTTTTTCAAAAACAGGCGCCAGGTCATATTCATTGCTCAGCTGGCCGTTGCTGGAATCGTACCTGTTGCGTACAACGATCAGTCCCTTTTCAACCAGGCTTTTTTTGTAAGAATGCAGGGTCTTTTCACTCACGCCGGTTAGCTTGCTGAGTTCCCTGATGGAGGGATAAGGATCCTTAACGGTCCACCGGTAGCTCAAAAGGTGGCAGATAAAAGCCACCTCCTGGAAGGAAAGTCCCAATTCCCTCTGGTAACGGAACAAAGCGGTGGGAATGGGAGCCACACCCTGTTCGGCAATCGTTCTGCCGTAAAGTTCGTAAAAACGGTTTGGATTTCCATTTTCCTGCTTGACAACGCCCGGGTTTTCCACTACCATAGCCTTGAGAAACTCCTTTCATTTGCCATACGCTTGCATGAGCGCATGGCATTTTTGTTTTGGACCTCCCTCCCGGAAGCCCACAAAAAAACCCGCGTGATTTGTCACGCGGGTGGTTGTTTTAAAATGGTCTTTTAAACTACCGGCTGCTGTTGGCATAAACAATCGGATAATAAATGGCCGTCCTTCTGGACAGCCCGCGGGCTTGCTATTTCTTGTTTATCAGCAAATTCGAGAGTATCAATAATTAATTTGTTATAAAGATCGCTTTTTCTCCAACCAAGCCATTCTTTTGTCCTCTCGACTCGTGGCAATAACCATCGCATCCGCCACCAGTCAGCCAAATCACTAAAAGGCAAATCCCGGTAAACAGGTTCAGTAGTACGACCCTCCATGTAATCCGTAAGATTATCTACTAAAGGAAATAAAAAAGCTTCTCTTTTAACATTATGGCGCAATAAATCAGAAGAAAAACCGAGACGCTCCAATGCTCTAACCATAATTTGCCACTTTATACGTGGACCTACACCAAAGCCTCCCCTTGTTGAAATCCCCTGGGACTCAAGAAACTCTTTAAACAAAGGGTAAAGTTCCATTAGATGGAAACTACCGTACCCGTCGGTATATCCCAATGAGTAAGCAATATGTAAGGATTTATAACGCAACCGATTATATAAGCTACTTCTACCAAAAGCACTGGTAGTAGTTAGAGCAACAAGATGTGCTGGCAACAGACGCTTCTCCATCTCAGTCATACGATCACCGTATTTTAGCCGGTAAGCTTCTCGAATCTCGTTAGATGCTGCAGCCATGGCAACCAACTTGCCTCCCAGTAAATAGTTATAGGGAGGCACAGCACCAAGCGTTTGAATGTCCATCGTTTGATTGACCAGTTCAACCTTCTTACCCTCGGGGTAGCGGAAGAGACGATCGCGAGGTGGAAAGCTTAGGGGTGGTGATTGTAAAGCCAAAATACCAATTAGTTTGTTATTATTATTGTCAAACACTAGAAACCTTAAGCGGCGGCCATATCCCTTGGAAAAGGGCAAAGACCAAAGTAAGCGCGCGATTCTGAAAAGAGCATGTTGTTTTCTATTTTTTACTTCAACCAGTACAGGGGATATTTTTTCCGGAACTACTTCTACACCATCAGCAAAAAAATTAATGAAACGCGGCAAGTTTTTAGCAAGCCACTCTTGACGTCTTGCAAGTTCCAGCAGCCGAGCTGGCTCGTGAAGCTGACGAAGCGCATCCTTTGTATTGCCGCAGTATGTCAGGTACCCGTCTTGATCAATATCAAATCCTACAGATTCAAGTTTCTCCAAAACTAATCTATGTAATTCCTTTGCCGAGATTGACAATTAAACTCCCCTCCTTACGTAAGAACCAAACCATTGGCTTGTACAAATTCCTCAACCGTATTAAAGGCATTGAAGAACAAAGGTGTCCCGGCGAATGAAAGTGGAGATACCGGCCCAGTTGTCATAAAAGAATATTCTCGAGATGCTACATCAAACGAAGAATGGGGATCTCTAAAAAGCCGATATAACTCCAGGGCTTTACTGCGACCACCCACCAGTTCGCTTAAAGCCTTAAACTCGGTACCCATACCTAATCCAAAACCAAAGAAAAATATTCGTAACTGATCTAAAATCTCCCGGTGTAAGCTGGATAAAGTCTGACTTATGAACATCCAACCTACACCATATTTACGAGTAGTGCGAGCAGCATCGATCAAAATATGCCTTATGCCTTTCTTTTCTTCAATGCCTGGGTCTTCCCGTGGAGCTAAGCGGTGGGCCTCATCTATTAGAACCAATGTATTTAGGCTGCGTTCCTCTTTGTATGCTCCTTCCGCAGCAGTACGGATACCCTCTAAGAGACGCCTAATAACCAGGGCTTGGATGGTATCATTCCAAAAAAGAAACGAAGATTTATTGCCTTCTACAATTAGTTCACCAAACAAATTTGCCTGCGACTCTTGAGTTGTTATAGTATTAAGTTGTTCGCCAGAAAGATCTATTACTACTAGTGGACGGGATTTTTGGCCTGGCTTCAAGAGACCAAATAAAATGCTTTCCACTTTTCGAGCACCCGCACGATCTTCTCGAAAAAGTTGAGCTACCGGAAGCCAATACTTCTCGTAGTACAAGTCAGGAACGGCTTGGGAAAAAACATCTTTAAAACGTGCTCTGGAAGATTCACTTCGATAAAAAATTTTCTGTACGTTATCATCGCCTAAAAGGTTCCAGGCTTTATCAAAGGCGGACCGTTTATACAGATCTTTTAAAGTAATTCCGTCCCGCTCCATTCTCTGAACTAAGGTATCTACAGCCACTTCCCGATTTTCGCCTTTGGGCATGCTGAGTTCTTGAAAGAACGGCGATTCATATAATATCTTCGCAAAAAGTTCCCACCTGTCCAAAACCAGATCGCGTACGCTGTAAATATATACGGGCTTCCCTAGATTCTTAACAATATTCCTTAATGGTAATTGAAATTCGCCAGTAGGGCGACCCTGAAAATCTTTAGCAAACTCTCCTTGAGGATCTAAAACTAATAGAGCCATTCCCGGATATCGGGTATAAGCTAATAAAATCATCTTTGCCAATACGGATTTCCCGGATCCTGTTTTACCAAAAATACCGATATGATACGCCTCACCAGCACCATCAGCACCTTTATCGAAATGTTTAAACCATAGTGGCAGGAGAGGCCTGGAACCATAAACATGTCCGAGGTAGAATAGTTGCGTCCGGTAGGGTGAAAGCAACTCCTCCAATACATCATTGTTTACTAAATGAATTGGAGTACCGGTAGAAGGAACGGAACCTAAAATGCTCGGACGGTAACCGCTTGGCCCCGCGGAAAATACTGCGCTAATCGTCATTTCCCCTGTATGTGTATCCTGGCGTTCACTTACCGCATCTATTTTCCCACGCTGGCGAATAAGGCTACGCATGGTTGGATCTTCATGCCAAACATTGCGAAGAGTTATTTCGGTTATCTGGCCGAGCGCATAATGTTCACGCCCGTCCTGCATATAATGGAACATTGCCAGTTCACCCACAAGTTTTTTACTCACGGCACTGGCAAGTATATCTAGGGTTAATTCGCTTGTAGACGAAGGTGAACCAATAATGCCGATTCGCTCTGCCGAATCCACCAGCTGGCTCAGCTTTTTATCTTTAGCTTCCATGTTAAAACCCCCATTCAGTACGATAGCCGTGAAGGCCCATAAAAACCTCTGTAACATTACCATGGTAGGTTTCCGCTAAACGCTGGCTAGTTATTTGACGAAAGGCTGGAATGGACTTCGGCAAATGTTTTACCATCCTGTCAGCCATGTAAAGGGGAAAAGGTTCCATTATAGCTGCTGCACCACACTGATGTTTTACACCGTGGAGTACAAGAGCTAGACGGGCAGGATTCTCGAACACTGTTCGACTTGCTTCCAGCCTTAAAGCGGGAAGCCAAGAATAGGGTCGGTAATAAATTACCTGAATGTTTGTTAATAGATCAATGATTTCTTCGCTTAAGCGGGAAGCTTTTTCGCGTTCTTCAAAGGCAACTGCTTCTGTATTAAGATGCCAGGGTTGTTGTGGCTCCTGGAGCACTTGTGGTTGAGTAAATTCACCCGGTTCTAGTAAAAAACTTAGTAAACCGCGGTCGTCGTACGTCTCCGGCCACTCTATTATTTTACCAATTTCACGACGCGTTGTATATTTGGGTATGGCCACCCACGCGCGATCGGTTCGGACAGAAGAAAGGATAACTCTATAGGCTTGTAGGAAGCGAACAATACCCGCTGTAAGATATTGTGTTATCTTGAGTTGCTGTGCCTCTTTTGTCTTAATCATGGCCTGGTTAAAGTATATTAGAGGTGTGGTAAGTGAGCCATCAATAAAGACGAGCTCGTGCGGAGCATTAGATGCAAGCTCAAGTTCCATTCCGATCATAAAGGCCCTTAGTATGGTCCCAGTTCCAGAATCATGAACCTCCATCTCTACCAACACCTTGTGGCGTGGCTCAGGCCAATATCGAGTTTCAGAAGGTGGGGTAAGACCCTCAACGGCTACAGCTGCTGCTGCAACTAAATCACTGGTTAATAGATGTTCAATCGCGTAAGAACCATCAACCCCACAAGTGGTAGGTATTGGCATATAAGGAAGTTCTGACTCCCTGCGTAAAATACCAAGATTCATTAATTTCTTCCGCCATCGCTCCCTTTGCTCATGTACTTTTTCAAAGCCTTCAAGTAATGCCTGGCTCAAACCTTCGGTGCTTTGTAATACTTCATTTACTAAAGCACTTGGTAATTCAGCAAATAAATTATTAATCTGTTCGTTCATAATTGGGTCTCACCTTGTTTTAGGGTAAAATATTTGAGAGCTATTTTCAAACGAGGTCTTAATTGGGATATATTCTCCGCAAAAGAAACTTTTCCCTGTTTTAAGGTAAACGAAAATCGCATTTTTTCGCCCGCAATACCTGTAGCCAAAAGGTAATACAGACCCAGGTCCCATGACGATAAAGTGAAATGGTGAAAATTAGAGCTACATTCGATAGCAGGTTAACTCTTCCCTAGAGGTAGCTATTGGCTCCACCACCCTGTTAAATACCTGCCCGCACGGGCAGGTATTTTTTTGGTATATGTGGAATACCGTTCTTCATACCAAACCCGGGAGGGCTGGTTGACTTGTCACGAAACAGCACTCACGCGGCGGGCTCCTCGAAACGACACGGGGGAAAGATTATCGACGCGGATTTCACACTCAACATCTACCGCATAATCAACTACCTGCGCCGATCCCGGCAGGATATAGAAAGGGAAAAGCGCACCGGCGAAGACACTTTAGCCATTCAAAAAAGGATAATGGCCAAAGTACTGGACGATCTGGGCATTCCCTATGACCAGGTGGAAGAAATCGGTTCCGGAGACAGGATCGAAACCCGGCCGGTGTTCCAGCAGGTCCTGGCGGATCTGGAGCAGGGCAAATACAATGCAATAGCCGCCAAGGAAATATCCCGGCTTGGGCGCGGATCTTATAAAGACATGGGGCGGATTTACGACCTTCTCGTCACCAGGCGAATCTACATCATCACTCCCTACAAAATCTATGACCCCCAGAACCCCGCCGACGCTCAGCAGATTCGTTTTGCGCTTTTTTTCGCCCGAGAGGAATTTGAAATGATAAAGGAGCGTCTGATAAGCGCAAAGTACAACCTGGCCCACGAGGGCCGGTGGATGTCCGGCATTACTCCGTTTGGGTACCGCCTCAACCCACACACCGGCCGACTGGAGATAGTCGAGGAAGAGGCCCAGGTGGTCCGGCTGATATTTGCCCTCTATGTCCACGGAATTGAAGAAGAAGGCATAACAAAAGACGTATCTTTCCGGGCTATAGCGAGTTACCTTACCCGGATGGGCGTACCCACCCCCGGGGGAGCAAAAAGCTGGAATTACATGACGGTGCGACGGATAATCCAGAATGAGGTTTACATAGGAACTGCGAAATACCGCACCTCCCGGCGGGTGGATAATAAATACTACCCCAGGCCCCAGGACGAATGGATAGTTGTAGCCGACGCACATGAGCCCATCATCGATCCGGAAACCTGGTTTCTCGCCCAGCAGAAGTTTCGTAGCGGCAGGAACCTGCCCAATGTCAAACTTGACTTCTCCCCCTGCGAGCTGGCGGGGCTGGTGGTCTGTGCGAAATGCGGCAGACGTATGGTCCGCCAATATTCCGTTCAACGCTACCGCAAAAAAAATGGGGAGATAAGCAAATATCACAAGGAATTCCTGTGGTGCCCCACACCTGGCTGCACCACCGTAAAGTACCGGGACGTCGAGGCCGCCATCCTGGAATACCTCAAAACACTGGGCAGCTTCGACGTGCAAAGGCTGAAAGAGATTTTCGGGGAAGTCTACAATAAGCAAAGGGAAGCCGCTGCCGCCATCGACACCGACGAATTGGTTGAAAAGAAACGGGCCGAGCTGAAGCGCAGGTTGAAGTTCATCTGTGAGAAATACGAAGCCGGCATCTACGATGACGAGACTTTCCTGGAACGGAAGGGCGAGATCGAAAAGGAGCTGTCCTTGCTGGAATTAATTCCCACACGGAAAAGCTCCGAACCCGAGCCGGAACGGGACATGCTGGTGCTCCGGGAAAACATCAACACCTTCCTTTCCGCTTATCAGGCCGCGGAAAACAAGACCCTGAAGAACAAGCTGCTCAGGGAATTGATTTCCGTGGTCTACCTTGATAAAACCGGAAAGGGCAAATTCGACCTGTCCATCTACCCCAGGTTTACTTTCGGTTCCGGGCAACCCCCGCAAAAGTAACCGGATAAACGCGTCAAGGTAGCCCTGAGGCTACCTTGACTAATTAGTATAATGAAGTAACTGCCGACGAG